>JAEWED010000219.1 GCA_023389745.1 Actinomycetes bacterium
AGACTGGGTGGAGCTTGTCTGACTCGCTCGCCGCTCCGGAGGGGACCCCCGAGGCCGTCGAGATCTTCGACACGACGCTGCGTGACGGCGCCCAGTTCGAGGGCATCTCGCTGAGCGTCGAGGACAAGCTGCGTGTCGCGGAGCAGCTCGACTGGCTCGGGGTGCACTGGATCGAGGGCGGCTATCCGCAGGCGAACCCGAAGGACCAGGAGTTCTTCGAGCGCGCCCGCACCGAGCTGGCCCTGACGACGTCGACGCTGGTGGCGTTCGGGTCGACGCGGCGACCGCTGGGTCGCAGCGACGACGACCCGACGCTGCGAGCCCTGGTCGAGGCGGGCACCTCGACGGTCTGCATCGTCGGCAAGACGTGGGACTTCCACGTCACCGAGGCGCTGCGCACCACGCTCGACGAGGGCGTGGCGATGGTGGGGGAGTCGGTGCGCTTCCT
The DNA here is from genome assembly GCA_023389745.1 of Actinomycetes bacterium. Classification (GTDB taxonomy): domain Bacteria; phylum Actinomycetota; class Acidimicrobiia; order Acidimicrobiales; family Microtrichaceae; genus JAFAFN01. Next base: position 449 of record JAEWED010000219.1, read on the forward strand.
GAAGTCCGCGGGCCTCCGGGTCTTCTTCGACGCCGAGCACTTCTTCGACGGCTACAAGCGCAACCCCGAGTACGCGACGCGTGTGCTCGAGGCCGCCGCGACCGAGGGCGCCGACTGCCTCGTGCTGTGCGACACCAACGGCGGGTCGCTCCCGCACGAGGTCCAGCGGATCGCATCCGAGGTCGTCACCTACTTCCAGGGGGTGCCGATCGGCATCCACACCCAGAACGACTCGGGCTGCGCGGTCGCGAACTCGGTCGCCGCGGTCGTCGGTGGTGTCACCCAGGTGCAGGGCACCGTCAACGGCTACGGCGAGCGGACCGGCAACGCCAACCTGATGACGGTGATCCCGGACCTCACCCTGAAGATGGGTGTCGCGACGCTGCCCGAGGGCCGCATCGAGCGGCTGACCGCGGTGTCGCGCCACATCTCGGAGCTGGTCAACCTGCCGCCGCACCCCGCGGACCCCTACGTGGGGTCCTCGGCGTTCGCCCACAAGGGCGGGCTGCACACCTCGGCGCTGGGCCGTGCGGGTGGGGCGAGCTACGAGCACGTCGAGCCCGAGGTCGTCGGCAACCGCACCCGGGTGCTGGTGTCGGACCTGGGCGGCCGCGCCGGCATGGCGATGAAGGCCTCGGAGTTCGGCGTCGAGCTCGACGACCGGGCTGCGGGCGAGCTGTCCGAGCGCCTCAAGGTGCTCGAGTCCCAGGGCTTCGTGTTCGAGGCGGCCGACGCCTCGCTCGAGCTGCTGATGCGCCGCTCGACCGGTTGGGAGCAGGAGCTGTTCGCCGTCGAGGCCTACCGGGTGTCGTCGTACCACCGCGAGGGCTCGGCCACCGCTGACGGGGTGCTCGACCTGAGCACCGAGGCGACGGTCAAGATCTGGTTGGGCGACGAGCGCATCGCGTCGGTCGGCGAGGGCAACGGCCCGGTCAACGCACTCGACGCCGCCCTTCGTGCAGCGCTGAGCCCCCGCTACCCGGCGATCGACCGCATCCACCTGGTCGACTTCAAGGTGCGGGTGCTCGACACCTCGGCCGACACCCGGGCGGTCACGAGGGTGCTGATCGACTCCTCCGACGGCGACGACACCTGGACGACGATCGGCGTGTCCCCGAACGTGATCGAGGCGTCGTGGATGGCGCTGATCGACGCGTTCGTGTTCGGTCTCTGCCGACCCTTCGACTGACACGGCGGGTTCCGTCGCGACGTGCCCGGCGCGGTACGGTGACCGCCATGGCCGCCCCGGAGTTCGTCCCCACGCCCACCCGCCACGCCGCCCGGTCCTACTCGTCGCCGCCGTGGCGCGCCGGTGGTTGGGAGGCGGACCGTCCCGGTGAGCTGCGCGGCGGTCAGCCGTTGGGTGACCAGCTGGGCAATCCGGGGCCCGACCAGGGCTACGCGCTGACGCTCACCGAGCGCTTCCGCGGCAAGCTGGCGCTGAGCGAGGGTGAGCACGAGGACGATGCGCTCACCGGTGCGGCGGCCATCGCCATGAAGCGCTCGGCGCTGTTCGGGCGGGCACCCGTCATCCACGACGTGCGCGTCGGTCTGATGGTGTGGGGGTTTCTCGACGTCGGTGCGCCGGCCGAGCTCGTCGAGATCCGCAAGGAGTGGTTCAGCGAGATCCACCACACGGTGCACCACTACCCGCAGCTGCGTCGTGTCGTCGACGCGGTTCCCGAGCACGTGCTGCGCCAGCCGCACGGAGCGATCACCGCGCAGCAGTCCGCCGACTGGCGATCGGTGCTCGACCTCTCCGCCGAGTAGCCCCCGACGGCCCCTCCGCCCCCGAAACTGCGTGAGAAACCGTCGCGAGGCGACGACTCCTCACGCAATGTCGAGCGCGTTCAGGTCGGCCGGGTGCTCAGGGCCAGATGAAGACCGGTGTGCCGAGCGGGATCGTGTCGGCGAGCATCGTGACGATGTCGTTGGGGATCCGGACGCAGCCGTTCGACACGGACTGCCCGACGAGCTCGGGCTTGTTCGTGCCGTGCAGCGCGACGACGGGCACCCCGGTCGAGAACTCGTCCATGACCTCGCTGTAACCGTCGGTGGCCAGGGCGATCGGGCCGTACGCGCCGGCGGGGTTCGCCTGGGGCACCAGGTCGGTCACGTAGAAGCGGCCCGTCGGTGTCGGCGTCGCCGACGAACCGATGACGACCGAGGTGTCGGCGATCATCGTCGTGTCGTCGTAGGCCCGCAGGCGGTGCTCGCCCAGGTGGATCTCGATGCGATGGGTGGTCGTCGAGATGTCGACGTCCGCGAGCGACACCCAGCCCTCGGTGCCGTTGGGTCGCACGGGCAGCTGGACCTTCACCCAGTCGCCGCGGCGCTCGCTGACGGCCATCGTGAACGGCTGGTCGTCGGTGTACGGACCCGGGTTCGTGAACTCCCAGCCGTTCTCGACCGCGTACCGGCCCTGGATCGGGTAGTCGATGCGTGGCAGCGCGTCACGGGCGGGCACGGTGTCCTGGCTGGCCGGCGGCAGCTCGGGTGCCTCGGTGGTGACGGCCAGGGGAGTCGTGGACCACTCAGGGGGTTCGACCGAGCTGACCCTGACCAGCGGGACGGTGGCCTTGGCCGTCGCGATCTCGAAGGTGCCACCGGGCAGGGCCGGGACCGCGGTCGTCGTGGTCGTGACCGTCGTCGTCGTGGTCGTGGAGCGGGCCGGTGCGGCGGGCTCGTCACCGCCGCCGAACGCCGCGACGCCGACGACCAGGGCGACGATCGCGACGACCGCTGCGGCGATCAGCGCGTTGCGCGGGCTGCGCGCCGGTGCCGCTGCGTCGTGAGGCGGGACGATCGCCGCATCGGGCTGGGCCGCATCGGGCTCGCTCGCGTCGGGCTGGATCGACTCGGGCTGGATCGACTCGGGCTGGATCGACTGGGGCTGGGGGACGTCAGGGTCCGGCGTCGGCCCGTCGACGGGGTCGTTCGGGACGTCGTTCACCGTGGCTCCTGCCCTGTCACCCGCCTGTGCATCCGCACGAGGATACGGGCCGGGAGGCCACTTCGTGGGGCAGTAGCCTGAGACCCGTGACCGCTCCCGTACGTGTTCGTTTCGCGCCCTCTCCGACGGGCTACCTGCATCTCGGCAGCGCCCGTGCGGCGCTGTTCAACTGGCTCGCTGCTCGTCACGCCGAGGGGTCGTTCCTGCTGCGGATCGAGGACACCGACCTCGACCGGTCCAAGCCGGAGCTCATCGAGGTCATCTTCCAGGGGCTCGAGTGGTTGGGGTTGCACTGGGACGAGGAGCCGCTGCGCCAGTCGTCGCGCAACGAGGCGCACCAGGAGGCGGTCGACGCGTTGCTCGCCGCCGGGCACGCCTACTGGTCCGACCCCGTCGCCGAGGCCGATCGGGCCGCGGCGGGTGGACGTGCGTACGACCCCGCCGACCGGGATCGCGACCTGGGCCCCGGCGAGGGCCGAGCGGTCCGCTTCAAGGTGCCCGACGACGGTGGCGCGACGGGTTGGGACGACCTGATCCGCGGTGAGATCACCGTCGAGCACGCCAACATCGAGGACTTCGTGATCCGCCGTGCCGACGGCTCGCCGACGTTCTTCCTGGCCAACGCGAGCGACGACGCGTTCATGGGCATCACCCACGTCATCCGCGGCGAGGACCTGATCAACGTCACGCCGAAGTACCTGCTGCTGCGTCGGGCGATGGGCATCCCCGGGCCGGACCCGGTGTTCGCGCACATGCCGCTCATCGTCAACGAGCAGCGCAAGAAGCTGTCGAAGCGCCGCGACGACGTCTCGCTCACCGACTACCGCGACCGCGGCATCCTCGCCTCGGCGATGGTGAACTACCTGTCGCTGCTGGGCTGGGGTCCATCCGACGGCGAGGAGGTGAACCTGCACCCGCTCGACCCGGTCACCGGGTTCGCTCCGCAGTTCGACATCTCGACGGTCAGCTCGTCGCCCGCGTTCTTCGACGTCAAGAAGCTGCTGTTCATCAACGGCGAGCACCTGCGGGCGATGTCGCCCGAGGCGTTCGAGGCCGCCGCCGAGCCGTTCCTGGCCAGCGCCTCGTGGTTCGACCGGTTCGAGTCGGACCCTGCCAACCGTGAGCGGTTCCGCCAGCTGCTGCCCGAGGTGCAGACCCGCGTCGAGACCCTCTCCGAGGTGCCGGGCTACGTCGACTTCGTGTTCCTCGAGACCCCTGAGTTCGACGAGAAGTCCTGGAACAAGGCGATGTCGGCCGACGCGCCCGCCTGGCTCGACGCAGTGATCGCCGGGGTCGAGCAGTGGGACTGGACCGCCGAGGCGCTGCACACGTCGTTCATGGCGCTGGCCGAGTCGCTCGAGGCGAACCGTCGCAAGTTCCAGGCGCCGGTGCGCGTGGCGCTGACGGGTCGCAGCGTCGGACCGCCGCTGTTCGAGTCGATGCAGGTGATGGGACGCGAGCAGGTGCTGCAGCGGCTGCGTGCCACCAGGGAGCTCGTGGCGACCGGGGGACCGACCTTCGCGGCGGTGGGGGAGCCGACGGGGTCGGGTGGCTGAGCGAACCTCGTTCCCACGTTGGATCTTCCGGATCGCCGTCGTCGGCGCCGTACTCCTGCTGGTGTACCTCGGCGTCATCGCCACGCAGGTGATCCGCGCCTCGAACCTCGACCAGCGTGAGCCGGCGGACGCCATCGTGGTGCTCGGCGCGGCGCAGTACGACGGCACGCCGTCGCCGGCCTTCGAGCGGCGCCTGGACCGGGCCTTCGAGCTCTACGAGGACGGACTGGCCGACGAGATCGTCCTGACCGGGTCGAAGCAGCCCGCCGACCGCTTCACCGAGGCGTTCTCGGGGTTCCGCTACCTGGTCCGCAAGGGTGTGCCCGAGTCGGACCTGCGCATCGTGGACGACGGAGCGAGCACGTACGAGTCGCTCGCAGCGGCCCGGCGCGTGCTGCGCGACGAGGGCTCCGACCGGGTGCTGCTGGTCTCCGACGGCTACCACAACCGACGGCTGCAGGGCATCTCCCGGGAGCTCGGCATGGAGGCCTTCGTCGCTCCGACGGACGGCTCGGCGACGCTCTCGCAGATCATCGGCGAGACCGGGCGCGTCGCCGTGGCCGAGATCATCGGGTACCGGCGCCTGTTCAACGCCACCGCCTGACCTGGCCCTGCCAGCGTCACGATCTGCCAGCGTCACGATCTGCCGGTTTCAGGATCTGCCGGTTTCAGGATCTGACAGGGTCACGATCGGACAGTGTCAACCCATCCTTGACATTCGGGGGTGTCAAGTTATGGTTGACGCATGACGGATGCACCTGGAACCACGCCCTCACCGCTCGTCGCGCAGGTCCGACTCGACGACCTGATCGAGTCGATCACCGCGGTCCACGAGGGTCCGCTCGACCAGTTGACCGATGCCGTGCTGCTCGCCGATCACCTCGGGGAGGTGTCCGACCACCTGATCGGGCACTTCGTCGATCGCGCCCGACGCTCGGGCGCCTCGTGGAGCGAGATCGGGCGCAGCATGGGTGTGACCCGCCAGGCGGCCCAACAACGCTCGGTGCCCAAGGACGTGGACCCCTCGGCGTTGCAGGTGCCGGCGCCGGATCCCAACGACGGCTTCGCCCGGTTCACCCCTCGTGCGCGCAACGTGGTGGTGGCCGCCCAGGACGAGGCGCGCTCGGCGGGCAACGACCTGATCGTGCCTGACCACCTCGTGCTGGGCCTGCTCGCCGAGCCCGAGGCCATCGCTGCACGGGTGCTCGATCAGTCCGGCGTCGGGGCGGACCGGCTGCGGGCCGCGGTCTCTCCGCGACTGCCGGAACCCGTCGACGACGTGCCCGAGCTCGTGCCGTTCGATCCAGGGGCCAAGAAGGTCATGGAGCTGACCTTCCGCGAGGCGCTCCGCCTCGGTCACAACTACGTGGGCACCGAGCACCTGCTGCTCGCGCTGCTCGAGCTCGACGACGGGGGAGTGCTGGGTGAGCTCGGGATCGACAAGGCGGGAGCCGAGGAGCTCGTGGGTGTGGCACTTGGCGCGATTCAGGATTCGCGTCGCGCCGGATGATCCGCTACAGTCTTCCGGCGCCCCACTCGGGGCGAGTGCCACGCCTCGGCGTGGCGACCGGCCTCCGGGTCGGAAGCCACCTTCGGGGGTGGTGTAATTGGCAACACATCTGGTTCTGGTCCAGACATTGGGGGTTCGAGTCCTCCCCCCCGAGCACAACTCAGACCTTCCGGAGCGATCCGGGAACACAGGCCCCCATCGTCTAGCGGCCTAGGACACCACCCTCTCAAGGTGGCGGCACGGGTTCAAATCCCGTTGGGGGTACCAGTCAGAAGCCTCTGCAGCAGCAGAGGCTTCTGTCGTTCTCGGGCTCGGTTCGCCGGGACTGATATCCCGTGGTCCACGAGGCCGGGCGACTCCGAATCCTCAGCGAGGCGAGCCGTCGGGGTTGCCGCCCGCGTTGGGGGAGTTGCCGTTGGTGGCGCCGTTGTTGCCGGGGTTGGGGTTGCCGCCCGCGTTGGGGCTGCTGCCGTTGGTGGCGCCCGTGTCGCCAGGTCCGGGGTCGTCGTGGCCATCGGGACTGTCGACGTCGGGGCCGCGGTCGTCCGCCGATCCGGCGTCGTCGGGAAGTGCGGGCTCGACCGGAGGGTCCACCGGCGACCAGAGGAAGGGCCACAGCGGTGCGGTGGGCCGGTTCGACGTGCCGCCGGCCCGGTCCGCCGGGTCCGCAGCCGGGCCGTCCACCGTCGCCGACGGGACGTCGTCGCTCGTCGCCGGGGGACGATCGTCGGGGCTCGTCGCCGTTCGGTAGACGCCCGTCGCCGCGCCGGCACCCGCCAGGCCGAGCACCGTCACCCCGATGATGATGGCCGCCTTCGTCGTGAGCACTCGGCGCACATGGGTGCGTCGATCCTCGCCCGGAGTGTCCGCCGCGACCGGTGGCAGTTGGGCCGTCGGGGTGGCCGCGCGTGCCACGAGTGCGGCGACGCCGAACCGATCCTCCAGCTCGTCCTCGGAGGGCGCTGAGGAGGCGGCGCGCAGCAGCGCCGTCACGGGGTCGCTGGACGAGTCGCTCGACAGCTGGTCGAGGCGTCGATCTGACTCGTCGAGCTCAGCGAGCGAGGGCTCTCCTGCGGCAGGCACCTCGAAGGGATCGCGCGACGAGGTCATCGCGTTACCTCCATGCGCGCATCCAATCGGCTCGCAAGCACCTTCAGCGCCCGGTGCTGGGTCACCCGCACCCACGACTCGGGCCGGTCCATCAGCGCACCGACCTCTGCCGCACTCAGATCCGCGACGACCCGCAGGATGAGCACCTCGCACTGATCTGGAGTGAGGAACTCCGCCATCAGCTGGATCGCCTCCTGGGCGTCCAGGGAGTCGGTCGCGGTGCCGGCCGGATCGTCCGGTGCCGGCTCGGTGAGGAACGTCGTCGGATCGACCGCATCGGTGCGACGGCGTGAGCCCTTGCGCCGGTGCTCGGTCACCCGCCGTCGGGCAACGGTGAACAGCCACGCGCGGTACCCGCTCTCGCTGCCCTCGAACGTCTGGATCGATCGGGCGGCGGCCGCCCACACCTCGGAGGCGATGTCCTCGGCGGCCTCGCGCTCCTGGTACCGGAGGTAGCGGAGCAGGGCCGGCTGGTAGGCACGGAACAGCTGACCGGCGGCCCTCTCGTCGCCCAGCTTCGCCGCCGCCAGGATCGCATCGAAGTCGTCGAGTCCAGCCATGGTCCGACCGCGACCCTATCGGCGCGCCACCCGGGTCGAACGCTTCTGCGGCGCCTCGGAGACGGAGTCCTGGAGTGGGTCGTTCGACCCATTCTCCACGGATCGTGAAACGCCAGCCACCCTCTGCGCGATTTTCTTTCCGGCGAACGACATCGCCAGCACTCAGTGGTGGAGGTCTGATGATCGGGGATCGGAGGAGCAGCGGTCGGCGGTCCACGCCCGGGCCACGCCGCCGCGAGCGGGGTGCCGCATTGGTCGAGTTCGCACTCGTGGTGCCGGTGTTCCTGCTGCTGGTCATGGGGATGGTCGACTTCGCGCTGACCCTCAACGACTACAACTCGGTTCGCCAAGGGGTGCGCGAAGGCGCCCGGCAGGTGGTCGTCGCCGACTGGGATCTTCCTGGCTGCACCACCGGCTCTTCTTCCGAGCGCGCGCAGTGCGTCACCACCGCCCGCATCGACCTCGATCCCGCGCGGACGAGGACCAGGATCCAGATCGAGACCGACTACGAGCCCGGGGAGCAGATGACCGTCTGCTCGATGTACCAGGCCCGCAGCACCACCGGCATGTTCGCAGCGTTGCTGGACCCGGTGGTGCTCCGCTCACGCATCACCATGCGGATCGAGCAGATCGACGCCGAGGCACCGCTGACCACCACCTCGTCGGCACCGTTCCCCGGTCAGGACTGGTCGTGGTGCTGAGCCGGCTGCAGACGTCGATGGGCCGACGTCCGGCGCTCGCAGGTCGTCGCCGGGACGAGCGGGGCGCGATCCTCGTCGTGGCGGCGGTGCTGATGGTGTCGATGCTCGCCATGTCGGCCATCGCACTCGACCTGGCGAACGCCCGCCAGCACCGTCGGCAGGCACAGGGCGCCGCCGACGCCGCGGCCCTCGCCGCGGCGCAGGACCTTCCCAACCCGACGAGGGTCGTGGCGTCGGTGAAGACATACGCGTACGAGAACTTCGGGACTCCTGCATCGGCGTGGGCCTCGTGCTCGGACCCGGAGCACCTCCCTGAGACACCGGACATCGGCATGTCGAACTCGTGCATCTCGATCGACGAGTCGTTCTCGCGGGTCCGGGTCCGCCTGCCGACGAAGGCGGTGGACACGTACTTCGCAGGGGCGATCGGTATCGACAGCGTGGACGTCGACGCAGCGGCGACCGCCGAGGCCAAGCTCAAGCGTGACGACCGCATCATCCCCGCCACCGTGGCGTCGTCGACGGGTTCGGGCAACACGTGCATCGAGAACGGTGGTGCCAACGTCGCACCGTGCAACAAGAGCACCTCCGGCAACTTCGGTTCGTTCAACGCCCCGCGGCTCAACCTGTACCTGCCGACGTCACAGGTCGAGAACGACTCGCTGCGGATCAACTACTCGATGGGCATCGACCACGTCCTGGCGATCTACGGCTCCGGGGGTACCAGGGTGTGCGACTTCGCCCATCCCGTGAAGTCGCCGTGCACCACGACGAATCGGGACTCGGGGCTCGATGCCAACCACCTCCTGCCCTTCACCGGGAACGTCGTCCCGCCCCTCACCGATGGGCTCGTCGACAACGCCACGATCAGCACCGACGAGGGTGAGAAGTTGTTCTGTGGACGCCTTCGTCGCCCGGATCTGACCGACGAGAACCTGACCGAGACCGCCCCCGAGAACTGCAACCACTGGTCGACCGCGACCGGATCGGGACCTGCGATCACGGTCGTCGGCGAGAGGATCAACGGCCGCCACGCGTCGTACTGGATGCTGCCGGAGTTCCGGTCGATCTTCTACCCGGGCCGGAACCCCATGACCCAGTCGAGCACCGCGGCGGGATGGGACACCGGGGACGCGAAGCTGAACTGCTTCCTCGAGAGCTACCGGTTCGACTACGGCGGCACGAACTCGAAGGGGCACGCGGCGCAGACCGAGTACTTCATCGACCCCGCCTCACCGGTCGATCCGAACACCGGTGACGGCACCGAGTTCACCCTCGATGCCGCGAAGCACCACCTGAAGTCGACCTGCGGTCTCGACGCCACGACGGTCGACCAGAAGCTCGCGAGCCTGACGGACAGCAACGACTTCTGGCCGATGTTCGACCGAGGGATCATCACCGACGCCCGGTTCGGCATGATCCCCGTCGTGAAGCAGTTCAACAGCGGCAGCTCCACGCCGATGCAGATCGTGCGCTTCTGGGCGATCTACATGTACCGGCTCCACGCCAGCAGCCAGAAGGTCCAAGCGGTCGACGCGTGGACCTTCGAGCCGGCGTTGGTCGCGACCGAATCCGGGGAGGCCGATCTGCAGTTCGGCTACCAGACCGACCAGGCGATCGTGCGTCTGGTGGAGTGAGATGGCGTCGGACCCACGGCAGGCGTGACCGCGCGTGCCGTGGGTCCTCGCGTCGAGCTCGATCTCAGGTGAGCCGGTACAGCACGAACTGGGGATGGGCGACATCGAGGACCTCGACGTCGTCGAACCCGGCCTGCTCCGCGTAGCTGCGGACCGTGTCGGCCCGGATGACCGTGCCCGTGCCGACGCCGCCGTCCTGCAGGCTCACCGCCAGGCAGTGCAGCGTGCTGAAGGCGTAGAAGAGCCGCTCCATCTCGTTGGTCGGCACGGTGAACGCCTCCTCGGTGCGCTCGTCGACGACCAGCACGGCGCCGCCGTGGGACGCGAGCCGGCGCATGGTCGTCAGGATGCCCACGGGGTCGGGCACGTCGTGGAGCATCTCGATCGCCATGACCAGGTCGTAGTCACCCGCGATCACCGGATCCGAGGCGTCGCGGAGCTCGAACCGGGCACGCTCGGTGACACCCGCTGCGGCTGCCGCCGACGTCGCCGCCTCGATCGACGCCGGGTCCAGGTCGAAGCCGTCCACCGTCACGTTCGGGTACGCCGAGGCGATGGTGACCGCGGCGAGCCCCTCGCCGCAGCCGACCTCGGCGATCCGCACCGGCGTGCCGGCGTCGAGCGCGGCCTGCACCTCGGGCAGCGCCGGCAGCCAGTGCTGCGTCAGGTGGTTCGCGAAGACGGGCCGGGTGAACGCCGCCTGCACGTCGTGCAGGTCGAACAGGCCGAACGCCGCGCCGTCACCGTAGCGGAACTCCTGGCTCATGATGTCGATCGCCTTGGCGAGCCACGGCACCACCGCGGCGCACGGCTTCATGCAGGCCTCGCTGTCGTCGTCGAGCAGCACGTGGGCGTGTGCGTTGGGCAGCTCGAAGCGGCGTTCCTCGGGTGGCGACGCCGGATCCTCGACCGTCACGACTCCGGCGACCGCCTGCTGTTCGAGCCACTCGCGGGCGTAGCGCGGCGCGATGCCGGCTGCCTCGGCGAGCTCGCCCGATGTCACGGGGCCGGCGCCGGACAGCGACTCGTACAGGCCGAGCCGGATGCCCAGCTCGACGTTCGCGAGCTCCATCGCGGCGAGGCACGCCCCGAACAGGCCGCCGGCGAACTGCTCGACCCGGGTCGCGTCGGCTTCCTCCAAGTCGATCGTCGACATGAGGCACCCCCTCTGATCGACGTCTTGCGAGCGAAACTACCACCGTCCGTGGCGCGACTCCCCGTGTTCACGCTGGGCCGACCGATGTCGAGCGACTGACCGTCGGGGCCCCGAGCAGCGCCAGCTTCTCGGCGCTCTCGCTGCCCGGCTCGGCGTGGTAGACGACGAGCGTCGAGCCGTCGTCGCCGGCGATGGCGAGTCGTTCCCGCCCGAGGGTGAGCGCTCCGAGCCGAGGGTGGTAGATGTCGGTCGACGTGCCCTCCCGCACCCGGACGTCGTGACGGGCCCACAGACGTCGGAACTGCTCGTTCGAGCTGGACAGCTCGTCGACGAGCGCTGCGAAGCGTGGGTCGTCGGTGCGGGTGCCGACCGACTGGCGGAACCCCGCCACCAGGTCGGCCATGCCCTGCTCCGACTTCGGGCAGAGCGCACGTTCTTCCGGGTCGAGGAACATCGCCAGGAGTCGGTTCGTGCCCGCCACCAGGTTGGGGGTGAGGGCTCGGGCCAGGTCGTTCGAGGCCAGCACGTCGAAGTAGCGGCTCTCGATGAACGCCGGGACCCCGAGCGAGTCGACGAGCCGGCGGATGCCGGCGGGGACCGCCTCGCCCGGGTCCTCGCTGACCTCCCGTCGGATCTTCGGGCCGGAGAGCTCGATGAGGTACGACGTGGCGGTGTCATCGAGGCGCAGCACACGTGCGATGGACTCGAGGACCTGCAGCGAGGGGTTGCTGCCGCGGCCTTGCTCGAGTCGCAGGTAGTAGTCGGCGCTGATGCCAGCGAGCATCGCCACCTCCTCGCGGCGCAGACCCGCGACACGTCGTCGGCCGGCGGTGGGCAGATCGACGTCCTCCGGGCTGACGAGCTCACGCCGGGCACGCAGGTACTCGCCCAACTGGTTGGTGGAGGTCACGGCAGACCTGAACCCGCTGACTGTTCCTCCCAGTCCCAGGATGATCGGGGCGTTGGTCGCGTGCGCCGTCGACAGCATGGTGGGTCCATGACCAATGCAACTCTCCCCGGCGGCACCTTCGAGCTGGCCGACGACCTCGTCGTCAGCCGCTTCGGCTACGGCGCCATGCAACTCGCCGGTCCGAACGTCATGGGCCCGCCCGCGGACCGCGACCAGGCCGTCCGGGTGCTGCGCGAGGCCATCGACATGGGCATCACGCACATCGACACGAGCGATGCCTACGGACCCGAGGTGACCAACGGGCTCATCAGGTCGGCGCTGCATCCCTACCCCGACTCGCTCCACATCGTCACGAAGGTGGGCGCGGAACGTGATGCGCGGGGTGGATGGCCCCCGGCGCGGTCTCCACAGCAGATCCGTGACGCCGTGCACTCGAATCTCGACCACCTCGGGCTCGATGTGCTCGACGTCGTCAACCTGCGGGCAGGGGGACCCATAAGTCCGGAGCAGTACCCGATCCAGGAGTCGTTCGCGACGCTGGTCGGGCTGCAGGAGCAGGGCCTGATCCGTCATCTCGGCGTGAGCAACGTGACGCCGGAACAGCTCGCCGAGGCGCGATCCATCGCGCCGATCGTGTGCGTCCAGAACTTCTACAACGTGGCGAACCGCGGCGACGACGCGCTGATCGACTCGCTGGCCGCCGACGGCATCGCCTACGTGCCCTTCTTCCCGCTGGGCGGCTTCAGTCCGTTGCAGTCCGACGTCCTGAGCGAGGTCGCGGCGCGTCACGACACATCACCTCTGTCGGTGGCCTTGGCCTGGCTGCTGCAGCGGTCGTCCAACATCCTGCTGATCCCGGGGACGTCGTCGCCCGACCACCTGCGCGAGAACGCGGTCGGCGCCTCGCTGGAGCTGTCCGACGCCGACGTCGCCGAGCTGGACACGATCGTGACGTGATGACCCCGGCGCCCGGTACCGACCCCGAAGGTCCGCCCCCGGGACCGGCCGCGTAGCATCGACCCATGTCGCTCCAGCTGCTGCCCACGCCGGCTCCTCCCGGCGAACTGCCCACCGATCCGGTGGCCGTGACCGAGGCGTTCCTGGCGGCGCTCGCGGACTCCGACGTCGACGCTGCGATCGACTTCCTGGCGGCTGACGTGCACTACGTGAACGTCGGCTTCCCGGCGATCGACGGCGCTCGACGGGTCCGACGGGCGTTCCAGGGGCTCACACGACCTGACGTCGGGTTCGAGGTGTACCTGCACGCGATCTCGGCCGACGGCCCGGTGGTGCTCACCGAACGCACCGACGTCATCCGGCTCGGACCTGTCCGACTCCAGTTCTGGGTCATGGGCCGCTTCGACGTGCACGACGGACGCATCACGCTGTGGCGCGACGGCTTCGACCTGGCCGACATGGCCAAGGCGACGGCCCGTGGGCTGCTGGGTGCGTTCGTCCCGGCGCTGCGACCGAAGCCGCCGATCAGCCTGGCCGACGCGCCGGGCCGCTGAACGACACCACCAGGGGGAGGACCGCATGGCATCGCTCATCTACACCGCGCTCGCGTCGCTCGACGGGTACATCGAGGACGACGACGGGAGCTTCGACTTCGCCTTTCCCGACGCCGAGGTGCACGCCGTCGCCAACGAGCTCGAGGCGAGCACCGGCACGCACCTGTACGGGCGTCGCATGTACGAGACGATGGCGGTCTGGCAGGACGTGGTCGACGAGCCCGGGGTGTCGCCGGAGGAGGTCGAGTTCGGATCGACCTGGCGCGACCTGGACAAGGTCGTGTTCTCCACCACGCTCGACGAGGTCTGGACGCCGCGCACCGAACTGCGCCGCGAGTTCGACCCCGCAGCGGTGCGCGCCCTGGTGGATGCCGCAGACGGTGACGTCAGCATCAGCGGTCCGGGGCTGGCCCAGCACGCCTTCGCCGCCGGTCTGGTCGACGACGTGCACCTGTTCCTGTTCCCGGTCGTCGTCGGCGGCGGCAAGCCGGGCCTGCCCCGCGAGGTGCGTCTCGAGCTGGAGCTCGTCGACGAACGGCGCTTCGGCAACGGGGTCGTGCACCTGCACCTGCGCTCCCGCCGCTGACCGGCAGCTCGTCCAGCCCGCAGGCGATCTGCGCGTGGCGACGTCGTCGAGCCCTCGCGGCGCCGCGCGGATCGCTGACGCCCCGCGCACGAGCGCGAACAATGTGTTGTATCGGGATGTATCGCGATATATCGTTATCGGAGCGAACCGACAGGGCGGGAACAACCGGCCTGCAACGACGAGGAGCGATCGAAGGAGATCGACTGATGGAACATCACGACAACGAACGCATCGAACCAGGCGACCGCTACGGCGATGCGTGGGATCAGGGCCTCGGCGGCTGGGACGGCGGTCGTCGCGGCCACCCCGGCGGTCGTCGCGCACGCTTCAACCGTGGCGGACCACGCGGCGGACCGTTCGGCGGCCCACGTGGCGGCGGCCGGATGAAGCGGGGTGACATCCGCACCGCGGTGCTGGTGATCCTCTCGGAGCAGAGCGGCCACGGCTACCAGATCATCCAGGCGCTCGAGGCGAAGACCGACGGAGCATGGCGCCCGAGCCCCGGCTCGGTGTACCCGATGCTGCAGCTGCTCGAGGACAGCGGCCTGGCGACGTCCTCGGAGCAGGAGGGCAAGCGGGTGTACTCGATCACCGATGCCGGCCGGACCGAGGCGGAGCAGCGGGTGGAGGAGGCAGGTCGGCTGCCGTGGGAGGGCTCCCACGGCGGTGGGCCACGCAACGCGATGATGCAGCTCCAAGTGGCGGCCCGAGCGGTCTTCGCCGACGGCGACCCCGCCAGGATCGAGGCGGCGACAGCGATCCTCGACGACGCTCGCAAGCGTCTCTACGGCCTGCTCGCCGAGTGATCCCGACGGGACGGGGGCCGGCGTCGTTGCGACGCTGACCAAGGAAACGGCGCCGTGAGGTGTCGGTAGCCTCGGAGGTGAACAGGAGACCCATGTCGACCACGCCACCGAAGCCATCGTCACCGCCGGATGGCCCGTCCGAGTCGGGCGAGCACGGCAGCGTGACGCCGCCGAAGCGGTTCGCCGCCGGCATCCCCGGCGTGGTCGCCGGCGGCAAGATGGCGTTCGCGCAGATGGGCGCCACGCGCTCGGTGCGGACGCTGCTCAAGATCAACCAGACCGACGGCTTCGACTGCCCTGGCTGCGCGTGGCCCGAGGCGCTCGACCGGTCCCACGTCGAGTTCTGCGAGAACGGAGCGAAGGCGGTCGCCGAAGAGGCGACCCGCCGTCGCGTCGGGCGGGACTTCTTCGCCCGGCACTCGGTCGAGGACCTGCGCACCCGGACCGAGCACTGGCTCGGCCAGCAGGGTCGCCTCACCGAGCCGATGGTGCTGCGCCCCGGCGGGACGCACTACGAGCCGATCGACTGGGGCGACGCGTTCGAGCTGATCGCCGAGCAGATGCACTCACTCGCGTCGCCCGACGAGGCGGTCTTCTACACCTCGGGTCGCACCAGCAACGAGGCGGCGTTCCTCTACCAGTTGCTGGTCCGCCGCTTCGGCACGAACAACCTGCCGGACTGCTCGAACATGTGCCACGAGTCCTCGGGGCGGGCGCTCGATCAGACGATCGGGATCGGCAAGGGCTCGGTGACGCTCGAGGACCTCGAGTCCGCCGACGTCATCTTCGTCGTCGGTCAGAACCCCGGCACGAACCACCCCCGCATGCTCTCGACGCTCGAGACGGCCAAGCGACGTGGCGCGACGATCATCACGGTCAACCCGCTGCCAGAGGCCGGTCTGCTCGCCTTCCGCAACCCCCAGAAGGCGCGGGGCGTGGTCGGCAAGGGCACTGCGCTGTCGGACCACCACCTGCAGGTCCGTCTCAACGGCGACCTGGCGCTGTTCTCGCTGCTGGGCCGCCGACTGCTCGAGGACGACGACCGCCGTGGTGACGTGCTCGACCACGAGTTCATCGCCGAGCACACCGACGGCTTCGACGCATGGGCCGAGCACCTGCGGGCCCTCGACCCGGCCGAGCTGCGCGCCGCGTGCGGCATCGGCGCCGCGCAGATCGAAGCGGTGCACCGAGCGGTGCTCGAGTCGGACTCGGTCGTCATCTGCTGGGCGATGGGCCTGACCCAGCACAAGAACTCGGTGCCCACCATCCGAGAGGTCGTCAACTACCTGCTCGCCCGCGGCAACATCGGTCGACCGGGCGCCGGGGTGTGCCCTGTCCGCGGGCACTCCAACGTGCAGGGCGACCGCACGATGGGCATCTTCGAACACCCGCCGCCGTGGCTGCCGCGCCTGGGCGAGGTCTTCGACTTCGAACCGCCGAGCGAGGTCGGCTTCGACACCGTCGCGTCGATCGAGGCGATGCGCGACGGCCGGGCGAAGGTGTTCGTCGGGATGGGCGGCAACTTCGTGTCGGCCGCACCCGACACCGCGGCGACCGCCGCGGCGTTGCGCAACTGCCGGCTCACGGTGCAGGTCTCGACCAAGTTGAACCGTTCGCACCTCGACACCGGCGAGGTCGCTCTGATCCTGCCGGCGAGGGGCCGGACCGACCGCGCCCCCGAGGTCAGCGTCGAGGACTCGATGGGAATGGTGCACCTGAGTCGCGGCACGCTGGATCCACCCGCTCCGACGGTGCTGTCCGAGGTCGTGATCATCGCCCGGCTCGCGCGCCGTCTCTTCGGCCCCGACGACCCGACTCCGTGGGAGACCTTCGAGGTGGACCACGACGCGGTGCGCGACCGCATCGCGCAGGTCGTCCCCGGCTTCGAGGACTTCAACACCCGCGTCCGGGTACCCGGCGGCTTCCAGCTGCCCCACGGTCCCCGTGACGAGCGGCGCTTCGACACCGAGACAGGGCTCGCGCGCTTCACGGCGAACCCCGTCGAGATCATCGACGTGCCCGACGGGCACCTGCTGCTGCAGACGATGCGCAGCCACGACCAGTACAACACGACGATCTACGGCATGGACGACCGCTACCGAGGGGTGCACGGCGCCCGCCACGTGGTGTTCGTGCACGCGGATGACCTGGCCGCCGCCGGTCTCGCCGACGGCGACGTCGTCGACATCACCTCGGTGCACCACGGCGTCGAGCGGGTCGCCCGGGGGTTCCGGGCCATCGCCTATCCGACGGCGAAGGGCTGCTGTGCGGCGTACTTCCCCGAGGCGAACGTGCTGGTCCCACTCGACTCGTACGCGGACGACAGCCGCACGCCGACGTCGAAGTCGATCGTCGTCCGGCTCGCCCGCGCCTGAGTCCTCGGCTGGCGCCGGAGCCTCCGACGGAGTGCTCCTGACATCAGCGCTGGTCCCGATGGGTGAAGAGGTGGTGCAGGCGACGCAGGTCGTCCTCGGTGATGTCGACGAACGAGTCGAGGCTGCGGAGGGCATCGAGCACGTCGTCGTGTGAGAGCTCCGCGTCGTCGGTCTCGTCGATCGAGCGGACCCTGCCGAGTCGGGCGGGATAGCGCCGCCAGCGGAACGCGAAGTTGAACAGCACCGCGACCGCCACGATGGTCAGGGCGTTCACCAGCACGGGGTGCCACACGAAGCCGAAGCCCATGTCGGTGATCGCCGGTCCACCCACGACCGCGGTGAGCGCCGTGGCACCGCCCGGGGGATGGATGGCCTTGCACTGGTGCATCGCCAGGATCGTCAGGCCCACGGCGACCCCCGCAGCGACCGGTGTCGCTCCGAGGACCTGGACGCAGGCGACGCCGATGAGCGCCCCGCCGACGTGACCGGCGATCACGGGCCAGGGCTGGGACAGCTGGCCATGGGGCACCGCGAAGAGCAGCACCGCGCTGGCACCCATCGACGCGATCAGCGCGGCGGATCCTTCGAGCCCCAGGGCGTGGTCGCAGATGAGGATCACCAGCAGGATCGACAGCGCGCCGCCCAGCCCGGACACCAGCTTCTCGGTCGGCCCGACCTCGTCGATCTCGATGCCGAGCCAGTCGCCGAGGCCACGCAGCCGTGGCGACGGCGTTCGGTGCGAGCCGGAGGAGTGCTTGGAGAACATGTCGGTCGGTCCCTGGTGTCGGGGCTCGCAGCGCCGAGGTCGGCAGTGGCGGGGTTCACAGCGCCGACCCGTGGCCCGAATCGGGCTGATACTTCTATCATCTGGTGGAGAAAAGAGGGGAACCCGCCCATGACGATCGAGACCAGGCTGACGTCGTTCCCGACCCGACGTCCACGGACCGACACCGCAGGCGGACAGGATCTGGACTCCCCGGAGCAGATCGCCGAGATGGTGCGGTCCTTCTACGCGACCGTGTCCGACGACCCGCTCCTCGGACCGGTGTTCAACGACGTCGCGCAGGTCGACTGGGACCTGCACCTCCCCAAGCTCGCCGCGTTCTGGAACCGTGCGCTGCTCGGCATCGAGGGCTACCAGGGCAATCCGTTCCGCCAGCATGCAGCGGTCAACGCCCGCGAGCCGTTCCGCCAGGAGCACTTCGACCGGTGGCTCGAGCTGTTCGGGGCCAACCTCGCCCGACGGTGGAGCGGACCGAACGTCGAACGAGCGCTCGCCTTGGCCTCACGGGTCGCCGAGGTCCACGCCGGTCAGCTGGTCACGGCGCCGGAGTCGCAGGAGTCCCACGATGCGTGAGCGACCGTTCGACCCACCCTCACGCGACATCTCCGGCGTGACCGACGTGCACGACCTGGTCGTCGAGTTCTATCGAGAGGTGGTCTTCGACGAACTGCTCGAGCCGGTCTTCGCCGAGGTGGCCGAGGTCGACTGGGCCGAGCACATCCCGACGCTGATCGGGTACTGGTCGCGCATCCTGTTGCACACACCCGGCACGGCCGGACCGGTGATGCAGGTGCACCGGGAGCTCCACGCGCAGTCGCCGATCACCCCGGAGCTCTGCGACCGCTGGTTCACGCTCTGGAGCGAGTGCGTCACGTCGCGGTGGACCGGCCCGGTCGCCGATCACGCGATCTCACACGCCGCGTCGTTGATGGCAGGCATGGCGAAGCACCTGTTCGGCTGCGTCTGGGCACCGCCGTCGGTGGCGCCGGCGCTGGCGGGGGAGCGATGACGACCGACGACGCGTCCGATCCACCGACGCCGGTGCCCGCGCCCGGCTCGATCGGCGCGCAGCGTGCACGGCGACCCGAGCCGTCGGGCCCCACGCATCCGAAGCTGGCCGCCACGCTCCTGATGGTCGGCATCGTGGTGCTGCTCGTCGCGATCGCCGCGGCGCCGCTGCTCGGACGCTGAGCCGCTCCACGACGCCCGATCGGCGCTGCGTTCAGCCTGCGAGCGCTCGGAACGTCTGGTCGACCACCTCGTCGAAGCGTCGCTCGACGGTCTCGATCCACTCGGGAGCGTCGTCGGCGAAGGCTGCTCGCACCGCGGCGCGCACATCGGCCGCCGAGTCGCCCGTGGGGTCGCCGTGGGCGTGCAGCCACGCGTCCGCGCGCAGCGCGTTGACGACGCTGATCGAGTCGACCGTGCCGTACTCGAGCGCGACCGCGGTCAGCTCGACGTCGGGGAGGTGGGCGGGCGCAGCGGCGAGCCAGTCGCCGACGAGCTCGGCCGACACGCTGTCGCCGTCGACCATCGAGGTGACCTCGCCCCACCACCGGATCGCCCGGTCGTGATCGGGACTGCCGATCGACTCGCTGCTGATGAGCTCGCCGTGGCCCCACTCGCCGAGGCCGGTGTGCAGGTCGATCAGCGCCAGACGATCGGGGTCGCCCAGACCGTCGTTCCACCACTGCACGAGCCAGCGGTGTGACCACGACGGTCCGTCGCCGCCGTAGAAGACGCCGTCGGGATGGGAGAACTGGCCGCCGCTGATCGTCTCCTGGAACTCCGCGAACGGGACCGTCGCCAGCCGTTCGAAGAGCGCCGCGTCGGCCGCGGCCACGGTCTCGTCGTTCCAGTCCTCGGGGACGAGCAGCCGCGCGATCTCGTCGTAGGAGGGGCGGACAGGAGGCGTGTCGTCCCAGTCGATGAAGTTCCGGTTCAGGTCGACGTTGTGCTCGTCGGTGCGCCGCACCCATGAGAAGCCGAACGGGTTCAACGCGTGCGCGAGCACCACGCGCACCCCGTCGGGTCGCTGGCCCGCGCGGTCGCGCAGCCAGTGCGACTGCAGCGCGGAGCCGCAGTAGCCCTCGACCCCATGGGTGCCCGACACGATCATGACGACGTCGGCCGCGTCGGCCGGGCCGAGCTCGGCGACGTCGATCGCGAGCTCCTCGCCTTCTCGGCCCTGCAGCGGGTGGACGAAGTGCTGCACCCGGGCGCCGGCTGTGGCGCAGGCGTCGAGGAACTCGGCTCGGGCGGCGGCATAGGTCGGCTGCAGGCGAGTGGGCGTCGTCGGTCGCTCGGAGGTCACGGCCCGGAACGCTACGTCGATAGGGTCCGGCCATGGGATCGCACGACCGTTCGCCGGTGACCGCACTGCTCGAGGGGGTGTTGCAGCGTCACGCGGACGACGTCGAGGGCGAGGTGGCCGCGTACATCCCGGAGCTCGCCGCCGCGGACCCGGACCGGTTCGCCGTCGCACTGGTCACCGTCGACGGGGCCGCCTACCACGCCGGCGACTCGATCGAGACCTTCACGATCCAGTCGATCTCGAAGCCGTTCGTGTTCGGCGCCGCGCTCGAGGAGCTCGGCGACGAGGCGGTGCGTGCCCGGGTCGGCGTCGAACCGACCGGGGACGCGTTCAACTCGATCACGCTCGACCCCGTGCGGGGCACACCGTCGAACCCGATGGTGAACGCGGGTGCCATCACGTGCTCCGGACTCGTCGCCGAGCTGCATCCGGACGATCCGATCGGCCACGTGGTCGAGACCTTGTCCGGGTACGCCGGTCGACCGCTCGTCGTGGACCACGACGTCGCCGCGTCCGAGAGCAGGACCGGTCATCGCAACCGGGCGATCGCACACCTGCTGCGCGGCGCGGACGTGCTCCGGGTGGACCCCGAGGTCGTGCTGCACACCTACTTCGAGCAGTGCTCGGTGCTGGTCGACTGCCGCGACCTGGCGGCCATGGCGGCGACGCTGGCCAACGGCGGCATCAACCCGCTGACCGGCCAGCGGGTCGCGACGGGTTCGACGGTCCGCAGCGTCCTGTCGGTCATGGCGACCTGCGGCATGTACGACGGGGCGGGGGAGTGGCTCTACGAGATCGGGCTGCCCGCCAAGAGCGGAGTGGCGGGTGGGATCATCGCCGTGCAGCCCGGGCAGTTCGGGATCGCGGTGTTCTCGCCGCGACTGGACCGCCACGGCAACAGCGCCCGGGGCGTGCAGGTCTGCGAGGACCTGTCGACCGAGCTCGACCTGCACGTCGTGCAGTCGGGCGCTCATCCGCCGTCGCCGATCCGCTCGGCGTACACCCTCGCCGACGCTGGTTCGAAGCGGGTGCGGCTGCCCGAGCAACGGGCGATCCTCGACCAGGCGGGTGGCCTCGCACTGGTCGTCGAGGTGCAGGGCGACCTCACGTTCGCGGCGGCCGAGATCGTCACCCGCCGACTCTGCGACGCGGGCGAGTCGCTGCGGATCGCAGTGGTCGACCTGGCACGCGTCGAGCACGTCCGGCCGCCGGCGGTCGAGCTGCTGCGCTCGCTCGCGCTGCGCTATGAGGGCAGCGGCACGATCGTGGCCCTCTCGGGCGCCGAGCGTCACCCCGAGATGTTCGAGCCCGGCCCCGGCATCGCGGTCCCGCCGTACGTCACCTTCGAGGAGCTCGACGCCGCGCTCGAGTGGGCCGAGGACCTGGTGCTCGAGCGCGAGGGCGACGACGGCGATCGCGATGAACGGGTGGAGCTGCGTGACCATCCGTTCCTGGCGGGCCTCGACGACGCCGACCTCGAGGTCGTGGTCGGGCTGCTCGAACCGCGCCGCTACGAGGCGGGCGACGTGGTGATGGCGGCGGGCAGCGCGGCCGACGAGATGCTGCTGCTGAGCGCCGGGCGGGTGTCGAGCCTGGTGCCGCGCGCCGACGGCACGAGCCGTCGGCTGGCGAGCTTCGGCAGCGGTTCGCTCGTCGGTGAGCTCGCCCTGCTCGGCAACGAACCCCGCCTGGTGGATGTGCGCGCGGACACCGACCTGGAGTGCCACGCGCTGACCGTCGACGCGATCATCGCCCTCGGGGCTCTCCGTCCCGAGGCCCGGGTGACCCTGTTCGCCAACATGCTGCGGATCGTCTCATCGCTCGCCGACAAGCTGCGCAACGAGCTCGCGTTGCTGAACGACTGACGAACCGGTCGGCCGACGGACAGCCCCGGGTCGGGGTGATCAGTCGTCGGTGCCGGGACCGACGACGACGACCGGGCACGGCGCGTGGCGGACGACGTGGTCCGACACCGAGCCGAGCACCGCACGCTTGATCCCGCCGCGGCCACGCGAGCCGATCACGATCGACGTGGCGTCGAGCTCGGCGGCGAGGTTGCAGATGACCTGACCGGCGTGGCCGCTGAGCACCTGCGTCGACGCCCCGGTCAGGCCGAGCGCCTCGACCGCCGCGGCGACGATCAGCTGGCCCTCGGCGAGCTGGTCCTCGCGCATGACGTCGAGCGTCTCGGGCGAGACGGTGCCGCCTGCGAAGCCCGAGGTGCCGGTGACCAACGAGGCATCGGCGAGCTCGATGACCGTGGTGACCACCACGGAGTCGGCGTCGCGGAGCACCTCGAGACCCGAACGCGCGGCCTGGATCGAGAGCTCGGATCCGTCGATGCACAAGATGGTGGTGGTTGCCATGTGCGGAAGTCTGGCAGATCCGCTCCGGGCGGACCGACGTCAGTGCTCGGGGAGGCGCCAGTCGACCGCACCGCGACCAGCTGCCTCGAGCGCCGCGTTGGCCCGTGAGAACGGTCGGCTGCCGAGGAAGCCACGGTGGGCCGACAGCGGCGAGGGGTGCGGTGACTCGATCACGGTGTGGCGAGAGGTGTCGACGAACTGCGCCTTCTTGCGGGCGGAGCTGCCCCACAGGATGAACACGACCGGCTCGGGCTTCGCCGCGACGACCCGGATGACCTGGTCGGTGAACCGCTCCCAGCCGTGTCCCTGGTGGGAGCCGGCCTGGTGGGCGCGCACCGTCAACGTGGCGTTCAGCAACAGGACGCCGTGCTGCGCCCACGACGTCAGGTTGCCGTGCGACGGCGTCTCGACGCCGAGGTCCGAGGCGAGCTCCTTGTGGATGTTCTGCAACGACGGCGGGATGCGGACCCCGTCGCGCACCGAGAAGCACAGGCCGTGGGCCTGGCCCGGGCCGTGGTACGGGTCCTGGCCGAGGATCAGCACCTTGACCTCGGACAGCGGCGTCAGGTGCAGCGCGGCGAACACCTCGTCGTGGGGCGGGTAGACGGCGTGCTCGGCCCGTTCGGCCCGCACGAAGTCCTGCAGCTCGCTCCAGTAGGGCTGGTCGAACTCCTCGCGGAGCACGGGGTTCCAGTCGGTCCGGGGTGCCACGGGCTGCGACGTTAGCGGTGGTGCCCCGGGCCGGCGATCAGCCCAGCCGCCACACGTCCGGGCGCTCCTGGAGGTCACGCAGTCGCTTGCGGCCCTTGTGCACGGCATCCGGGACGAGCTCGGCGCCGTCCCCGGTGAGCAGCGCTCTGCCGGGCTTCGCCTTCTCGACGAGCCGTGCGGCGAGGTTCACCGTGCTGCCGTACCAGTCGCCGTCGCGGCTCAGCAACGGTCCGAAGGCGAGTCCCGCACGAGCGCTGCCGAGCACGTCGTCCGCGGCGACCTGCTCGATCAGCCCGCTCGCGACCGCCGCGGCGCCGACCAGGTCCGGGCAGATGAACATGACCTCGTCGCCGATGTACTTCACGACCCGCCCGTGGTGCGCGGTGGTGAGCTCGACCGCCCACTCCTCGAAGCGGGTGAGCGCATCGGACATGACCTCGCTGCCGAGCCGCTCCGTCGACTTCGTGGAGCCCGCCAGGTCGACGAAGCCGACCGCGTACCAGACGGGTTGGCCGGGGTCGCCGGTCAGCCGTTCGATCGCCTGGTCGAACTGGAGCTTGGCGACGATCTGCAGCGCCATCGGCACGATCCGGAACGACTCGAGCGCGTCGAACGAGGCGAGGGTGTAGGCGTCGCCCCCGAGCTCCTCGCCGTTGGAACCGTCCTCGGTCAGCGTGCGGGCGAACACCGACAGCGAGCCCTCCGCGACCGTCGCGAGCGCGGAGCCGAGCACCCGGACGAACTGCATCACGGGCTCGGCGCCGTAGAGCGCCATGCCCTGCGCGAACCCTCGGAACGCCTCGACCTCCTGCACCCGGCACACCGCCTCGTCACCGGGGTCGGGCAGGCCGAGCAGCATGCGCGCCCGTCGACAGACGTCGAGCGGCAGGCCGGACCGCTCCGCCAGCTCCTCGATGGTGATGCGCTCGGCGTCGCCCCAGAGGATCTGCTCACGCAGCAGCGCCCTGGCATCGTCGCCGTCGATGTCCTGGACCGCTTCGGGTGGGACGCCGGCGAGCATCAGGCGCAGCTTGATCTGGTTCTGCAACGCCTCCTCGGTGTCCTCGACCATGGCCGCACGCTATCGGTCGTCGCTCCCGGCGCTGCACGGCGTCGGGCGGGCAGGAGGGGCGCGCCGGTGCGGTGCGCCGTACCGGCCGCGATGGCGGTCCCGAACGATCGCCCCGACGGATGGCCCTACAGTGAACACGGGGTTGCGAGCAGGGGGTCGCCGCAGTGGATCGTCGTCAGTTCTTGGGTGCGCTCGCCGTGGCGGGAGTGACCGCGGCATGTGCCGGTGGCAGCGACGACGACGGAGCGTCGGACTCCACGACGTCGTCGACCACCCCGGCGACACCAGCCGACGCGGCGCTGCCGCGGGGTGTCTTCGCCCTCGGCGTCGCCAGCGGGGACCCGCTCAGCGACCGGGTGATGCTCTGGACCCGCCTGGCGTCGGATCCGCTGGTCGAGGGCGGCGGTTCACCGCAGGGCGACGTCGAGGTCGCGTTCGACGTGGCCCTCGACGCGGACTTCGAGCAGCTGGTCGTCTCCGGCATCGCGACCGCGACCGACGACCTCGCCCATTCGGTGCACGTCGACGTCAGCGGGCTCGAGCCCGACACCTGGTACCACTACCGGTTCCGGGCGGGTGACCAGACCTCGCCGGTCGGCCGCACCCGCACCTTCCCGGCCGAGGGGGCCTCGCCGGAGCAGTTCCGGTTCGTGTTCGCGTCCTGCCAGGACCTGCAGTGGGGCGAGTACGGCGCCTGGGGGCGCGCCGCTGAGCTGAGCGACGTCGATGCCGTGGTGTTCCTCGGGGACTACGTCTACGAGCTCAACCTCGGCGACCTGTCGCCGGACCAGAGCGCCCGCCGGGCGTGGGCCGGCCCGCCACCCGAGACGGTCGTCGACTACCGACGTCGCTATGCCCAGACCAAGGCCGACCTGCAGCTGCAGGCGGCTCACGAGATGGCGCCGTGGATCGTGACCTTCGACGACCACGAGGTGTCGAACAACTACGCCGGCGACGTCGGCCAGTCCGACATCGACCAGCCGGCGAGCAGGGACCGCCGCCTGGCCGCCTACCAGGCGTGGTACGAGCACACCCCGATCCGCCTGGACCCGGCGCCGACCGAGTTCGCCGAGCTCGACGTGCACCGCAGCTTCGACTTCGGCGACCTGGCCAGGGTCTACGCGATCGAGACGCGCCAGCGGGCCGACGTGCCGGCGTGTCGCACCGACGGCAGCCTGGTCTCCGACGAGGGTCCCCTCTGCGAGGACGCCGAGGACGAGACCCGGTCCAACCTCGGCGCCGACCAGGAGCAGTGGCTGGCCGACGCGTTGGCGGACTCCACCACGACGTGGAACGTGCTCGCCAACCCGATCATGTTGGCCGGGCTCAACCTGGGCACCGCCGCCGAGCCGTCGTTCACCCGCGACGCCTGGGACGGCTACCCGGCGGCACGTCGCCGCCTGCTGCGCGCGATCCAGGGCAGCGGGGTGTCGAACCCGGTGACGGTGACGGGGGACTGGCACGCCAGCTTCGTGCTCGACGTCACCGCCGAGCCGGGCGGGCCGGTCGTGATGCCGGAGTTCCTGGCGAGCTCGATCAGCACCGTGCTGTTCTCGACCGACTACCGGGCCGAGAACCCACACGTGCGCTACTTCGTCGCCGAGCACGGCTACGGGCTCGTGACGATCACTCCCGAGGAGCTCCGCTGCGAGTTCCAGTACGTCGACGACGTGTGGGACCCCGATGCGCAGATCTCGCACAGCGACGCGTGGGTGGTGCGCAACGGCGAGCACGTCGCCGAACCGGCCCCGGCCTGACTGTCACAGCGCCTGACTGTCACAGCGCCCGGTCATGATGCGGTGGTCGCTCGATCGGAGACCGCCGTGCCCTCGACCCCCGCCCTGCCCTCGATCCCAGCCCTGCTCCTGGCCGCCCTCGTCTGCTTGCTCGCCGCAGCGGTCGGGTACGCCGTCGGCCGCGCCCGCAGCGCCGAGCGCGAGTCGGTGCTGCGTGAACGCCTCGCCCGGGCCGAGTCGCTCGCCCGGACCGACGAGCAGCTGGTCGAGGTCGTTCGTTCGGTCTCGGCAGCCGCCATGGCCGAGCAGTCCGAGCAGCTCCTGCGACTGGGCGAGAGCCGCAACGCGTCGATCGAGCAGCTCTCCCGGGCGCACTGGCGCGAACAGGGCGACGCGGTCGTCGGTCGCCTGGGCGAGTACGCCGAGCGGCTCGCTCGGCTCGAGGAGCAGCGCCAGGGCGAGTCCGCCGTGTTGCGCCAGGTGATGGACGAGCTGCGTCGGACCAACGAAGAGGTCCGTGCAGAGGCGCGCAGCCTCGCGTCCGCCATGCGCGACAACAAGATCCGTGGCGCGTGGGGCGAGCTGCAGCTCCGGCGTGTGCTCGAGCAGTCGGGCATGGAGCCGCACTGCGACTTCCTCGAGCAGCGTGGCGTGCGTGGCGGGGCGTTGCGTCCCGACGTGGTCGTGCGCCTCCCGAACGACCGATGCGTCGTGATCGACGCCAAGGCCCCGCTCGACTGCTTCCTGCGGGCGGCGAACGCGGAGGACCCGCACGAGCGAGCGCAGCTGCTGGGGGAGCACGCCAGGGCGGTGGCGGGTCACGTCGCCGCCCTGGCGCGGCGGCGCTACGACGACGCCGTGCCCGGCTCGGTCGACTTCGTCGTCATGTTCATCCCCGGCGACGGCTACCTGTCCTCGGCCTTCGAGCACCGCCCCGGGCTCTTCGAAGAGGCGGCCGCGCAGGACGTCATCCTGGCGTCGCCCAGCACCCTGCTCGCGTTCCTGCGGGGCATGGCGGTCGGTTGGCGTGAGCGTGTCGTGGCCGACGAGGCGGCGGCGATCGCCTCGTTGGGACGCGAGCTGCACGAGCGCGTCGCCGTCTTCGCCGAGCACTTCGTCGCCGTGGGCTCCTCGCTGGGCCGAGCGGTGGGGTCCTACAACCGGGCGCTCGGCTCGATGGAGAGCCGCCTGCTGGTGACCGCTCGCCGCTTCGAGCAGCACGCCGCGGGTTCGCGGCGCACGATCCCGACCGTCGAGGGCGTCGAGGAGCTGCCGGTGGCACCGTCGGCATCAGAGCTCAGCGCGTGAGTCGTGTCACCAGTCGATCTCGTCGCAGCCCCGGTGGCTCGACGGCTCGACCTGCAGCGTGGCGTGGCCGATGCCGTGGCGTTCGGTGAGGATCGTCCGGGCGTCGTCGAGCACCGAGTGGCCGTCGGTGCCGTCCGAGGTCATCAGGTGCGCGGTGAGCACGTCCATCTCCGAGGTCAGGGTCCAGACGTGCAGGTCGTGCACGTCGATCACTCCCGGGATGGCCGCCAGGTCCGACGTGATCAGCGCCAGGTCGGTGCCGGCCGGCGCTTCCTGCAACAGGATGCGCAGTGCCTCCCGTCCGAGCCGGTACGCCCTCGGCAGGATGAACACGCCGATGGCGGCGCCGATCACCGGGTCGACCCAGGTCCAGCCCATCGTCATGATGGCGAGGGCTCCGACGACGACACCGATCGAGCCGAGCATGTCGGCGAGGACCTCGAGGTAGGCACCCTCGATGTTGATCGACTCCTCGGCTCCCTGACGCAGCAGCAGGAAGACCACGACGTTCACGAGCAGGCCGAGCAGGCCGACGACCAGCACGGGGGTGGCCGCGATCTCGGCCGGCTCGCGCAGTCGCTCGACCGCCTCGAAGAGCACGTAGCCGGCGACGCCGAAGAGCAGGACCGCGTTGGCGAGCGCCGCGAGGATCTCGAGCCGGTAGAGGCCGAAGGTGCGGCTCGTGCGCTCGTTCCCCCGCGAGGCCAGGCGGATCGCCGCGAGCGCCATGGCCAGGCCGAGCGCGTCGGTGGCCATGTGTCCCGCGTCGGACAGCAGGGCGAGGGAGTCGGTGAGCAGTCCCGTGACGACCTGGACGATCAGGAACGCCACGATCAGGCCGAGCCCGATGGTCAGCGCCCGGGCGTGCCGGGCCCCTGCTCGACCCGCGGCGACGCCGTGGTGGTGGGAGTGATCGTGGGCCATGGGCCCGATGGTACGGGGTCCGCCGTCAAATGAGAACTAATGAGAATGGGAATCTCATCGGCGTCTCAGCTCGAAGCGGTGGCCTTCCTGGCCGCGGCGCTCTTCGGGGCGGCCTTCTTCGAGGCTGCCTTCTTGGCCGCCGTACCGTTCGCCGCTGTGCCGTTCGTGCGCGGACGCTTGGTGGCGGGGCGCTTGGCGGGCGCCTTCTTCGCCGTCGTGCGCGTGGCGGGCCGCCGCGGCGTCGACGTGACCTTCATCGGGGCCGCGTCCTCGTCGACCGGCCCGAGCGCCTCGGCCGCGTGTCGTGTGCGCCGAGCGATCTCGGTGCGGTCGCTCGAGGCCTTCGTGATCTGGACCCGCACGAACTCGCCCATGTCGCGGTAGACCCGCCTGCTGTGATCCGCCCAGGGCATCAGGATCGGGTACACGTGGAACATGCCGTCGGCCTCTTCGCCGGTGGTCGGCACGCCGGCCGCCTCGAGGTGCTCGAGCAGCAGGCGGATCGAGTCACGGAACATCTCGTGCGATCCCCAGGTCAGGAAGACCGGCGGCCAGGTCGTGACGTCCTGGTCGAGTGCCGACACCGCTGCCGACGCGGCCTCCTCGCCGTGCAGGTAGGCCGACGTCGGGATGTTCCACGGCAGGATGTCGTGCGGGGCGTTCTCGGTCACCGACGGGTGGTCGAGTCGCAGGTCGATCTCGGGTGAGAACAGCATCAGCCCGCCGACCTGGGGCAGGTGCGCCGCATGGTCGTGGTAGATGAGCGACGTGGCGAGCCCACCACCGCCGGAGTCACCCGCGATGAACAGCGTCGCCGGATCGCAGCCGCTGTCGAGCATCGCCTCGAGCACCGAGACCGCGTCGTGCAGGCCCGCGGGGAACGGGAACTCGGGAGCCAGTCGGTAGTCGGCGACGAAGACCTCGCACTGGGTGACCGCGGCGAGTCGTGCGGTGAAGAACGCGTACATGTTCGGGCTCGTCCCGACGTAGCCGCCACCGTGCAGGTAGAGGATGTGCCCGATCGGCTCCTCGTGCTTCGGGCGGTACCGGATGCCCGGCACCCCACCGATGACGTCGTCGATCGCGACCACGCCCTCGAGCGCCACCACGGGCGCCATCGCGAGGCGTGACAACCAGTCGAGACCGTGCTCGATCGAGCGGAACTCCTCGATCGGCAGGCTGGAGGAGTAGCCCATGAAGGTCCGGACGACCTCTCGGGTGATGTTCTGCCCCAGGTTGTGCAGCACACCCGAGGACCCGTGCAGCGGGCGACGGAACGGGACCCGGATGAGGGCGTTCGCCATCTGCTGGCCGAGGCCGATGGCGTCGACCGCCGCGATCGGGTGTGCTGCTGTTGCTACTTCGGGGCGTGTCGCCATGACCATCGTGGTGGACCTCCTGAGCAGTCCAGGGTGGCAGAGGATCCGGTGGATGCGGTGCTTCGCGGCGAGAATGTCGCGGTGACACGACGTACCGACGTGCTGGCGATCGACCCGCACCACCCGGATCCCGACACGATCGAGCACGCTGCAGCGGTCCTGCGGCGGGGCGGGCTGGTCGCCTTCCCGACCGAGACGGTCTACGGCCTGGGCGCCGATGCGTGCTCCAGCGCGGCGGTCGCATCGGTGTTCGAGGCGAAGGGCCGTCCGTCGACGGACCCGCTGATCGTGCACCTGTCCGCCGCTCCGACGGATGACCAGGCCGGTTCGATGCTCGGACAGGTCGTTCGCTCCTGGCCCGCCACCGCGCAGCGGCTGGCACTCCACTTCTGGCCGGGACCGCTGACCTTGATCGTCCCGCGTGCCGACGGCGTCGCGCCCGAGGTCGGCGCCGGGCTCGACACGGTCGCGGTGCGGGTGCCGGCGCACGCTGCGGCTCGGGCGCTGATCGCCGCGGCGGGCCGGCCGATCGCTGCGCCGTCGGCGAACCGGTTCGGCCGGGTCAGCCCCACCACGGCGGCCCACGTGCTCGAGGAGCTCGACGGACGGATCGACCTGGTGCTCGACGGTGGGCCGACCGCGCTCGGCGTCGAGTCGTCCGTCGTCGATCTGGTCGGCGACGTCCCGGCGCTGCTGCGCCCCGGCGGCGTGACGCTCGAGGACCTGGTCGAGGTGCTCGGCGAGGTGCGGCACGAGCCGCGCCAGGTGGTCGACGACACCGACGCGGCGGCGGGTCCCGGCCAGCTGCTGCGTCACTACTCGCCGAGCACGCCGGTCGTGCTCGTCGACGGCGACGCCAGGGTCGTCGACGAGCTCCTCGCCGGACTGGCGGCTGCAGAGGTCGCCGCCGCACGGATCGAGCTCTCCGACGACCCCGAGGCCGCCGCCCGAGCGCTCTACGCGGCGCTCCGTGACGGCGACACCCTCGGTGTCCAGGTGCTGCTCGCGCCCGTGCTGGCGCCCGACGGCCTCGGCCGGGCCGTGAACGACCGGCTCTTCCGCGCCGCGCACGGCAGGGTGGTCGACGACGCCGACGCCGACAGCGTGGCGAGACTCGCCGCGCTGACCGCCTGAGCTCCAGCCGCTCGCCTCGGGCCAGCGGAGCTCCGGACAGCTGCGACCGGCGATCGCATCCGGCGGGGGTGGGGGACGACCCCGCGGCTGCAGGTTGTGCGAGGCTGTCGGGGATCGGGGCCCACCGATGCGGTGCGGCGGGGCTGACGACGAGGGGATCGTTCGGGCGAGATGGGGGACACGACGGGATCGTCACGCGGCGTCGGTCGCGCTGCGCTTGCAGCGTTGACGCTGCTGGCCGCCGTCGGCTGCGCGCCGCTCGGGTCGGGCTCCGAGACCGTCGAGCGCCCCGACTACGCCACGGGGCCCCCGCCGCTGGTCCTGGGCGACGGCAGCACCGAGGTGCTCGGCATCGCGCGATCGGCTGACGATCGAGCCGCTGCCGACCGGATCGTCGAGCCGGTCCCGGTGACCGCCGCGCCGCTGCTGACGCCGACCACGACGGTCGCTCCCGCGCCGCCGCCTGCGGCACCGAGCAGCTCGGTGCCGACGCCGCCGGACGCGGCGGCACCCACCACCCAGGTGCCTCCGGTGCAGGTCCAGGGCATCGTCATCCCACCGCTCGGACCGAACGCCGCCCGTGCCGTGGAACGTCTGACCCGCCCCGAGAGCCGTGACGTGGCCGGCAGGGCGCTCGGACTGATCCGGTTCGACTGGCGCAACGGACTTCCCGGGTGGGAGCTCCGGTTCCTCGACGGCCGCGCCGGCTACCGCGGGCTCACGTACCCGGACGCCTCGGTGATCGAGGTGTTCGTCCGCCCCGGTGACACCGCCGAAGGGCTCGCACACGTCGTCGCCCACGAGATGGGCCACGCCGTCGACGTCGCCCGGCTCAGCGACACCGACCGAGCCGCCTGGGCCGCCGCCAGGGGCTACGGCGCGCAGCGCTCGTGGTGGGTCTCCTCCGGTGGTTCCGACTTCGCCTCCGGCTCCGGCGACTTCGCCGAGAGCTTCGCCTGGTGGCAGGCGGCGGTGGGGCAGTGGTACGGCGACCTCGCAGGCCCGCCCGACGCGCTCCAGACCGCCCTGCTCGCTCGACTGACGTACGGTCCGTGAGTGTCGGCCCTCGGGCCCTGTGCCGTTAGAGTGACCGGGTTGTGCCCGGCGGACGAGCGCCGGGCCGAATCACCGGACGAGGGGTTCCGTTGACCGACCAGAGGACCAGGGCCGCAGCCAGCCCGAGCCGGGGTGGCACCGGACTGCTGATCGGGATGATCCGGGCCTGCCGGCCCAAGCAGTGGGCCAAGAACGTGCTCGTGTTCGTCGCGCCCGCCGCCGCCGGGGTCATCGACGAGCCCTACCGGCTGAAGCTCACGCTCATCGGCTTCGTGGCGTTCTGCCTCGTCTCCTCGGCCACCTACCTGTTGAACGACATCCTCGACGTCGAGTCCGACCGCCAGCATCCGACCAAGTGCCGCCGTCCGATCGCCTCGGGTGTGGTCCCGGTCCCGTTGGCCGTGGCCCTCGCCGTGGTCCTGTTCATCGCCGGTGTGGGCATCGCGCTGGTCGACAACGTCGAGCTCGCACTGATCGTCGGCGGCTACGCCGTGCTCACGACGACCTATTCGCTGTTCCTCAAGACGATCCCGGTGCTCGACCTGGTGATCCTGTCGGCGGGCTTCATCCTGCGACTGCTGGGCGGCGCGTACGCCGCCGAGGTCGACGTCTCGAACTGGTTCCTGATCATCTCGCTCTTCGGCTCGCTGTTCATCGCCGCCGCCAAGCGCTTCGCGGAGAAGCAGGAGCTGGGCGACCGGGCCGCCGAGCTGCGTCCGACCCTCGGCGCCTACTCCATCGAGTACCTCGGCTTCCTGCGGGCGGTCTCGGTCGCGGCGCTGATCATGAGCTACTGCATGTGGGCCGTCGAGAGAGCGCACGGCGACCCCGCACTCGGCCAGGCCGCCGCCAGCCCGTGGGCGCAGTTGTCGATCGTGCCGTTCCTGATCGCCGTGCTCCGGTACGCGCTGCTGGTCGACCAGGGCAAGGGATCGGCACCCGAGGACGTGATCCTGCACGACCGCCAGATGCAGATCATGGGTGTGCTCTGGGCCGTCTGCCTGATGATCGGGATCTACGCATGAGCGCCGAGCGACCGTCCACGTCCTCCGCCACGCGCGAACGGGCGCTGCTCGCCGGGTGGGGGAGGACCGCACCGACGTCGAGCGAGCTCGTCCACCCGACGTCGACCGAGGACCAGCTCGAGGTGGTGCGCGCCGTCGGGCCACGGGGCGTGATCGCCCGAGGTCTCGGTCGCGGCTACGGCGACTGCGCCCAGAACGCGGGCGGCACCGTCGTCGACGGGCCGTCGCGCGCCGGTCTGCTCGACCTGGACCTCGAGACCGCCACGATCCGGGTGCTCGCCGGGACGAGCCTGGACGACCTGATGCGCTGGCTCGTGCCGCTCGGGCTGTTCGTGCCGGTCACCCCCGGCACCCGCCTGGTCACCGTCGGCGGGGCGATCGCCGCCGACATCCACGGCAAGAACCACCACGTCAAGGGCTCCTGGGGTGACCACGTCGAGTCGTTCCGGCTGATCGACGGCACGGGCGAGCTCCGCCACGTCGACCGGCAGACCGACCCGGCACTGTTCGCGGCCACCGTCGGCGGCATGGGGCTCACCGGCATCGTCGTCGACGCGACCGTCCGGATGCAGCCGATCGAGTCCTCGCAGCTCGTGGTCGACACCGACCGGACCGCCGACCTCGACGAGGTCATGACCCTCATGGTCGAGGGTGACGACCAGTACGACTACTCGGTGGCATGGATCGACATCCTCGCCCGGGGCGAGTCCATGGGTCGGTCGATCCTGGACCGCGGCCGCTTCGCGACCCGCCAGGAGGCGCTCGACGGCGGCGCCACCGACCCCTACGCCTACCACCCCCACCAGCTGCCGTCGGTGCCCGACGTGTTCCCGTCCGGGCTGATCAACAAGTTGTTCTGCCGGGCGTTCAACGAGGCCTGGTACCGCAAGGCCCCGAAGCAGCGCCGCGACGCGCTGCTCACCATCGAGCAGTTCTTCCACCCGCTCGACATGGTGGCGGACTGGAACCGGGCGTACGGCCGCCGCGGCTTCTTCCAGTGGCAGTACGCGGTGCCCGACGAGGCCTCGGAGTTCGTGCGCACGTCGCTCGAGCGGCTGTCCGCCGCCGGGGTGCCGTCGTTCCTGGCGGTGCTGAAGCGCTTCGGTCCGGGCAACGACTCGCCGCTGTCGTTCCCGACCAAGGGATGGACGCTCGCGTTCGACACCGCGGTCGAACCCGGCA
>JAEWED010000009.1 GCA_023389745.1 Actinomycetes bacterium
TGCGCGGCGAATCCCGCGGCGTAGTTCCCGGCGAACTTCACCGCGCCCGTGCCGCCCGGCGACGCCCGGACGTCGCCCCGCTCGACCGCGACGGTGATCGCCGAGAGTCGGTCCCCGAAGTAGTTGGCGACCGGCGACGCGATGATCACGAACAGGTACTCGTTCGCCGGGCGGACCGACAGGTGCGGTTCGGACCCGAAGGCGAACGGCCGCACGTAGAGCGCGGCGCCGTCCTCGGTGGGCACCCATGCCGAGTCGGCGCCGGCGAGCAACGCGCAGCCCAGCTCGAAGGCGCCGTCGGGCAGCACGGGGATGGCGATGCGTCGGGCGCTCGCGGCGAACCGTGCGGCGTTGCGGTCGGGGCGGAACAGCGCGGCGGTTCCGTCCGAGAGCGTGTACGCCTTCAGCGCCTCGAAGATCGACTGGCCGTAGTGCAGGGCGAGGGTGCCCGGGCTCAGCGAGAGCGGCGCGAAGGGCTGCAGCTCGAGGGGCCCCCAGGCGCCGTCCGCGAAGCGCATGACGACCATGTGATCGGTGAAGGTCTCACCGAACACGGGGGCCGCCAGCACCGCCTCTCGGGCTGCGTCGTCCATCGGCGTCGGGTTCAGACTGATGCGTACCTCGGTCACCTGCACAGCTTCGCCTCTACGCTCGCCGGTCGTGGAACTGCGCGTCGGATGCCCGATGTGGGCGCACAAGGCCTGGCAGGGGACCTACCTTCCCGAGAAGCTGGGACGACATGAGCAGCTCGATGCCTACGCCTCGTGGTGCACCGCGGTCGAGGGCAACACGACCTTCTACGGACTGCCGTCCGCCGACTCCGTGCGCGCCTGGGCCCGCGAAGCGCCCCCGGACTTCCGTTTCGTGTTCAAGCTGCCGCGCACCATCACCCACGACCGACGACTGCGTCACACCGAAGAGGAGCTGCGCGAGTTCCTCCAGGTGGTCGAGCCGCTGGGTGACCGGGCGCGCACGCTGTCGGTGCAGCTGCCCGGTTCGTTCGGTCCCAACGACGTGGGCGTGCTCGCCTCGTTCCTGGCGGGACTGCCGACGTCGCACCGCTACGGCGTCGAGGTCCGCCACCCGGCGTTCTTCCAACCGGGCGCCACGAGCGAGCGGCTCGAGGCGCTGCTCGCCGAGCACGAGGCGGAGTGGATCTCGTTCGACACCACCACGCTGTTCTCGGCGCCGGCGACGAGCCCGGCCGAACAGGACGGCTGGGCCAAGAAGCCTCGCCTTCCCCGTCGGACGGTCGCGCTGACCGACGAACCGATCGTGCGCTACGTCGGGCGCGACGACGTCGACGCGACCGTCGCGGGCTGGCAGTTGTGGGTGCCGGTCGTCGCTCAGTGGTTGCGTGAGGGGCGACGGCCCACGTTCTTCGTGCACACGCCCGACAACGACGAGTCGCTGCCCCTGGCCCGCCGGTTCCACGACGACGTCAGGGCACTGGTCCCGGAGCTCGCGACGCTGCCGGAGCCGATCGACGCCGCGCCCCCGACGCTCTTCTGACGATCAGCGGGTCGCCGGCCTTCGCGAAGGCTGCGGTCGTGGTGGCGGTCGCTGGGCTTCGCGAAGGAACGGGGCGGTCAATTGACCTGTCGCTCGCGGCCGTCCCAGTAGGGCTCGCGCAGCTTGAACTTCTGCAGCTTGCCCGTCGCGGTCCGGGCGAGCTCGTCGCGGAACTCGATCGACGTCGGGCACTTGTAGCGGGCGATGTTCGCCCGGCAGTGCTCGAGCAGGTCGTCCTCGGTGACACCCGACCCGGCCTCGACCACGACGAGCGCCTTGATCGTCTCGCCCCACTTCTCGTCGGGCACGCCGATGACCGCGACCTCGAGCACCGCGGGGTGCGAGAACAGGGTGTCCTCGACCTCGATCGACGACACGTTCTCACCGCCGGAGATGATGACGTCCTTCTTGCGGTCCTGGATGGTGACGTAGTTGTCGTCGTCGATGAACCCGCCGTCGCCGGTGTGGAACCAGCCATCCTCGAGCGCGGCGTCGGTCTCCTCGGGCTGGTTCCAGTAGCTCTTCAACACGACGTTGCCGCGGGCGAGCAGCTCGCCCTCGTCGTCGACGCGCATGCGGATGCCGATCGCGGGCGCACCCTGGCGCGACAGCTTGGCAGCGCGCTCGGCGGGCGAGAGCCCGTCCCACTCGCTGCGGCTCCGGTTCATGGTCAGCAGCGGCGCGGTCTCGGTCAGGCCGTAGATCTGGATGAACTCCCAACCCAGCTCGGTCTCGACGCGCTCGATGGTGCGCGTGGGCGGCGGGGCACCGGCGACGACCACCCGCAGGCGACCGTGGCCGGGGATCTGGCCCTCCCAGTCCTTCGCCGCGTCGAGCACGGTCGCGACGACGGCGGGTGCGGCACACATCAGCGTGACCCCGTGCTGGTCGATGCGGCGCAGGATCTCGGGGCCGTCGATCTTGCGCAGCACGATCTGCGGCACGCCGACCGCGGCGGTGGTGAACGGGAAGCCCCAACCGTTGCAGTGGAACATCGGCAGGGTGTGCAGGTAGACGTCGCGGTCGGTGACCGCGGCCTGCCACCCGAACGTCGCCGCGTTCACCCACAGGTTGCGGTGCGTCATCTCGACGCCCTTCGGTCGAGCCGTGGTGCCGCTCGTGTAGTTGATCGTGGCGGTCGCGTCCTCGTCCGGGTCCCACGGGGTCGGCTGGATGTCGAAGCGATGGATCAGCTCGTCGGTGTCGGACCCGATGATGTACTTCTGCGGCGCGGTGACCTCGGCCAGGGACTCCTCGAGCTCCGGGTCGACGAGCAGGATCTCGGCGCCCGAGTGGTCGACGATGTACTGGACCTCGTGGGGATGCAGGCGGAAGTTGATCGGCACCGCGACCCGGCCCCACCCGGTCGTGCCGTACAGCAGCGTGAGCAGCCGTGCGGCGTTCTGCGACACGATCGCGACGCGCCCGCCGACGGGCACACCCAGCGCCTCGACACCGGCGGCGAACGCGGTCGCCGTCTCGAGCACCTCGCGGTAGGTCAGGTCCCCGAGCGGCGGTGCGACCTGGGTCGGCTCGTCGACGACGCCGATGCGGTCGCCGTAGACGAGCGCGGCGCGCTCGATGTGGTCGCGGGTGGTCAACGGGACCTTCATTCGGACGTCTCCTCGTGGGGGATCGGAGTGGTGGGCTCGTCGAGTCGCACGGCGTGGCCGAGGGTGAACCACGTCCACGGCTTGGGGCCGCGGGCGTAGCGCTGCTCGAGCGATTCGATGCGGAACCCGGCTCGTTCGACCATCTCGGTCGGGACCCGGGTCAGATGGCAGCCGCCGCCGAAGCGTCGCTGCCACGGTTCGAAGCGATGCTGCCAGCGTCGCACGTCGGCGTCGGGCGAGGCGCCGTGCTCCAGGAAGTGGAACCGGCCACCCGGACGAAGGACCCGATGCAGCTCCGCCAGGGCCAACGACGGGTGAGGGACGGTGCAGAGCACGAAGGTGGCGAGCGCGCCGTCGCAGCTGGCGTCGGGCAGCGGCAACGACTGGCCGTCGAGCCCGACGTGTTCGACCATGAGCCGGTGCTCGTGTCCGCGACGGGTGACCGCCGCGTCGATGTGCGCCGCCGCTCGGTGGCGGGCCAGCGCGGACGGCTCGACGGCGTACACGCGGGTGACCTCGTCGGGCAGCAGCTCCACGTTGGCCCCGGATCCGGAACCGATCTCGACGACCGTGCCGGACAGCCCCTCGAGGGTCCGGCGTCGCCAGTCGGCCATGCCGGGGTTCGCACAGAACGCGTCGACGCAACGTGGCAGCACGCGCTCCTCGTAGAACGACGCCGGTCCGTTGACCATCACTCGACCATAGGGCGCCGGACAGCGACGTTGCCGACGGGTCCGGGCGACGCCCGCGCTGTGGCAGCATCGCTGCAGTCGCGGCCTCGTCTCCCGTCGTCGCGGCCGCAGGGGTCACCTCGGAGGGAGCGCAGTCGATGGAGCATCCAGGCCGCTCGCATTCCGCGGCGTCGTCGGACGATCCGGTTCGGTCGGGCCCGATCACCGGCGGTGCGGGCAGAGCGGTCGTCGCTGCCGGTGGGCTCGACCTGGCCCTGCAGGGCTACGTCGAAGAGGAGTTCTTCGTCGAGGGCGTCGCCCGCACCTTCACGACCTCGGCGCCCCTGGCCTCCGACGGCCGCTGGGATGTCCGACCCCAGGACCCGGACGGTGGCGGTGCGCGGTACCGGACGCGGATCGTGGTGCGTCGGCCCGCCGACGTCGCGGGCCGACGCAGCGTCGTCGCGGTCGAGTGGCTGAACGTGTCGGGCGGGCTCGACACGGCCCCCGACTGGACCTTCCTGCACGACGAGCTCATCCGCTCCGGCACGATCTGGGTCGGCGTGTCCGCCCAGCACGACGGGATCCTGCCCGGCGCCAACCCGCTGGGCGAGATGCTCTCGCTCGTGCGGGCCGACCCGGACCGGTACGGGACGCTCGAACACCCCGGCGACGACGCGAGCTACGACCTCTTCACCCAGGTCGGTGCGATGCTGCGACGCGACGCGACGCACCTGTTGGGTGGCGCGGTGCCCGACGTGGTCGTCGCGCTCGGTGAGTCGCAGTCCGCGGAGCGGTTGACGACGTACGCGAACGCGTTCGGCCGTGACGGTGCCTTCGACGCGTACTTCCTGCACAGCCGCCACGCCGTCTCCTCGCCGTTGCGCGACGGCGACGACCCGGCCCCCGATCCGACCCTCATCCGTGACGACCTCGACGTGCCGGTCATGGTGCTCTCGGCCGAGAACGACGTCGCAGGTGGTCGGATCGGCTACGGACGCGCCCGTCAACCCGACACGGAGCGGTTCGTCGCCTGGGAGGTCGCCGGCGCCGCGCACGTCGACGCCTACGGGCTCGGGATCGGCGACCTCGACGACGGGTCGGGCGACGCCGACGAGCGCCTCTTCGCCGCCATGTCGGCGCCGCCGTCGTCGGTGTACGCCGGTGTCATCGAGTGCGGCGCGCCGATCAACACCGGGCCGCACACCTACGTGGCTCGTGCGGCGTTCGCCCACCTGGTGCGGTGGGCGTCGGGTGGACCGCCGCCTCCGTCGATGCCGAGGCTCCGGCTCGACGAGACCGGCGGTGACCTGGTCCGCGACGACCTGGGGATCGCGGTCGGCGGCGTGCGCACCCCGCAGGTCGACGTGCCGGTGGCTGCGCTGTCGGGCATGGGCCAGGAGCCCGGAGGCTTCTGCGAACTGTTCGGCACGACCAGACCGCTGTCGCCGGAGGAGCTGCGCCGCCGTCATTCGCAGCCGGACGACTTCGTGCGTTCGTGGGTCGAGTCGCTGGACTCCGCGGTCGCCGCCGGAGCGATCCTCACCGCCGACGCGGATCGGTTGCGCCGGGTCGTGCGCGATGGAGCACCCGGCGACTGACGCCTGGCGTCAGTCGAACCGGACCGGCCCGGCCTGCGCCACGAGGTCCGACAGCTCGAGCGGGCCGAAGACCCGGCACAGCGTCGTCGCCGCCAGGCGGGACGCGTCCGCGATCGACGTGTCGGGCAGGAGGTCTGCCGCATCCGGATCGGTCCAGGACACCGGATGGCGTGCCGCGTCGAGGTCGAGGCTCTCGTCGTCGAGTCCCCACTCGAGCCAGTAGTTGCCGCCGTCGTCGTCGTCCTCGTCGGGTGCATTCCAGCCGAGCTCGATCAGCCCGTCACGTTCGGCGGCCGACAGCGGAGGGTGACCACCGAGGTAGCGGTCCCCGACGGCCTCGGCGCGCAGCCAGTCGCCGTCCTGGGTGACGAACTGCACGTAGCGGCCCGAGACCGGCAGGTCGATCACCAGGTAGGTCCGGCCGTCGCGGATCAGTCGGTGCAGCCAACCACCGACCTGCAGCTCGACGTCGGACTCGATCGTCGTCGCGACCGCCAGGTGCTCCTCCTCGAGCCGCCCGCAGCGCTCGCTCGGCGCACTGCCGAGGGGGCCGACGTGGGGGTCGATCGACGCGACCAGGTCGCGGAAGTGTCGACCGATGACCGCGTGGTACTCGGCCAGCTCCAGGCGTCGACCGTCGGGAAAGCGCACGAACGGGACGGCGAGGAGCTGCAGGTCGCCCGAGGGCAGACCCACGTCGGCGAGCGAGGCCGGGTCGAAGTGCCAGCCGGCCGGTCTCGCATGGACGAGCTCGACGGGCTCGTCGCGCCGGGGACCGAGGCGTCCGACGAGGTACGCCTCGACGTCGTTCGGGCCGATCGTGGCCGGCACATCGAGCCAGTCCTCTGCCACCGGACGCGCCGTGGTCGGATCCCACGCGACGACCTTGATCTCGATGCTGTCGATCTTGAGGTCCATGCTCGTGCCCCCCAACGCCTGCACGGTGCCCGCTCCCCGCGCTGCGGCACCGGAACGAGCATGCCACGGTCGGTCGGGACGTTGTCGGCAGAATGCGCGGCCGGTGACCGCGCGCACATCGGGCCGACATCGCCATGAGCCCGCTCGGTAGCATCGGCGCTCGCGCGGGCGGTCGGGGGCCGTCGGTGCAGCGGAGGGGTGACATGGGCATCGGCGATGGCGGACGACGACCTGTCGGCACACGACGACCCGTCGGTACACGACGGACGACACGCGGGGCGCTGGTCGTCGCGGTGGTCACGGGCTCGGCGTTGCTCGGCGCCTGCGCGCCGACGTCGCCGTCGGGTCCTCCCGCCGACCCGGCGCCACCGACGATCCAGAGCTTCTCGCTGGGCTCGCAGCGCCGAGCGGCGCCGGTCGTCGGCTCGCTGGGCTGGAACGTCTCGGACCCGAACCCCGGCACGCTGCGCTGCCGTGTCGACATCGACGGCGACGGGACCTTCGACCGGGAGCTCGAGCCGTGCACGTCCGCAGATCGCGTGCTCGTGTCGTTCGATGCTCCGGGCACCCGGACGTTGACCCTCGAGGTGTCCGACTCGATGTTCGAGCCGGTGGTGGCGACCACGACGGTCACCGTCGATCCGGGCCCCGCCGAGGGCTACGAGATCGACCTGCGCCTCGACCCGGCGATGCGTCCGGAGTTCCGAGCGGCGTTCGAGGACGCCGCGGCTCGTTGGTCCGAGGTGATCGTGGCGGGTGTGCCCGATCAGCAGCTCGACATCCCCGCCGGGTTCCTCGGCTGGATCCCCGCCTTCTCGGGTGTCGTCGACGACGTGCTGATCGACGCACGTGACATACCCATCGACGGTCCGCGCGGCACGTTGGGCCGTGCCGCCGGCTTGGCGGTTCGGGCAGGAGCGTGGCAGCCGTACTGGGGACTGATGGAGTTCGACACCGACGACCTCGAGATGCTCCACGACCAGGGCCGGCTCGGCGACGTGATCCTCCACGAGATGGGCCACGTGCTCGGGCTCGGAGGCAACTGGCTCCTCAACGGGCTCATCGACAACCCGCTGCTCGACCCGCGCTACACCGGCGCCGCCGGCGTGGCCGCGTACCGCGAGCTCGGCGGTTCGGGCCCGGTGCCCCTCGAGCACGAGGGCGGGCTCGGGACCATGTGGGGGCACTGGCGGGAGTCGGTCTTCGATCGCGAGCTGATGACAGGGTTCCTGGACGCCGGTACGCAGTACCTGAGCCGGCTGAGCGTGGCGGCGCTCGCCGACCAGGGCTACGGGGTGTCGCTCGAGGCCGCGGACGACTACGAGCTGCCCGGCCCGCCCTCGGCTGCTGCCCTGCGCGCCGCGCCCGACCCCGAGGACCACCTGCACACCGAGTCGATGGAACCGATCATCGTGGGCGGCTCCGGTCGTTGACCCCGGCCGTCGTGAGGTCGCGTTGACCGCCGGTTCACGCTGCCGACACGGGCCGGACACCTAAGGTGTGGTTCGTCCGACGGTCTCGGCCGGCGGCACCCATCCAACATCTCGAGGAGTTCATGCGATGCAGAGGATTCAGGTGAGACGTCTCTTGCTCGTGGTCGGGGCGCTGGCGCTGGTCGCCGGTGCATGCGGCAGCGACGACAACGCCGACGACAACGGTGACGAGACCACGACGACCGAGGCCTCGGCCGCCGCGGATCGCGGCAACGTCGACGGGGAGCTCAAGCTCGGCTCGATGGTGCCCCAGACCGGCGACCTGAACACGATCGTCGAGTCGCTCCAGACCCCGATCGACATGGCGCTCGAGGAGATCAACGCCGCCGGCGGCGTGCTCGGCAAGCCGGTCGTGCTGGTCGAGGGCGACGACGGCACCAGCCCGACGGTGGCCGAGGCGACTTACGCCAAGCTGGTCAACACCGACAAGGTCGACGCCATCGTCGGCCCGGCTCCGTCGGGTGTGGCGGCCAAGCTGGCCGAGAAGATCGGTACCGACAAGGTCCCGACCTGCTCCGGTTCGACCACCGCGGCGAACCTCGAGGGGGTCGGTGACGGCTTCTTCTTCCGCACCGCCCCCGGCGACGACCTGCAGGGTCCGGCGCTCGCCGACCTGATCACCAGCGACAACCACGCCAAGGTGGCGATCCTCGCCCGCAACGACGACTACGGCAAGGGCTTCTCCGAGTCCCTCCAGAGTGCGCTCGAGGAGTCGGGCGCCGAGGTGACCGAGGTCGTCCTCTACAACCCGGACTCCGGCTCGGGCTACGACGCCGATGTCCAGAAGGCCATCGACTCCTCGCCCGACGCGGTCGCGGTCCTCGGCTTCAACGACGACGGCGCACAGATCATCAGCGCCATGATCGGCAAGGGCGCCGGTCCGTCGGACATCCCGATCTACACCGCGGATGGCATGCAGGGCTCGTCGTTCGCCGAGACGGTCGACCCGGCCGACCTCTCGAAGGTCGCCGGCATCAAGGGCACGGCCCCGTCGTCGAACCCCGCCGGCGTCGAGCACCCCTTCGCCGAGAAGTTCGCAGCGACGGGCGTCGACACCATCTTCTCGGCGTACTACTACGACTGCACCAACCTGATGGCCCTGGCCGCCGAGGCGGCGGGCAGCGACGCACCCGCCGACATCCAGGCGAACTTCGCCAAGAACCTCGAGGGTGAGAACGACTGCCAGACCTTCGCCGAGTGCAAGACGTTCCTC
This sequence comes from Actinomycetes bacterium, assembly GCA_023389745.1. Taxonomy (GTDB): domain Bacteria; phylum Actinomycetota; class Acidimicrobiia; order Acidimicrobiales; family Microtrichaceae; genus JAFAFN01. Next base: position 9,022 of record JAEWED010000009.1, read on the forward strand.
GACGAGGACAAGACGATCCACTACCGCGGCGCCTCCTCCGCGTTCGACGACTGGAACGTGATGCAGCCGGCCACCGGCGTCTACGACGTGTGGGAGTACACCGACACCGGTGAGGTCGCCACGCTCGAGGGGCAGCAGATCTCCGTCCCGTGACGGCGACCTGACACTCCGTCCGACGACGCAGACGAGCGAGGCCCGGGGTTGCCCCGGGCCTCGTCGCGTCCATCAGCCGCGGGACCCGCCGTGGGCGCGCCGCGATGACCGCGACCACCGCGACACGGCGCATCGATCGGGCGCCGGTCCGGTCAGCGCTGGCGGGCGAGCGAACCGAGATAGAGCTCGACCACCGTCGGGTCGTGCAGCAGCTCGGGGCCGCGCCCGGTGTGCGCGACGACTCCCTGGTCGAGCACGTAGCCACGGTCGCAGATGCGCAGTGCCTTGTGTGCGTTCTGCTCGACGATCAGCACCGACACGCCGGCAGCGTTGATCGCGACGATGCGCTCGAACACCTCGTCCTGCATGGCGGGGGAGAGGCCGGCGGACGGCTCGTCGAGCAGCATCAGCGACGGCTCCATCATCAACGCCCGGCCCATGGCGAGCACCTGGCGCTGGCCGCCCGACAGCGACTCGGCGCGCTGGCCCCGCCGCTCGGCGAGCACCGGGAACAGGTCGTAGACCTCGTCACGCCGGCGAGCGAAGCGGTCGGGACGCAGGAACACCCCCATGCGGAGGTTCTCCTCGACGCTCAGCGTCCCGAAGACGTTGCGCACCTGGGGCACGTAGCCGACACCCTGCTTCACGAGCTCGAATCCGGCGGTGCCGGTGATGTCGTCGCCGGCCATGGTGATGCTGCCGGACCGGATCGGGACCAGCCCGAACACCGCTTTGACCAACGTGGACTTGCCCGCTCCGTTGGGTCCGATGATGCCGACCATCTCGCCGGCGCCGACGTGGATCGAGGTGCCTCGCAGGATGTCGACACCGGGCACGTAGCCGGCGACGAGCTCGCGGATCTCGACCAGGTTGGTGGCCGGCGCTGCGTCGCTCATGACGACCCCCGTTCCTCGTCGTCACCGCGGAGCGGAGGGAGGTCGGTGGCCTCGTCCATGGCCTCCTCGATGTCGGTGACGTCCGGTTCGACGGCGACCGGATCGGCCGTCTCGTCGCCCACGGGCACGTCGAGCGGCGTCCGTCGCTCGTGGTCGCGCAGGTCGCCCTGGGAACCGCCCAGGTAGGCCTCGACGACCCTGGGATCTGCAGCGACCTCGCCCGGCGAACCCGAGGCGATGATCGTGCCCTCGGCCATGCACACCACCCGGTCGGAGATGGCCGACACGACGTCCATGTCGTGCTCCACGAACAACACCGTGATGCCCTCGCCGGGCAGCTCGCCGATCTTGTCGAGCAACGCCTGGCGCAGCGCGGGGTTCACGCCGGCCATCGGCTCGTCGAGCATCAGCAGCGAGGGTGCGGCCATGACGGCTCTCGCCAGGTCGAGCAGCTTGCGCTGACCGCCCGACAGGGTGCCGGCCAGGTCGGTCGCCTTGGCGCCCAGACCCACCCACTCCACGAGCTCGAGCGCTCGTGTTGCCAACTCCTCGTCCTGGGCACGCCAGGCCCACGGGAAGATGGAGCGCCCGAGCTGCTCGCCACGTTGACGCTGGGCGCCGAGACGCACGTTGTCGGTCACCGTCAGCCGTGGGAAGACCCTGGCCGACTGGAACGTGCGCACCATGCCCGTCCGGGCGATCGCATAGGCGGGCTTGCCGGCCAGGTCGTGGCCCTCGAAGTGCCACGACCCGCCATCGGCCCGCTCGAAGCCGGTGAGCAGGTTGAAGAACGTCGTCTTGCCGGCGCCGTTCGGGCCGATGAGCGCGACGATCGAGCCGCGCTCCACCTCGAAGGTGTCGACGTCGACGGCTCGCACACCGCCGAAGGAGCGGTGCACGTCGGACGCACGGAGGATGACGTCAGTGGTCACCGATCTGCGCCTCCTCCTTGTTGCCGAGCAGCCCCTGGGGTCGGAAGACCAGGAGCAGCACGATGGCGACGCCGACGATCACGTAGCGGACCGCGCCGGTGTCGGTGGACTCGATGATCCACCATCCGTCGCTGCCGATCAGCTGCGTGAGCAGGCCGTTGAACATGGCGATCGAGAACCAGAACACGATGGCGCCGAGCGGTGGACCGAAGACGGTGGCCACGCCGCCGAGGATCACGACGAGGTACCAGTTGAAGGTGGTCTGGGCGAGGAAGAAGTCCGGCTTCACGAAGCCGCCGTCGAAGGTGAAGATGATGCCCGCGACGCCTCCGATCAGGGAGCCGATGACGAAGGCCTGGAGCTTCATCGAGAAGACGTTCTTGCCGAGCGCCCGGGTCGCCTCCTCGTCCTCCCTGACCGCCTTGAGCAGCCGGCCCCACGGACTGCGCGCGAGCGACCAGATGAGCAGGCAGGCCAGCGCGACGAGGCTCCATCCCACGATCATGGTGAAGAGCGTGTTCTGGTTGTAGGTCAGCGAGCCCCAGCCGTAGCGGCCTTCGGGGATCGGGTTGATCGCATAGAACTCCGCGGCGACGCCCGTGATGCCGATCGGCCCGCCGGTGAGGTCCTGGGTTCGCGACGAGTTGATGACGACCCGCACGATCTCGGCGACCGAGATCGTCGCGATCGCGAGGTAGTCCGCCCGCAGCCGCAGCGTCGGCATGCCCATGAGCAACCCGAGGAGACCCGCAGCGAGCACGCCGACCACGATGCCGAGCCAGAGCGATCCGCCGTTGTCCACCACGATGGCCGCGCCGTAGGCGCCCGTCATGGCCGAGGCGACGTGGCCGAAGTTCAGCAATCCGGCGTAGCCGAACTGCAGGTTCAACCCGACCGCGGCGAGCGCGTAGTACGCGCCCTGCACCCCGAGGGCCTCACGCAGCCCGTCGATGACCGCCGCACCGACGTTGAGCCCGAAGATCATGCGGTTCTCGCCTTCACGCCGAAGACGCCCTGGGGGCGGATGAGCAGCACGGCGACCAACGTGGCGAGCGCGACGACGATCTTCAGGTCCGCGTCGAGCCACAACGTGGACAGGTCGGACACGATGCCCACGAACAACCCGCCGAACATCGCGCCGAAGGTCGTGCCCAGACCCCCGAGCAGGACCGCGGCGAACATGATCAACAGCACCCGCTGGCCCATCGTGTAGCCGACCGACTCGCTCGATCCGAGCATGACGCCGGCGAGGCCCGCCATCGCGCCGGCCATCACCCAGACCATCAGGATCACCTTCTTGTCGTCGATGCCCGAGGCGACCGACAGGTCCCGGTTGTCGGACACCGCACGGATCGCGGTGCCGAGTCGTGCCTTCTGCAGGAACAGGCCGAACGTCACGAGCGCGAGGGCGGCGATGACGGCGATGACCAGGTCCTTCGGCCGCAGCGACACCGGGCCGAACTCGAGCGTCGGCGCCTGCGCGGCGTACTGGGAGTACTGCTTGGTGCCGGAGCCGTAGATGATGCTGAAGAGGTAGCGGAGGCCGAAGGCGAGGCCGATCGACACGACCATCTGCGACACCACCGGCATGCCGCGTCGACGCAGGGGTCGGTACACGCCCAGCTCGAACGACGCGCCGAAGGCGGCGGTGGCGACGATGGCGCCCAGGGCGGCCAGCACGAGCGGGAGGCCGAGACCACCCACGTCGGCGTTGAGGTACCAGGCGACCATGGCACCGAACGTGAGCAGCTCGCCGTGGGCAAAGTTCGTCAACCCGGTGGTACCGAAGACGAGCGAGAGCCCCACCGCCGCCAGTGCGATCACGAGTCCGAAGCGGATCCCGCTGGCCAGCAGGCTGGCGACCCGCTCGACCTGCGAGTTGCCACCCGTCGCGCTCTGGCCCTCTTCGACCAGGCGGAAGATCACCGATCGGTCGCCGGTGTCGCGGACCCGGGGCGACAGCTCCGTCGGTGCGTCCTCGGCGATCGCGACGCCCTCGGGGAAGGAGTCGGCCACGAGGGTCACGTCGTACTGACCGGCTCCCGGGACCTCGACCGCGACCACGCCGTCGGCGTCGCTCTCGGCAGAGCCGACCTCTTCACCGTCGAGGCTGACGACCATCTCGACACCCTCGACCGGCTCACGCTCGTCGCCCACGAGCAGCGTCGCGACGATCCTCGGCGCTGCGTCGCCGGCGACGGTGGTGGTCGGCGCGTCGGGCTCCTGTGCCCCCGCGGGCGAGGCGACGGCCAGCAGCGCGGCGCCGACGAGAGCCGCCAGCAGCGCTGCGTCGCGGATCCGCTGGAGGAGTCGCCGGGAGTTCACTGGGCCGCATTGTAGGAACGAACCGTTGTCGACGTGGGGTTCGCGTGATCCCGGTGCGCGGCGTCGTGCCGGGATGCCGGCCGTGCTGGGCAAGACTGCGGGCATGACCGACGTGGAGCTGATCGCCGCCGATGGATTGACCGCCCGTGTGACCGACGGCGTGGTCCGGATCGGGTTCGCCGGACGCGACGACTGGTTCGGACCCGGGACGTTCGAGGTGGGCGGATCCCCGTCGTCGATGGCCGAGCACCGCGACATCGGCGGAGTCGACGACATCGGGTCCTGGCGCGCCCGGGTCTGGATCGCGGAGCGCTCGGCGGCGCCGCGGCTCGACCTCTCGCTGGCCGCGTACGAGGACGTCCCCATCATCACCTTCTCGGTCCGGGCGCCGTCGGGCATCGCCGAGGGACTCGCGACCGGGACGTTCCACGAGCCGTCGGTCGCCTGGCCGGCGTTCCGGCCGAGCGAGCGGATCGCGGGCGGCTGCCCCGAGGATGCCAGCGGCTTCGGCTTCCAGTACATGGAGTTCGCGCTGCCGACCGCGACCGACGCCGGGCTGGCCGGATGGACCCGATGGCCGTTCCGGCCGCCGGTCATCATGCCGCTGCTGCTGGTCTCGTCGAGCGGGACGCTGATGGTCGCGCCGCTCGACCACTTCCACGAGCAGGTCATCGCCGTGCCCGAGGGCGACGAGGCAGCGGGGCTCGGCGTGCGCTGCGGCTGGCACGGCGACCTCGAGTCGGTGCCGGCCGGGTTCGGCACGGAGATGGCGATCGTCGCGGGTGCCGACGCGCGCGAGTGCCTCGACCGGTGGGCGGCGATCCTCACCGAGCGAGCGGGGACGCGTCGCCTGCCGCGCGGCATCGACACCGTCGGTCGCAGCGTCTCGTACTGGACCGACAACGGGGCCGCGTACTGGTACCGCACCGAGGGCGACCGCAGCGTCACCGAGACGCTCGTCGACACCCTCGACGACCTCCGAGGACGAGACGTGCCGTTCTCGGCGGTGCAGCTCGACTCGTGGTTCTACCCGCACCGCAGCATCCGGCCCTTCGACACCGACGAGTGGGACGTGCCGCCGACGGGTCTCGAGCGGTGGGAGGCCCGTGACGACATCCTGCCCGAGGGTGTCGCCGCGCTGCGCGAGGCGCTCGGTGGCCCTCCGCTGGTGGTGCACTGCCGACACGTCTCGTCGGACTCGCCCTACCTGGGCCAGCACGAGTTCTGGGTCGACGGCGAGTACGCACACCCCGTGGGGCCCGAGCTGTACGAGGCGTACTTCGACCAGTGCCTCGCGTGGGGCGTCGAGACCTTCGAGCACGACTGGCTCGTCGAGTGCTTCCTGGGGGTGCGCGGCCTACGCGCCGAGCCGGGCAGGGCCGCAGCGTGGCAGCAGGGCATCGACGCCGCCCTCGAACGCCGGGGGCTCACCGCCCAGTGGTGCATGGCGACGCCGGCGGACTTCATGCAGAGCGCGTCGCTCCGGCAGGTGACCTCGATCCGCACGTCGGGTGATCACGGCTACCTGGTCCCACCCGAGCTGCTGTGGGCGTGGTTCCTCTACACCAACTCGCTGGCCCGTCCCCTGGGGTTGTGGCCCTACAAGGACGTGTTCCGCAGCGACGGTCACGGCGGCAGCACCGACCCCGGCGCCGAGGCGGCGCTCGCCGCGCTGTCCGGCGGGCCCGTCGGCATCGGCGACGCGCTCGGCGGCGCGGACCGCGACCTGGTGCTGCGCACCGCCCGACGCGACGGCATCCTCGTCGCGCCCGACGCGCCGATCGCCGCGATCGCCCGGTGCTTCGCCCGGCACGGCGTGCTGCAGGACGAGCCGGTGGTCGGGGCGACGCACAGCGCACACGACGCAGGCACCTGGTCCTACGTGATCACGATGAACTGCCACGACGGGCCCGAGGCGCAGTCGACCCGGGTCACCCTCGACGAGCTGGGCGCGGACCGACCGGTCGACGCGCAGGGTGAGCCGGTCTCGTCGGTGGCATCGCTCGACTGGCGACGCGGGACCGTCGAGGTCGTCGGCCCGGAGGGTGTCGCGGTCGATCTGGGCGCGAAGGGCTGGGACCTGCGCGTGCTGGCGCCGTTGCTCGCCGGCGGGCGCCTTGCCGTGTTCGGCGACGCCGACCGCTACGCCAGCGCCGGGGTGCAGCGGGTGTCCGAGGTGCACGACGTCGACGGCGCCGTGCGCCTGCGACTCTCGGGGGCTGGCGAGCCGGTCCGACTGGTCGGCTGGTCCGACGCGGAAAAGGTGGCCGTCGACGTCGTCACCGGTTCGGTCGGAGCGGCGCCGGTGTCGTCGGTGGTCCGACCCGATGCGACCGGTCGTTGGGAGCTCGTCGTCGACCTGACACCCGAGCCGGGGTGGGCGACGGTCGAGCTGCGCGTCTGATCCCGGTCGGTGATCGTGGCAGCGGGGCCGGTCGGACCGACCCCGCTGCACGGTGTCCGCTCAGCGGCCGATCCGCAGGAGCCGTCCGCCGGTGAACATGCCGTCGGTGACGTACACGGCGCCGTGGTGCACGACCTCGACGTTGCCGCCCTGGGAGATCTGCCCCGGGGCGAGCTCGGTCCGAGCGCCGTTGCGGTCGACCCTCTGGAGCACCGCCGGTGGGAACTGGCCCGAGCCCAGACCGGCCTCGAAGGCGAGCACACCGTCCTTCGCGATCTCGAGGACGTACAGGCGGCCCGCCTTGTCGAACGTGATGTCCTGGATGCCGGTGAACCCGTCGTAGGCGACGGTGCAGGCCGGCTTGGTCGGCTTGCCCGGCTTCCCGTGCCGCCCGTTCGCCCCTGCGCTGGTCGCCGCAGCGGGTCCCGGGAGCGGTTCGCCGCAGGTCGCGCCGTCGGCCCGCAGGTCGATCTTCCACACGTGCGAGGAGCCCGGGCGGAACGGGAAGCCCTTCAGCTCGCCCACGTAGATCGCGTCCTTGGTCACAGCGATCGACGTCGGGACCGCCTCGGCCGGGATGACCGGCGGCAATGGGTCCGGGAGCTCGCCCTCGATCTCCGGCGGGAGCTCGATGCCGGCGAGGTGGTCGGTCGGGATCAGCTCCGGGGTGAACCGGGCGACCGTCGAGACCTTGCCCTTCCGTGTCACACGGAGGATGTCGTTGCCGGCCGCGTCGGCCACCAGTGCGTCCCCGTTGGGCAACGCGGCGATGCTGAAGGGGTTCGACTCACCGGGGTCGCCCTCGGTGTTGTACGGATCGGGGTCGCTCTCCTGGTAGGCGACGAGATCCGCCACCGGCTGGAACTGCTTCGAGTGGGCCGCCTTGCGGACCACCTTGCCGTCGGAGAGGCCCCACACGCTGCCGTCGGGTGCGACCGCGATGTCGACGAGCATGGCCGGATCGCTCAGCGGGCGGAGCGTGGCCGGTCGCTTGGGTTGCTCCCACACGGCCAGGACCGGACCGGCGGGAGGTCCGAACGCCCCCTGTGACACGACCGGTATGCCCCAGTAGCTGTCCAGCCCGCGGGGCGAGCTGAGGCCGTCGGCGACCACGGTCACCTTCTCCGGCTTCGGCGTGGGACGGTTCGGCTTGCCGGTGGCTCCGGCGTCGGAGACCGCGATCACCGCGAGGGCGAGGCCGGCGACGATCGCGGTGCCCCTCATCAGTGATCGTTGTCGGCCTCTGGGCGCGCGTCGCACATTCACACGGAGTCGCATGGCGGGTTCCTCTCGTCGTGGTGGACTGACTCCTTCGATTGTGAATGATTGCGACGGGCGCTGCATCCGATCGCGGAAGTTCACCCCTGGGGGTCGGCCACCCCCAGTGGTCCCGGGGCTCCGTAGCGGGCGAGCACGCGGTCTCGTCGGCTCGGTTCGATGTTCGCCCGGGTCACGTCGCCGTCGTAGAGGGCGAGCACCCGTCGGTCCATGACCCGGCGCCACAGGGGCGGCAGGTAGGCCAGGCCGAGCATGAGCCCGTAGCCGGACGGGAGCTGCGGGGACTCGTCGAAGTGGCGCAGCGTCTGGAAGCGCCGGGTCGGGTGTGCGTGGTGATCGGAGTGCCGCTCGAGTTGGTACAGCAGCACGTTCGACGCCACGTGGTTGCTGTTCCAGCTGTGCTGCGGTGAGCAGCGCTCGTAGCGGCCGTCCTCGTTCCGCTGGCGCAGCAGGCCGTAGTGCTCCAGGTAGTTGACGACCTCGAGCAGCGACAGGCCGAACAGCGCCTGCACGACCAGGAAGGGCAGGACCCGGGGACCGAAGGCCACGACCAGACCGACGAACAGCACCAGCGACATCGCCCAGGCGGTGAGCACGTCGTTGTGGCGGCTCCACACCGGGATGCCGCGGTGGGAGAGGCGCTTCGCCTCGAGCTGCCACGCCGAGCGGATCCCGCCGACGACGGTACGGGGCAGGAACCGCCAGAAGGACTCTCCGAGGCGCGAGCTGGCCGGGTCCTCCGGGGTGGCGACCCGGTTGTGGTGGCCGCGGTTGTGCTCGACGTAGAAGTGGCCGTAGCACGACTGTGCGAGGGCGACCCGGGCGAGCCACCGCTCCGAGCGGGGCTTCTTGTGGCCGAGCTCGTGCGCGGTGTTGATGGCGACCCCGGCCACCGTGCCGACGGTGAGGGCGTACCCGAGCTCGGCGTACCAGCTCAGGTCGCGTGTGGTGACGATCCAGCAGGCGTACACGAGGCCGAGGTACTGCAGCGGCAGGAACAGGTAGGTGCACCAGCGGTAGTAGCGGTCCGCTGCGAGCGGCTTCACGGCCCACTCGGGAGGGTTCGACCGATCCGTGCCGAACACGAGGTCCAGCAGCGGGATCAGCACGAGCACCCAGATCGGACCGAGGTACCAGAACACGTCGAGCCCGAAGCGCTCGGCCTCGCGTGCGGCGCCGAAGGGCAGCAGCGGAACGACCAGGCCGAGCAGCCAGAGGTATCGCTTGGAGTCCTTCCAGGTGGTCGTGCGACCGTCGACGGTCCGGGTGATGCTCATCGACCGGCTCCTCTCGTGCTGTCGTGGGTCAGGGCTGGCTCGCTGGTGAGGGCTGATCCGTGGATCAGGAACGTGGCCACGTGGTGCGAGACGACCTCGGGCGGGTCGTCGGGGGCGCTCACCGCGTAGCTGACGAGCAGGCGGGTGACGATGTCGGCCAGCCGACGCAACGTCACCGCGTCGAGCCCGGGCTGCTGCAGGGCGAGGACCTGCTCGACCGCGGCGCGGACCATCGTCATGACCGGCCCGCCGTCCGAGGTCAGCAGCGGCAGCAGCGACTCCGGCTCGGTCCGCAGCAGCCGGTCGAGCAGTGGGTGGTCCCGGGTGACGCGCAGTGCGGCGGCGAAGGCTGCCTCGAGCGAGTCACGTGGGTCCTGCTCGGCGAGCGAGGCGGCGGTGACCTCTTCGATCAGCAGCTCGGTCTGGGCGGCGACGACCGCAGCGACCAGCGCGTCCTTCGAGGCGAAGTGGCGGTACAGCGTCTGACGCGACAGCCCCGCGCGCCGCGCCACGTCGCCCATCGACAACTTGGCGATGCCGTGCACCGTCGCCGTCTCGAGCGCCGCGTCGAGCAGCTGCTGGTGCACCGTGGGCACCGCCGGCGTCTGCTCCTCGTTCGCCCCGGCTGTGTTCGGCCCGGCTGTGTTCGGCCCGGCTGTGTTCGGCCGGGGTTCGTCCGGCCGGCCTCGCTCGTTCATGGGTGACAAAGTAACAACTGCTGTCACTTTGTCAATCGATGACGGGTGTGCCGTCGGTCGCTCGGCGTCCGCTGCCTGTCGCTCGCGGCGTGCGACGGAACAAACTGACCGGGTGAGCAACGTGGTCGATCGTGACGTCCTGGTGATCGGTGGAGGTCCGGCGGGCGCCGCCTGTGCGATCCGTGCCGCCGCAGCGGGTGCCAGGGTCACCGTGTTCGAGAAGGGCGCCTACGGGCGCGACAAGATCTGCGGCGACGGCCTGACCCCGCGGGCGGTGCGGGCCCTCGAGGAGCTCGACGTCGACCTCGGCGACGCCCACCGCATCGACGGTCTGCGAATGATCGCCAACTCGACGGTGCGCCAGCTCGAGTGGCCTGGCATCGACCCCTTTCCGTCCTACGGCGCCGTCTGGCCCCGTCGTCGGCTCGACGCCCGACTCATGGAGCTCGCCGAGAAGGCCGGCGCGGAGCTGCTCTGGGAGCACGAGGCCGAGCCGGTCCTCGAGGGCGATCGTGTCGTCGGGGTCCAGGTCGGCCCGCACCGCTGGCGCGCCGATCTGGTCGTGATCGCCGCGGGCGCACCGGGATCGGTCGCCCGGCTGCTCGGTGCCGAACGCGTCGCGGACGAGCCCTTCGGCCTGGCGATCCGCACCTATGCCGAGAGCCCGCGCCACGCGGAGCGGTACCTCGAGGCCTGCCTCACGCTGCGCGACGAGTCCGGCGTGCCGGTTCCCGGCTACGGATGGATCTTCCCGGCGGGCGACGGCACCGTGAACATCGGCGTCGGCGCGCTGTCCACCATGAAGGGCTTCAAGCAGCTCAACCTCAACCGGCTGCAGGAGAGCTACCGCCAGCTCGTCGGCGAGGACTGGGGCCTCGGCCCGGACCTGGAACGCCCTCGGGCGTGGCGACTGCCGATGAGCACGCAGCGGCGACAGGGTCCCGGCTGGGTCGCCATCGGTGACGCAGCCGGCCTGGTCAACCCGATGAACGGCGAGGGCATCGACTACGGGCTCGAGTCCGGCATGCTCGCCGCCGAGCTGTTCCTGGCCGACCCCTCGACCGCGCCGAGCGAGTACGACCGCCTGGTGGGCGAGCGCTTCGATGCCTTCCTGCGAACCGGCCGTCGCTTCTCGTTCCTCATCGGTCACCCCTGGATCCTCCGCAGCGGGCTGCGGGTCGCCGTCGGCACCACCGGCATCGCGAACGTCACGCTGCAGGTCATGGGGAACCTGGTCGACTCCGACACACCGGGCGCAGGAGGCCTCGCGATGCGCGCTGCCGACAAGGTGCTGGCCACGGCGGATCCCCTGCTCCGGCGCACGCGCGCGACGGCCTGACGAGAGGGCCTGACGAGAGGGCCTGACGAGCGCGTCGCGACGGCCGGTTCCGGAGCAGCCGGGACGGGTGCTGGCTACGGTGACGGGATGACCGCACCCGCTCCGCTGCTGCAACTGGTCGGCGGCTGGTCGGGCACCGACCGGCTGTGGTTCGAACCGGACCAGCTCGCCAACGAGAGCGAGGTCACCGCCGTCATGCGTCCGACGCTCGGAGGTCGGGCGCTCGTGCACGAGTACCGGTGGAGCTTCGGCGACGACGAGCACCATGGGTCGATGCTGATCGTGCCGACCGACGCCGGGCACGAGGCCGCACTCGCCGACACCTTCCACACCGGCGGCACGATCATGCGCCTCGTCCCGTCGCCCGACCCCGACCCCGAGGCGCTGGTCGACGTGCTCGGCAGCTACCTCGGCGACGGCGAGCGATGGGGGTGGCGGATCGTCGTGCACGATCTCGACGACGACCGCGTCGAGATCACGTCGTGGAACATCTCCCCGGACGGCCAGGCCACGAGGGCGGTGCTGAGCCAGCTCGGCCGAGCGGTCGAGGTGGCCGACGACGCCGTCATCTGACCCGCGCCCTCATCCGACGAGCGCCGTCGATCTCGGACGTCCGCCGGTAGCGTCCCGGCGATGAGGTTCGAGACCCGCCGTCACCGTGAGCGCCGCGAGCTGTTCGAGGCCGGCTTCCGTCCCGAGTGGCGCGAGCTGCTCGACGCCCGCCTCCCCGTCTGGAGGCGCCTCGACGACGAGGAGCGTGCCCGGCTCGAGACACTGGCCCTGGAGCTCATGGCGGAGGTGCACTGGGAGGCCGCGAACGGCTTCGAGATCACCGACGAGATCAAGGTGATGATCGCGACCGAGGCCTGCGTGCTCATCCTCAGGCTGCCCGACGACTCCTTTCGCGGCGTGCACACCGTGCTGGTGCACCCGACGACGGTGGTGCTGACCGGCGAGCACTCCCAGGTCGCCGGGATCGTGTCCGACGGCCCCATGCCCATCCTCGGCCAGGCCGAGATGCACGGACCGGTGACCATCGTCTGGGACGCCGTGAAGGACGAGGCCCGCCACCCCGGCAGCGGTCACAACGTGGTGTTCCACGAGTTCGCCCACCGGCTCGACATGCTCGACGGCGCAGCGGACGGCACGCCGCCGATGGGCTCGGTCGAGCAGAGCCAACGCTGGGTCGAGGTGTGCACCCGGGTGTACGGCCAGGTCGTCGAGGGTCGGGGCGGCACCGCGCTGCGGTCGTACGCCGGGGTCAACCCCGCGGAGTTCTTCGCCGTCGCGACCGAGGCGTTCTTCGACGACGCCGTCGACCTCCGTCGCCAGCAGCCCGATCTGTACGAGGTGCTCGCCGAGTACTACGGGCAGGATCCCGCCGCCCGGCACCGCTGAGGCGGTCGGGGAGCCCCGGCGCCCGAGCTCAGGTGGTCAGGCCGTCCACGAGCGTGCCCAGCCGGTCCAGTGCGTCCCGGGTGCGCGCACCCCACCAGACCAGGTCCCGGCCGTCGATGAACACGGCGGGTGCGACCGCCTCGAGCTCGGCCCGGTGCCGCTCGCCGAACCGGTAGGGCTCGTCGGGGGCGAGGACCACGTCAGGGCGGTGTGCCGCGACGTCGGCCCGTTCCATCGTGGGATACGGGCCGTCCTCGGACAGCACGTTCTCGACGCCGAGCGCGGCGAGCAGTGATGTGCCGTAGGTCGGCGCCCCGAGCCACATCCACGGTCGCTTCCAGATCGGAACAGCGGCGCGCAGGCGGACCTGCGGGTCGGCGACGTGCCCGATCGGCTCCCAGTGCGCACCGACGCGCCCGGCCAGCGAGCCGAGCTGGGGGTCGAGGTCGTGCACGGAGCGGATGCGCAGCACGTGCACGTGCACGCCGCGCTCGACGAGGGCGTCGTGGTCCTCGCGCCGGTTCTCCTCGGCGTCGACCACCACGAGGTCCGGTGCCAGCTCGACGATCGCCGCGACGTCGGGGTCCTTCGTGCCGCCGACGTGGGGAAGGTCGGGCCGCTCGCAAAACCGGGTGCACGCGATCGGTGTGCGGTCCCACGAGGTCAGCGTCTCGGTCGCCGAGGGCACGAGGCTCACGATCCGTGGGTCCGACATCGGCCCATGCTCGCACGACCCGACACGACCGGACGTGACGAGGGCCCGGACGCGACGAGGGCCCGGGCTGGTGCCCGGGCCCTCGTGGTGTTCGTGCGATCACCGCCGCAGCGGTGCTCGGTCGATCAGACCGGACCGGCCTGCATCGTCCAGGTGTGGCTGCCGCCACCACCGACGAAGGTCTGGGTGAAGGTCTTCGGCCCCGTCAGCGTGTACATGCCACCGCCGGTGATGTCCGGCGGGATGTCGACCAGCGGGATGTTGATGGTCGGGAACGGGGTGGAGCCGATCACGCTGTCGAGCGCCGAACCGAGCGTGCCCTGTGCACCGATGCCGATGTACATGCCGCCACCCATGACGTCGTCACCGAGGCCGAACAGCGGGATGTTGTTCGCGATGATGCCGAACGCTCCGCCGATGTTGTCGAGGATGAGGTCGATGATGAAGCTGGCGTCGAGGCTGGTCAGATCCGCCGTCGCGAGCGTGGCATTGAGGGCGTCGCGCAGCAGGTTGGCCACGGCGTTCGCCGCAGCGCCGTTGCCGACCTGATCCTCTTCGGAGCCCCACACGTAGGTGCCGAACACCTCGAGCTTGTTGTTGGTGTTGGCCAGGTCGAGCACGTCGAGCGCCTGGACGTTGTTGAAGACGTTCTGTCCGCCGGGGCCGGGGCCCACGATGACGGTCTGGCCCTCACCGACGTTCTCGGGAGCGTTGGTGCGGTCGTTGGTGACCTGGACCTGCGCCGAGCCGTGCTGGCCGATCTTCACGCGGAAGCCGACGGTCAGCAGGTAGGGCTCGTCCTGGCAGAGCGAGGACGGCCAGCAGATCCCCAGGGTCTCGTCCTGGCTGTCGTTGACGCGCACCTGGGTGCCGCGGAACTGCCAGTTCTTCGTGGCGATGGTGCCGTCGGGCGCCTGCGGGGCGCATGCGCCCGCTGCGATCGTGACCACCGCGAGCAGGCCGATCGCGGCCGCCCTCCAACTGTGAGTGCGATGCATGTGTTCCTCTCTCACCCGGCCGCGGCAGCAGCCGCTCGCCCGTGTCGTGCCCCCGAGTGCCCCGGTTGCGTCCGTCCCAGTGTCACGGCCCAGCCGGCTCGCGACCTGGTTCACGGTACAACACGCTTCCTGTGAACTCCATAGGGAAGTCGTCCCGACCTGAAAATCGTTCACCAGCGTTCACCTCAATGCTGAAGCGCGTTCAGTTCACGATGTCCAGTGTTCATCTGGGGATCGCCGCGGCGACCGGCTCGGAGGTGAAGTGGGTTCAGGTTCTGCTGGGGCCCGGTACGGGGCGTCCGGAGCTCAGCGTGGCTCGACGGCCACCGGCGGAGCGCAGGTCGCCGCCGAGGTCAACACGGGGTTGCAGCGGGCCGCGACCCGGGTGCCGAACGAGACGACGTAGCCCGTCGAGGCGTGCGACTCCCCGGGCGGGAAGTCGGTGTGCACGATCTGGGCACCCGACGCGAGCGCGACGTCGCGGGTCGCCGGGTTCGGCGCCACGACGTCCGCATCGGCGCGGGTGCGGACCAGATAGCCCTGCTCGACCAGCGAACGGATGCGGGTGCCGTCGCCGGGGTCGTTCTCCTTCAGCACCGCGCCGTCGGGCTGGCCCTCGCCGGAGCTGGTGAACATGACCCGACCCTCGAGCGACGGGTGGCCCTGCAGGTACAGGCTGCGCTTGTTCGCGTTGTCCATGAAGAACAGGAAGCGCCCCCTGCTCTCCGCGACGCTCGGCCAGCCCTCGGTCGACACCGCAGTGCGCAGGTCCGCTGCGTCGCCTCGCACGTCGTCGGGGGTGATGAGTCGGTCGCCGAGCACGCTGGTGATCTCGGCGTCGACGGCGTCGAGCTGCGAGGCGTCGAACTCGACGATCGGTGTGCCGTCGAACGGTGCCGGCAGCGCGTCGTCCTTCAGTTCGAGGTTGATGACGATCGGCAGGTGGTCGGGGTTCGCGTCCGACCAGGCGCGGAGCTCGCCGAGGCAGCCGACCAGGGTGGGGCACGTCGACCGGAAGTCGATGTCCTGGATGTGCACGACCTTCATGCCGGGCTCGTCCATGCCGGTGGGACGTGCGACGTCGAGGTGCAGGAGCGCCGGCAGCAGCGGGTTCGCGAAGCGTCCTCCGGTCGGGTCGGCGAAGATGTCGAGCTCGAAGGTCCGAACGCCACGGGCGAGCTGGGTCGTCAAAGGGGCGTGCGTGTAGTTCAGCTGCTCCGGGTCACCGAGGGCGGACGCGACCTCGGGAACGACCGACGCACCCCACGCCAGCCACTGCATGATCGGCGCCTCCGGGGCGACGTGGTAGCTGTTGTGGGAGCCGACGAACTGCAGCTCGTTCAGCGCGACGGCGTCGTCGCCGGCGGGGGTGGTCGCTTCGCCCTCGCCCGAGCCGACCCCGTCGGAGCCGCTGTTCGACGGCGGCGAGGTCGTGCACGCGGCGCCGAGCAGCGCCAGCAGCGTGACCGACCACGCGGCAGCTCGTCGTGTCCGGCCCGCCCGAACCCGTGCTCGTCGGGCGTCGACGCCCAGATCCCCAGTGCCCATCGGTGGTCCCCCTGACGCCGAACGGTCGCGCCATCGTGCCAGGCGTGTCACCCGGCGTTCAACCCTGCGACGCCCGGCGTTCACGACGGGCCGGGCGGGGCCGGGTCGAGCCGCGGGCGCCGCCGGACCCGGGGACCGTCGGTGCCGTCTGCGAACATGGGGCCGTGCCGGCTCCCGATGACGCGCCCCACGGCGACGCCCCCTCCCAGAGCGGGCAGCTCGTCGACCGTTGGTGGAGCCGGGTCGCCGCGCCCACACCGATCGCTCCGGCGGAGCTGGTCGAGCTGCGCGAGGAGCTCGACGCAGCGGCCGCCGCTGCGATGTCCCGGGTGCACATCGACGCCGACGACCTGCCCGTCCGGCTCCCCAAGAGTCGGCTCGCCGACCTGGCGCGGTGCGAACGCTCGGCGCTCGCGTCGGCGCGGTCGGTCGACCCCCGTCGTCGAGAGGGGGCCGAGGCCCTCGGTCTGCTGCGCGGGATCGCGCTCGACCACTTCGTCACGCACCAGCTCACCGAGGGGCGGGTGCTCGAAGCGCTGCCGGCGCTGGTCTCGATGCTGACGGCGGTCGCGGACGACGAGTCGCTCGAGCTGCTCGACTCCGTGTCGATCGACGAGGCGGAGACGGCGCTCGCCCCGCTCGCGGCCTCCGTCGCCGACTCGTGGGGTGGGTTCGACCCGGCGTGGATGCCGCGCACCCAGTCACGCGCCTCGCTGGTGCTCGCAGGGGGAGCGGTGATCTGCTCCGGTGTCGTCGACGTGGAGCTGGGTGGGCCCACCACCGGGTTGCCGGGCGTGGTCATCGAGGTGAAGTCGGGGCGACCCGCGCCCGAGCACCAGGCAGAGGCGTACCTGTACGCGCTGCTCGTCGCGCTGCGCGACGGCGTCGCCCCGGTCGGTGTGGCCCGCTGGTACCCCGGCTCCGACCCGGCGAGCACGCCGGTCACCCTCGGCGTACTCGAAGCCGCGGCCGCCCGGCTCGCCGACACGACCGAGACCTGGGTCGAGCTCGTCGCCGGCCGCACGCCGGAGGAGTCCCCGGGAGTGTGGTGCCGTTGGTGCGTCGAGTCCGACCGCTGTCCGAGCGCCCGGACCGACGACGTCCGGGAGGCGCTCCCATGACCGAACGCGACACCCGGCGCTGCCTGACCGATGACGTCAGGGGGATGCAGCCGTGACCGAGCGCGACACCCGCCGCGAGCTCGCCGAGCGCGCGGCGCTGCGGCTCTCGACGGCGCTCGACGCGGTGCTCGGCGACCGGCTCGTGCACGACGAGGGCACGAAGGTGAACTACTTCGACGACGGCGTCGTCGTCGACGCGTTCGCCGTCGTCGAGCGCTGCGCACGACGCGTCGCCCGACCGGCCGACGACTATGTCGAGTCGGTGGCCACGTCGCGCCGACGCATCGGGTTGTTCGTGTTGCGCCACCTGGCCGACCAGCCGCCGGGCGCGTCGCCGGCGTCGGGGCTGGCCGATGCGGTCGACGTCACGATCCGCGATCAGCTCGACTGGCCGGAGAACCTGCGTGGGTGGGTCGGCGACCTGGACCGCGCCGGGCGGGCGGCATTGGCCGGCGCGGTGCTCACCTGGTGCGACGGCGCGCTGCGACTCGTCGGGCGTGACCCCCGGATCCGGTGGGCCGACCCGTCTCGTGTGCCGGCCTGGAACGTGCCCGGTCGCGTGGTGCAGCTCAGGGGTTCGATCGACGCGGTGATCGGCACGGTGGTGCGCGGCGAGAAGCTGCTGACGCTCAGCGATGCGGCGCCCGGCCCGGCGGACCGGCTGCGGGCCGGGCACCATGCGCTGGTGCGCGCGCTCGGAGTGCGCCACGCCCCGGTGCGCGTCACGACGGCGTCGGCGGCGACCGGGCTCCGTGTCGCCCACGCCGTCGACGACACGTTGCTCGAGCTGGTCTCGGACCGGGTGGTCGAGGTCGTGCAGCACCGATCGGCGCCCGAGGCGGCGCCGCCGTGGCCGGGCAACGGGTGCTCGCACTGCCACCTGCTCGACGACTGCCCCGAAGGGCTCGCCCATCTCGAAGAGCGACGAGCTCGACGTGACCCGGTCGCGCCGACCGGGTCGGACAGCCCTCGATAGGGTCGGCGGCAGCGGCGCGCGAGGGGTGCGCACGCTGGAACCGAGGAGACCCGCATGCAGCCGAAGCCGGCGACCGACGCGACCCGAGCCGTGCTCGCACGGGCAGCCGAGCTCCTCGAGCGTGACGACCGTCGGGACTTCGCCGATGCGTCCCGTGGCCTCGTCGCCCCGCTGCCCGACGGCGGTTCGATCCTGGACGACCAGGGCGGCCAGGTGTGGGACGTCGGCCAGTACCAGTGGGTGAACGAGGGCGCCTGCCCGGACTCGGTGCACCCGAGCCTGCGCCGGCAGACGCAGCTGCTCACCCTGCACGGGCTCTTCGAGGTCTGCGAGGGCATCTACCAGGTGCGCTCGGCCGACCTCGCGAACATGACGATCATCGAGGGCGACACGGGCGTCGTGCTCGTCGATCCGCTCACCGCGCCGCCGACGGCCCGGGCAGCGCTGGAGCTGTACACCGAGCACCGCGGCGAGCGCCCGGTGCACGCGGTCATCCACACCCACAGCCACATCGACCACTACGGCGGCGTGCGTGGCGTCACCAACGACGACGACGTCGCAGCCGGTCGCACCCGCATCATCGCCCCGGTCGGCTTCACCGAGGCGGCGCTGTCGGAGAACGTGCTCGCGGGCAACGCGATGGGACGCCGAGCCAGCTACATGTACGGCCCACTCCTGCCGAAGGGCCCCACCGGCACGGTCTCGCCCGCCCTCGGGCTCGGCATCCCGCTCGCGGCGACCAGCTTCATGGTCCCCACCGACGAGATCGTCGACGACGTGCAGCGCATGACGATCGACGGCGTCGAGTTCGTCTTCATGCTGGCCCCCGACACCGAGGCGCCCGCCGAGATGCTGTTCCACCTGCCCGGCTTCTCGGCGCTGTGCACCGCCGAGGATGCGACCCACACCCTGCACAACCTGTACACGCTGCGCGGCGCCCGAACGAGGGACGCCAAGGCGTGGGCGTACTACATCGACAAGGCGATCGAGCTCTTCGCCGCCGACTCCGAGCTGTGCTTCGCGCAGCACCACTGGCCCACCTGGGGTCGTGAGCACGTCGTCGAGTTCCTCGAGTCACAGCGCGACGCGTACCGCTACCTGCACGACCAGACGCTGCGCCTGGCGAACCACGGCGAGAACATGGTCGAGATCGCCGAGCAGCTCGAGTTCCCCGCCTCGATCGGCGAACGGTGGTGCAACCGCGGCTACTACGGCTCGGTCAACCACAACGCGAAGGCCGTCTACAACCTGTACCTGGGATGGTTCGACGGGAACCCGTCGACGCTGCACCCGTTGCCGCCGGTCGACTCGAGTGTGAAGTACGTCGAGTACATGGGTGGCGCCGCCGCGGTGATCGAGCGGGCGCGCGGCGACTTCGACTCGGGCGAGTACCGCTGGGTCGCGCAGGTGCTGAACCACGTCGTGTTCGCCGACGCCGGCAACACCGAGGCGCGGCAGCTGCTGGCCGACACCCTCGAGCAGCTCGGCTACCAGTCCGAGAACGGGGTGTGGCGGAACTTCTACCTGACCGGCGCACAGGAGCTCCGAATCGGCACCCTCGACCTGGGCGCCCGAGGGTTCGTGAGCCCCGACACCATCGCGGCCATGCCCGTCGAGATGGTCGTCGACTACCTGGCGGTCCGGCTCGACGGACCGGCCGCCGACGGCGAGCACCTGGTCGTCAACCTCGAGCTCAGCGATCCCGACGAGGTCCGTGTGCTCGAGGTCCGCCGCTCCGTGCTGCACAGCGCTGTCGGCTCCCGGCGGCCGGACGCAGGGGTGACGCTCCGGATGACGACCGCCGCGTTCAAGGTCCTCGTGACCTCGGGGGACCTCGACGAGCAGATCGCCGCCGGCGAGGTCGCGGTCGAGGGCGACGTCGCGGTCTGGCGCCGGTTCCGGGAGCTGCTCGACGACTTCTCGTTCTGGTTCCCGATCATCGAGCCCTGACCGGCTGCTCGAGCACCGTCGACCAGCGCCGGATCACCGGCGCCGGATCACCAGCGCCGGATCACTCCGACTCGCGAGCGGCACCGACGACGTAGATCAGCTGGCCCGACGCGACCTTGACGCCGGACGCCGTGCGGACCTCGGCCTCGCAGAACACGACGCCGCGTCCGCGGCGGGTGACCCACCCCTCGGCGACCAGGTCTTCCTGGCGGACCGGGCCGAGGTAGCGCACCGACATCTCGATCGTGGAGAACGGTCGTGGGTCCGGATACGCGGTGCCGATCGGCGGGACCACCACGGTGTCGATCAGCGTCGCGATCGCGCCGCCGTGCATCAGCCCCTGGGGCTGGTTGAGCTCGCCGCGCCACGGCAGCGACATGCGTGCGTAGTCACGGCGCAGCTCGTCGACGACGATGCCGACGACGTTCGAGAAGTACGTGTGACCGGGCCACGTGCCGAAGTGGGACCACCGTTCGAGCACCGACTGCGGCAGGAGGTCGAACTGTTCGGCGCGCCACGACGTCATGGCAGTGAGTGTTGCAGGTCCGGAGCGGCACATGAGGCGCCGAGTGGCGGTCATCGGCCGCGCGGCGAGCGGGTCCCACGTGGCCCGGAACGGTGACGGCACCTACGGTGTTCGCAGTCGCGAGTCGGCTCGATCGATCACCAGCGTCGCCGGTCCCGGCGGCCCGTTCCGGAGGTACCCCCATGGCAGAGGCCTACATCATCGACACCGTTCGCACGCCGGTCGGGCGTCGCGGCGGCGGCCTCTCACAGGTCCACCCCGCCGACCTGGGCGCGCACGTGCTGAACGCCCTCGTCGAGCGCACCGGCATCGATCCCTCGACGGTCGAGGACGTCGTGTTCGGCTGCCTCGACACCATCGGCCCGCAGGCCGGCGACATCGCTCGCACCTGCTGGCTCGCCGCCGGTCTGCCCGAAGAGGTGCCGGGCACCACCATCGACCGCCAGTGCGGTTCGTCGCAGCAGGCCGTGCACTTCGCGGCGCAGGGCGTCATGTCGGGCACCCAGGACCTGGTCGTCGCCGGCGGTGTGCAGAACATGTCGGCCATCCCGATCTCCTCCGCGATGCTCGTCGCGGAGCAGTTCGGCTTCACCGATCCGTTCTCGGGCTCCGAGGGCTGGGTGAAGCGCTACGGCGACCAGGAGGTCAGCCAGTTCGTCGGTGCCGAGATGATCGCCCGCGACTGGGACCTCACCCGTGAGGAGATGGAGGACTTCGCGGTGCAGTCCCACGAGCGTGCGATCGCCGCACGTGCCGAGGGTCGCTTCGACTCCCAGATCGTCCCCTTCGGCGAGATCACCCAGGACGAGGGCCCGCGTGAGCCGAACATCGAGAAGATCCGCTCGTTGAAGCCGCTGACCGAGGGCGGCCGTCTGACCGCCGCGGTCGCGTCGCAGATCTCCGACGGCGCCGCGGCGATGCTCATCGCCTCGGAGCGCGCCGTCGAGCAGTACGGCCTGAAGCCCCGTGCCCGTGTGCACCACCTGTCGGTGCGCGGTGAGGACCCGATCCGCATGCTGTCCGCGCCGATCCCGGCGACCCGCTACGCGCTCGACAAGGCCGGCATGACCCTCGACGAGATCGACCTGGTCGAGATCAACGAGGCGTTCGCGTCGGTCGTGCTGGCCTGGGCCAAGGAGCTCGACGCCGACATGTCCAAGGTGAACGTGAACGGCGGCGCGATCGCCCTCGGCCACCCGCTCGGCGCGACCGGCGTGCGGCTCATGACCACGCTGCTCAACGAGCTCGAGCGCACCGGTGGCCGCTACGGCCTGCAGACCATGTGCGAAGGCGGCGGCCAGGCGAACGTCACGATCATCGAGCGCCTGTAGTCC
The DNA here is from genome assembly GCA_023389745.1 of Actinomycetes bacterium. Taxonomy (GTDB): domain Bacteria; phylum Actinomycetota; class Acidimicrobiia; order Acidimicrobiales; family Microtrichaceae; genus JAFAFN01. The sequence goes on from JAEWED010000009.1 coordinate 30,890, forward strand.
GGGAGTGAGCGCTCTGACGGAGTCGGAGCCAGTGTGGGAGCGAACGTCACGATCATCGAGCGGATCTGAGCGAAGCGAGGATCCGGTCGGGATCGTTCCTCACGCGTCGGCGGAGCTGACGGGCGGAGGGTGGGGTCGGCGGACGTGTCACGATCATCGAGCGGCTGTAGTTCCCCTCCTCGGCGTGACCGACGTCGCGCAGAGAAAGCTTCAGCTGCAGTGCAGATGATCCGATAGCAGTCGGGTCCGGCGAGCCCGCGCTCACGTCGGCAACCCACTCAATGTCTGATCTCGACCACTCCCACTCACCGCTGCCCGACCTCGAGGATCCGAGCGTCACGAGGCTGATGGTCCGGCGCCACGACGATCGGGCGGCCGGGCTGCTGGCCCACTCCGGCCCGGTGGTCACGAGCATCTCGATGGTGGTTCCCGCCGGCGGCTCCGCCGGCGAGCGCCACGTCGAGGGGCTCGAGGCCTGGAACCCGGACCGCATCCGCGTCGAGGTCCTGGTCATGGAATCTCCCGAGGATCCCGCTCGATCGACCCTCCGCGACCGACTGGCCCGGTCCGGGCGTTCGTGGCGCGTCCTGCCACGCCCGCAGGGCGGACGGGTCGCCGCGCTGTCGATGTCGGCCCAGGACGCCGAGCACGAGTTCGTCCTGATCGGCAGCGGCGGACCGTCGCCGTACGCGCTCATCGGCCCCGCCCTGTCCCACATGTGGGCCGAGGGCGGTGACGCCGCGCTGCTCGACATCGGCCACGAGGGCGACCTCGACGAGCCGACCGTGTGCGACACCTCGATGGAGCTCGCCGTGTGGCTGGGCCTCAGCGGTGTGCCCGTTCCCGGCCGGCTGGTGCTGCTGCGCCGCTGGGTCGCCAGGTGGCTCTTCAACGAGCTGACCCGTGCGATCTCGCCCGCCGACGAGGTCGCCGATCGGGCTCGGTTGCTCGGCATCGGCGTCGTCCGGATGTCGCTCGACGCGGGACCGCACGACACCGTGCAGCTCCGCTGAGAGGGCGCCCGCTCCGAGCGGGCCGACGAGCCCCGCCGGGCACAGAACTGGAACCGGTTCCAGTTCTGTGGCCTACGCTGCGGCCCGTGGATTTCGAGGACTCACCAGAGCTGGCGACCTTCCGTGCCGAGGTCCGGGAGTTCCTGGACGCACACGCAGTGCTCAAGCGTGGCGACGAGCGCGACTGGTCCCGCAACGGCGCGGCGACCGACCCCGAGATCGCTGCGGACTACCGGGCCCGGTGCCACGCCTGGCAGCGGCTGCTGTTCGACGAGGGCTGGGCGGGTCTCACCTGGCCCGAGCGTTTCGGCGGACGTGGACTCAGCGCGGCGTACCAGATCGTGTTCAACCAGGAGCTCGCCCGCTACGACGCGACGTCGGGGTTCATCACCGCCGCGCAGGCGCTCGTCGGTCCGACGCTGATGCAGCACGGCACCGCCGATCAGCAGGCCCGCTACATCGCCCCGCTGCTCTCGGGCGAGGAGTCGTGGTGCCAGCTCTTCTCCGAGCCGGGCGCCGGTTCGGACCTGGCGGCGATGGCGACCCGCGCGGTGTTCGACGAGGCCGCCGGCGAGTGGGTGGTCACCGGCCAGAAGGTGTGGACGTCGAGCGCGCAGCACGCGAAGTTCGGCATCCTCGTCGCTCGGACCGACCCCGACGTTCCCAAGCACGAGGGCCTGACGTTCTTCATCGTCGCCATGGACACCCCCGGCATCGAGGTCCGTCCGCTGGTGCAGGCACAGGGGGTGGCGCACTTCAACGAGGTGTTCCTCTCCGACGTCCGCATCCCCGCCGCGAACGTCGTGGGTGAGGTCGGCAACGGTTGGAAGGTCACCCGCACGACGCTGAAGTCCGAGAGCTCGATGATCTCGGGCGCCGGTCAGGCGACGGGGTACGCGGCGGTGCTGTCGACGGTGCGCCGGGTGGGGCTGGAGCACGACCCGATCATCCGCCAGCGTCTCGCACAGGTCTGGGCCGACGAGCACATCCTGAAGTGGATGGGCTGGCGCAGCCAGACCGCGGTGATGACCGGTCGCTACGAGCTGGCGCTGCACGGCTCGCTCCTGAAGAACTTCTTCACGCGCTCGCTCGCCCGCCGCGTCGAGCTCGCCGTCGACGTCGAGGGTGCCGAGGGCATGCTCTGGCACGACGCAGAGGGGGACGGCTTCTGGCAGTACCAGTGCCTGAACCAGTTCGCCTCACGCATCGGGGGAGGGACCGAGGAGGTCCACCGCAACAACCTGGGGGAGCAGGCGCTCGGGTTGCCGCGCGAGCCGTCGATCGACCGCGAACTGCCCTGGACGCAGACCAAGCGCTCCTGACGGAGCGACCGACCGGCCGGTGCGCCAGAGGGCGACGACAGGCGCCGAACAGATGACAGGGGGATGCAGATGATGCTCGAGGGCAAGACCGCAGTGGTGACCGGGATCGGGCCCGGCATGGGCCGCGACATCTCGTTGGGCCTGGCACGTGAGGGCGCGGATGTCGTGCTCGTCGCCCGGTCCGACAAGGTCGTCCCGTCGGTCGCCGAGGAGATCCGGGCGCTGGGACGCAACGCGTACCCGGTGTACGGCAACATCGCGAAGGCCGACGAGTGCGCCCGCATCGCGGACGAGGTCGCCGCGGTGGTCGGCGACGCAGGCGTCGACATCCTGGTGAACTCGGCGTTCCACGGCGGTGAGCACGTGCGCTTCGAGGACGCCGACCTGGCCCGGTGGCGCCGACCCGTCGACATCAACTACTTCGGCACGCTGCAGCTCACCCAGGCGATGTTGCCGCAGCTGAAGGCGGCGTCGGCCCGGACCGGCGACGCCCGCATCGTGATGATCAACACGATGTCGACCCAGTGGCTCGAGAAGGGCGCCGCGTCGTACGCGGGTTCGAAGGCCGCGCTGGGCGCGGTGACCAAGACCTTGGCCCTCGAGCTCGGCGAGCACGGCATCCGGGTCAACGCCGTGCACCCCGGCTACATCTGGGGCGACAGCGTCAAGATCTACTTCGAGTGGCAGGCGAACGACCGCGGTGGCGACGCGACCTGGCAGGACATCTACGACGAGCGCGCCGCCGAGACGGCGCTCGGCTACCTGCCGCACTCCTCGGAGATCGCGGGCGCCGTGGTGTTCTTCGCCTCACCGTTGGCCAAGTGCGTCACCGGCACGGCGCTGCCCGTGAACGCCGGTCACTGGATGCCGCCGAGCGCGTAGGTCGTCCGAAGGCGCGACGCCCGCAGCGTCAGTCGTTCCGCTCGGCGCGCCGAGCCTTGCGACGTGCGCGTCGGCGGGTGAACACCGCGACGGTCCCGACGGCCGCGCCGAGCAGGGCGGTGCCGGTGAGCGTGATCCACAGCGGCACGTCGTTCATCGAGAAGAACAGGAAGTTGACCGTGACCCGCTGTCGGTTCGACAGGATGAACGCGATCAGGATGATCCCGAGCAGCCCTCCGACGAGGAGCTTCGGGCTGAAGCGGAAGCCGTAGTTCTCACCGGTCGATTCGAGCTGGCGCTTGTTCGGAAGGTCGGCCATCGGGACTCCAACGAGGTGCTGCGCCCGCGGTGGCGAGCGTCGCGACTCAGGATACGGAGGGTCTCAGGCCGCGGGGGTGACCCAGTCGGCGATGAGCCGGGCCTGCGACTCGAGCACCGGCAGCACCTCGTCCGCGGGCGCCGAGGGCAGCCGGAACACGCACTCGGTGACGCCGATCTCTGCGAAGTGCTCGAGCTTGTCGGCACTCGGATGGGAGCCGAAGGGCACGATGCGCATGGCCTCGGGATCGCGGCCGGCCGCGGCGACGGCGTCCTTGAAACGTGGGATCTGCTCCGCCAGGCCCGCACCGCCGATCGGGATCCAACCGTCGCCGTACTCCGCGATGTGGGCGAACAGCTTCGGTCCCGCGCCGCCGCCGACGAGCACCGGGACGTGCTGCTGCGGCTTCGGCCAGGACCACGTGTCGGGGAACGAGACGTACTCGCCGTCGAACGAGGCGACCTCGTCGTTCCACAGCGCGCGCATGGCGAGCATGTGCTCACGGGTGTGCGCCCGGCGGGTCCGGTAGTCGACCCCGTGGTCCTCCATCTCGTCCTCGTTCCAGCCGAACCCGACGCCGAAGTCGAAACGACCGCCGGAGAGGTTCTGCAGCGTCGCGATCGCCTTGGCCGTCACGAGCGGCTCACGCTGTGCGGGCAGCATCACGCCGGTGCCGAGGCGGATCGTGCTCGTCATCGAGGCCGCGGCGGCGAGCGCGATCAGCGGGTCGACGGAGCGCTTGTACTCCTCGGCCAGCACGGCGTCACCGGTCGGCGGAGGGGTGCGGCGGCTCGTGGGGATGTGGGTGTGCTCGGGGATCCACACCGAGTCGAAGCCGAGCTCCTCGGCGGTCGCCGCCAGCTCGGGCACCTGCATGGACTGGTCGGTTGCGAAGATCGTGACACCGAATCGCACGGATCCCCCTCGGGGTCGTTGGCCGACGACACCGACGGGCGGTGACGCGCGGACGTCCGCTCGTGGACGTCCGCGACCCAGGGTAGGGCAGGGATCTGACGGGTCGTCAGATCTTGTTGCGACGCCCGCCCGAGTTGCTCGGGTGCTCGGCGCGGTAGCGGCTCGAGTTCAGCGTGATCTCGAGCAGTTCGACCCAGTGGGCCTCGGTCGTGGCGCGTGCGGAGCGCCGACCGTCGCGGAACCCGGTCCGGTAGCCCAGGTAGGACCCGAGGTAGAGGCAGCCGATCGTGACGACGAGGCCGGCGGTGATGAGGAGGAAGGTGACCATGTGACGCCTCCGAGGGGAAGGGGCTGCAGCTGGTCGGCTGGTCCGGCGAGCGCCGGTGCACTCATGTGTAGCCGCAACGGGGCGCGCCGGCCCAAACGCCGGACGTGAACATCGTGTATCCGGCGGCGCACCCGGGGTTTGTGCTCGAACCTGACGCAGTGTCAGATTCTTGGCATGGGAATCTGCGACGGACGTGTGGTGATCGTGACCGGATCGGGGCGGGGGCTCGGGCGTGCGCACGCCCTGGCGTTCGCGGCCGAGGGCGCCAAGGTCGTGGTCAACGACCTCGGCGTGGCGCAGGACGGGTCGGACCCGTCCGACACGCCGGCCCAGCAGGTGGTCGACGAGATCGTCGCCGCCGGCGGTGAGGCGATCACGTCGAGCCATGACGTCGCCGACTGGGACGCAGCGGGCGAGATGGTGCAGTCCGCGATCGACGCCTTCGGCGGACTCGACGTCGTGGTCAACAACGCGGGCATCGTGCGCGACCGCATGTTCGTGAACTCCGAGCAGGACGAGTGGGAAGCGGTGCTGCGCGTGCACGTGCTCGGCCATGCCGCCCCGGCGCGTCACGCCGCGTCGTACTGGCGCGGCAGGTCCAAGGCGGGCGAGACCGTGCAGGGCCGCATCATCAACACCTCGTCGGGCGCCGGGATCATGGGCTCGATCGCACAGGCGGCCTACTCCGCCGCGAAGGGCGCCATCGCCAGCCTCACCCTCGTGCAGGCCGCAGAGCTGGGGCGCATCGGCGTCACCGCGAACGCGCTGGCACCGGCGGCCCGGACCCGGATGACCGAAGAGGCGTTCGCCGACATGATGGCCGAGGTCGGCGAGGATGCCTTCGACGCGATGGACCCCGCCAACGTCTCGCCGCTGGTGGTGTGGCTCGGCTCGACCGAGTCCGACGACGTGACGGGCCGCATGTTCGAGGTCGAGGGCGGCATCATCGGGATCGCCGAGGGCTTCCAGCACGGACCGCGGGTCGACAAGGGCGCCCGCTGGGAGCCCGCAGAGGTCGGTTCGGTCGTGGCCGACCTGCTGCGGGAGGCGGCCACGCCGGCTCCCGTCTACGGCGTCGGCTGAGCGTCAGCTCATCGTCGGACCGCACCACCTGTGGGAGCGGCCGGTTCGGTGCGGTGGTCGCCCCGATTGGGGGCTGGCGCACGAACCGGTCGCTCTGTAGGTTTTTCTGTTGAAGCGTGCACCTGTCCCGGGGCGCGACCGACACCCCAGGAGACCTTCCGATGCGACGTCGTATGTTCGGCTCGAAGATCCATCGTGCAACCGTGACCGTCGCGAACGTCGAGTACGAAGGCTCGGTCACGATCGACCAGGACCTGCTCGACGCCGCGGGCATCCTGGAGTGGGAAGAGGTCCACATCTGGGACGTCACCAACGGCAACCGCCTGGCGACCTACGCGATCTCCGGACCGCGTGGTTCCGGCGTGATCGGCATCAACGGTGCGGCGGCGCACCTGATCCACCCGGGTGACCTGGTGATCCTCGCGACGTTCCTCGAGCTCGAGGACGCCGAGGCGAAGGTGCACGAGCCGACGGCGATCTTCGTCGACGAGCACAACCGGGTGAAGGAGATCCGCCCGGAGATCGTCTCGGTGCCCGGCCTGACGGCCTGAGTCAGCGACGGCCTGAGGCAGAGCAGGGCCTGGATGCTGGGGGCCTGACGGAGATGTCGCGTCGGGGCCGCGCGCTCAGCCCCGGTGCTCACGCAGGCGGTGGGCGAGCACGGGCGCGAGCCCGACGGCAGCGGCACCGAGCGTGGCGTTGTCGCCACCTCTGAGATCGAACACGAGGGCGTCGTCGCCGACGAGGACCATCCCCATGACGGTCGCGCTGGTCCTGCCGGTCTCGGGGAACAGCGCCATCACCGAACCATCCGCGCCGTCGACCGGGTGTTCGCCGATGAACAGCGACGAGTCGATGTTGGCGCCCTCGACCGCGTCGTGGTACTCCTCGGCCGAGAGGAACCGGTAGGTCAACGCCGCCGACGCGCCGCTCGCGGTACAGGATGCCAGGGTGATCCCGTCGGAGTGCGTCCCCTGGAACGTGACGCCGCCGCCCAGATGCTGGGCCAGCTCGTCCGCCGAGATCAGGCCGCAGTCGCTGCTGTCCCTCTGATCGATGCTGTCCGTCTGATCGATGCTGTCCGTCTGATCGGGGCCGGCTGGCTGATCGGGGCCGGCTGGCTGGTCGATGGTCGATGCCGGGGCGACGGTGGTGCCAGAGCTCTCGGCCGACCCCTGCTCGATGGTGAAGCGCCCGACGGCGACGAGGTCGTCGGGTCCCTCGATGACGAGGCGGTAGTCGCCAGGTGTGGTCATCGGTCGTGTCCCGGCACCGCTGTCGACGTCGAGCCAGACCGGCTGCATCGGGCGCTCCTGGCGTGCGCCCACGGCGAGGAAGTCCGCACGCGGTCCGCAGTCCGTATCCCTCACCGTGTCGTGCAGCGAGAGCAGGGCGTCGCTCCAGACCGCCGACGGCGCGACGACCGTCCACTCGTCGCCGTCCCAGCGTGAGAGCGTGCCCTGCAGGCAGTCCCAGCTCCACGGCTCGGCGGCGTGGTTCGTCACGGTGCCGAGGAAGGCGAGCTCGCGGCGGTCGGGGTCGCGGCGGAACTCGACGGTGATGTCGGCTCGTTCGGTCTCGGGAGGTGCCGGCCTGAGCTCCGCCGCGGTGTCGTCGGTGCGATCCGCCACTACGTGGTCGGACGTCTGGCGTGCGAGGACGAATACGGCAGTGCCGATGCCCGCCAACAGGACAAGGGTCGCGGCGACCACCCAAGGGGTGGTGTTGGATCGACGGCGCGGCGCGATCGCCGGTGCCTCACCCGTCTCCGCCACCGCGTCGGCGCCGAGACGGTCGAGGAGCTCGGCCACCGGTTCATGGTGTTCGTCGGGGATCATGGCGACTCCTCCCGGGCCTCGGCGGTCAGCTGTTCGGCGAGGCGTGCGTGGGCGTCGCGCAGCGTCGACGACACGGTGCCGCGGCTGATGCCGAGCACCTCGGCGATCATCGGCTCGGTCAGGTCCGCGACGTGGCGCAGCACCACGACCTGGCGCATGCGTTCGGGCAGCGGCGCGACGAGCTCGGTGAAGCGCAGCGTCGCGCCCTGGTCGGCCGTGACCGACGAGCCGCCGGCGGTGACCGCGACGAGCTCGCGTTCACGAGTCCGTCGTCGGGCGCGTCGGCGGACCAGGTTCAGCGCGACGGTGTAGGTCCACCCGTCGGGGTTGTCCATGGCACGGACGCGGTCCCACCTGGCCGAGGCGCGTGCGACGGCCTCCGCGACCACCTCGTCGGCCTCGTCGGTCGAGCCGCAGGCGACGCGGATCGACGTGTGCAGCTTCGGGTACAGCGCCCGATACCACTCGTCGAAGTCGGTCACCCGATCCATCCCCACACCCTCCAGAGTCACGAGGCTGTCAGAACGCGGGGTCGGACCGCTGCCCGAACGCGGGACTGTCGCGGCGGTGGTCGAACATCGACCGCCACCGCGACAGTTGCCGGGTTGGTGGAGCCGCCGACGCGGCCCACCGTTCAGTTCGTGGTCGAGCTCAGCTCAGACGCTCGATGACCATCGCCATGCCCTGGCCACCACCGACGCACATCGACTCGACGCCGTAGCGCTTGTCGGACTCCTGCAGGTTGTGGATCAGGGTGGTCATGATGCGGGCGCCGGTCATGCCGAACGGGTGGCCCAGGGCGATCGAGCCGCCACGGGTGTTCAGCTTCTCGATCGGGATGTCGAGGTCCCACGCCGAGGGCAGCACCTGCGCGGCGAACGCCTCGTTGATCTCGAAGAGGTCGATGTCGTCGATCGTCAGGTTCGCCTTGTCGAGCGCCTTCTTGATCGCCGAGACGGGACCCAGGCCCATGATCTCGGGGTTCAGGCCGGTCGCGGCGGAGGAGACGATGCGGGCCAGCGGCTTCAGGCCGAGCTCCTTCGCCTTGGTGTCGCTCATCACGACCACGGCTGCGGCGCCGTCGTTGAGCGGGCAGGCGTTGGCGGCGGTCACGGTGCCGTCGGGACGGAAGGCGGGCTTCATGCCGGAGACGCCCTCGAGGGTCGTGCCGCGGCGGATGCCGTCGTCGGTGGTGACGACGGTGCCGTCGGGGGTGGTCACCGGGGTGATCTCGGCCTCCCAGAACCCGTTGTCGAGGTTCTCCTCGGCCAGGTTCTGGCTGCGCACGGCGTACTCGTCCTGGGCCTCACGGCTGACGTTCTTGAGCTGCGCGACGTTCTCGGCGGTCTGGCCCATGGCCAGGTAGATGTCGGGCAGGCCCGCCTGGGGCTCCCACGAGGTGGTGCCACCCTCGGCGCGCTTGGCGGAGTGCGCCTCGGCGTCGGCGAAGAGGGGGTTCTTCGGGCCGTCGGCCAGCGCCATGTGCAGCTGGTGGCGGCTGATCGCCTCGACGCCACCGGCGATGAACACGTCGCCGTCGCCGGCTTCGATCGCGTGCTGAGCCATGCGGATCGCCATGAGCGACGACGAGCAGTAGCGGTTGACGGTCACGCCGGGGATGTCGTCGAGCCCGGCGAGCACGGCGGAGACACGACCGATGTTGTGGCCCGACTCGACGGCCGGCTGACCACAGCCCCAGAGCACGTCCTCGATCTCGGAGCGGTCGAGCTGCGGCAGCTTGTCGAGCACCGCGGTGATGGCGATGGCCGACAGGTCGTCCGGACGCATGTCCTTCAGCGAGCCCTTGCCGGCACGGCCGATGGGCGTGCGGGCGGTTGCGACGATCACTGCGTCGGGCATTGGATCCCCCTCAGGGTTCTCGATGTGGAACGGTCCGACGCGGGTGTCGGCCGGACGGCTCGACGGGCGTCGGCCGGAGGCCGATGTTACCGGCGGGTAACTACCCGGGCCAGCCGGGGCGGGCCGCCCCGACCACGCAGGACCCGGCGGGCCGCTCGCTGGCCGTCGGGGGTTATCCTCGGCACAACGAGGGGAGGGCGACGGTGGGGGACGTGCCACTGGATCCGTGGGCGACGCCCGGGGACGACGACAGGGCGGGTGGCGATGCGGTGGTGGGCTCGCCGACGTGGCCCTCGCTGCCGGACCAGCAGTTGGTCGAACCGCGCCCGGCCTACGGCCACGGATTCGCGCCGCCACCGCCGCAGTCCCTTCCGCCCCGTGGCAGCCGCAGCCGAGTGGTCATCATCACGGTCGTCGTCATCGTGGGGGTGCTCATGGCGCTGGCGATCGCCGTCTCGATGGTGCTCAGCGAAGTCGACCCCGAGATGGGCGGTGCCGAGGGGTTCGCTCCGGTCGGCGGACCGCCGCCCGGCAGGATGGTCGACCCCGACGCACCGCCGGTCGTGTCGAACCCGCCGGCCGACATCGACGCAGCGGAAGCAGCGATCGCCGCGCTGGTGCAGTTCGTCTTCACTCCGAACCCCGACCCGGCGGCGTGGGAGGCGGAGTTCACCGACCCCGCCGGCCTCCGGGCGCAGATCGAGCCGTTCGCGAGCACCCTCTGCGCCGTCGGGGTCGGCACGAAGATCGTCGGGATCCAGTTCCTCGACGACAACCGGGCGCTGGTCGAGTTCGTTTTCCTCGGTCCGAACATCCCCGAGATCGGTCGGACGTTCGCGTTCCGTGGACACGTGCGCCGAGCCGAGGACGGCCGGTGGGTCGCCGAGCCGGATCTGGTCGAGAACGTCGCGGGACTGGCGAGCGGCTTCTGCCTCCGACAGGAGGTCACTCCGCGAGAGGGGCTCGAGGACGAGACCGACGAGAAGGGCACCCACGACAGCGGCACCCTGGTCGATCCGCTCTCCCCCTGAGCCCGAGCAGTGATTGAGTCGTTGTGGCCGCTATGGTCTCCGCTCGAGGAGAGGGGTACCGATGACCGCACCAGGTGCACCGAGCTCGGCGCGCCCGCCCGCGCACACGCCCGACGCGGCCGGCGGACCTGTCGCAGTTCCGAACAGGCCCGGCACGAACGCGACCCTGCTCGCGTTGGCCGGCTGCCTCGCTGCGCTGGTCGTCGTGTCCTTCCTGTACCTCGGGGGTCGCATCCAGCGACTCGAGGACCAGATCGCCGTGCTGCCGGACGTGCAGCCGGTGGTCCCCGTGCAGGTGCCGCCGTCCACGGTCGCCCCGCCGATCGACCTCCCGCCACCGGACGCCGAGACCGCCCGTCGAGCGATCGTCGGCATCTTCGCCCTGCTCTTCGGCGAGTCGACCCCTGAGCAGCGGCAGTTCCTCCTGACGACGCCGAGCGACCTTCCGAACCGACTGCAGGCCCTCGCCGGCGGCCCGTGCGCGGGCACGCGCCCCGTCGTCACCGACATCCGCTTCCTCGACGACGATCGTGCCGAGGTGCGCTTCAGGTTCGAAGGAGCGACCCTGCCGCAGATCGCCAGCGGCTACTCCTTCGACGGGTTCGCCGCGAGGGTCGACGGCCGGTGGCTCATCGACCCGGCCGCACCGCTGCAGGCGCTCGACCTGGGTGACAGCGCCGGCGTCTGCGGCTCCTGACCGCGGCTCAGGGGAAGCTCCCTCACGGGAGACTCCCTCTGAGGAAACTCCCTCACGGGAAACTCCCTCACGGGAAGAAGCGGCTCACGGGAAGAAGCGGCTCACGGTGTCGGCGACGCAGGCGGGCTTGTCGGCGCCCTCGATCTCGACGGTGACCCGCACGGTGACCTGCACGCCGCCCTTGGCCTCTTCGACCGCGACGATCGTGCCGACGCCACGCAGGCGTGAACCGGACGGGACCGGCGACGGGAAGCGCACCTTGTCGAGGCCGACGTTCACGCCCATGGACGCGCCCCGGACCTCGAGCAGCTGCGGCAGGAACAGGTTGACCAGCGACAACGTGAGGTAGCCGTGGGCGATCGGTCCGCCGAAGGGTGACTCGGCCGTGGCGCGCTCGACGTCGACGTGGATCCACTGGTGGTCACCCGTGGCATCGGCGAACAGGCCGATCTGCTCCTGGGTGACCGTCGACCAGTCGGTGACGCCGAGATCGGCGCCGTCGAGCTCGAGCAGTTCGGCGGGTGAGGCGACGACGGTGGTCATGGGTGCTCCTCGATGTCGTGTTCAGGCGTGCTGGCTCGAGACGGGCACGACCTCGCCCGTCATGTACGACGACAGGTCGCTCGCCAGGAAGACCATGACGTTGGCGACCTCCCACGGCTCGGCGCCGCGACCGAAGGCCTCCCTGGCCTTGAGCTCCTCGAGCAGGCCGGGGGGCGTGACCTTCTCGAGGTTCGGGTGCATCGCCAGGCTCGGCGCGACCGCGTTGACGCGCACGCCGTGCTCGGCGGCTTCGATCGCCGTGCAGCGCGTCAGCGCCATCACGCCGGCCTTGGCAGCGGCGTAGTGGGCTTGACGGTCCTGGGCACGCCAGCCGAGCACCGACGCGTTGTTCACGATCGCACCGGCGCCGCGCTCGTACATGTGCGGCAGGACCGCCCGCAGGCAGCGGAAGGTGCCGGTCAGCGTGACGTCGAGGACCTTCGACCACTGGTCGTCGGTCAGCTCGGTGACCAGACCGTTCCCACCGAGGCCCGCGTTGTTCATCCAGACGTCGATGTGGCCGAGGTCGTCGAGCGCCGCGGCGAGCAGCGCCTGCACGTCGTCCTCGGAGGTGACGTCGCAGCGCAGCGCGACCGGGCGGGCGCCGAACTCCTCGGCGAGCGCGTCGGCCGTCTCGTTGACCCGACGCTCGTGCGCGTCCGAGATCACGACCCTTGCGCCCTCGAGCAGGCAGCGCCGGGCGAGCGAGCCGCCGATGCCCGATCCCGCAGCCGCGGTCACGACGACGGTCTGGCCGTCGAGCAGACCCCGGCCGGGTGGTTCGATGGGTGCGGGCTGGGCCATGTCGTGTGTCCTCGTTCGGTCGGCGGTGATGGGTCGGGTGATCAGGGGGCGGTGATCAGGGGGGGTCAGCGCGGTTCGCGCGGCAGGCCGAGGGCGCGCTCGCCGATGACGTTGCGCTGGATCTCGTCGGAGCCGCCGTAGATCGTGTCGGAGCGGCTGAAGAAGAACAGCTTGTGGGCCGCGCCCATCTCGAGCTCGCCGGCGTCGCCCTCGTCCGCCTCGGAGTAGCGGGTCAACATCGCCGCCGGGCCGAGCACGTCAGCGGCGAGCTCGCCCATGTCGCGGTGCAGGTTGGCCCAGTACAGCTTGTTGATCATCGCCTCGCGGGGCAGCGCGACGTTCTCGTCGACGCGCAGCGCACGCAGCGCGTTCCAGCGCATGATGCGCAGGCGTGACCACGTGGCGGCCAGGCGCTGTCGCATGACGGGGTCGTTCGTCAGTCCACGCTCGCGAGCCGTCTCGGTGATCTCGGTCAGCTCGCGGTGGAACGCCATCTGCTGACCGAGCGTGAGCACACCACGTTCGAACGCGAGGGTGCCCATCGCGACCTTCCAGCCCTCGCCGGGTGCGCCGACGCACAGCCCCGCACTGGTGCGGGCGCCGTCGAAGAAGACCTCGTTGAACTCGGCGGTGCCGGTGATCTGCCGGATCGGACGGATCTCTATGCCGGGCTGGTCCATCGGGACGAGCAGGTAGGACAGGCCCTGGTGTCGTTGGGAGCCCTCCTCGGTGCGGCACACGACGAAGCACCACTGCGACCACTGCGCGAGCGACGTCCACACCTTCTGGCCGTCGATGACCCACTCGTCGCCCTCGAGTCGGGCTCGGGTCTTCACGTTCGCGAGATCGGAGCCGGCGTTCGGCTCGGAGTAGCCCTGGCACCAGAACTCGGTGCCCGAGACGATGCCCGGGAGGAAGCGCTGCTGGATCTCGGGTGAAGCGAAGTGCACGAGCGTCGGGCCCAGCAGCCCCTCGCCGATCAGCCCGGCGCGTCCCGGTCCGCCGGCCGCCGCGTACTCCTCGTGGAAGGCGACCTCGAGGTGGATCGGCAGGCCTCGTCCGCCGTGCTCCACCGGCCAGCCGACCGCGGTCCAACCGCCGCTGGCGAGCTCGCGCTCCCAGGCCATGCGTTCCTCGACGAACGCGTGCTCGTCGCCGGGACCGCCGCGGTGGCGCAGGATCTCGAACTCACCGGTCAGGTGCTCGGCCATCCAGTCGCGGATCTCGGCGCGGAAGGTCGCCTCGTCGGGCCACGCTGCGGGTGTCGATGCGCTCGACTCGGCGGTGGTGTCGCTCATCGCCGGCCGACGCTAGTGCGAACTGACGACCCGTCAGAAACGGGAGCCGACCGGCGTCGGCGCCGAGGGAACCGGCGTGGCGACAGCCGGCGGGATCGGGGAGTGCGCTGGCGCCGTGACGGAGACGTCGGCTCGTACACTCGGCCCGGCGACGGCGACCGATGACCGTCGGAGAGAGCGGAGCACGGTGGCGTCGACCAGGAGCGAGACCAAGTGGATCGTCGCCGGCGTCGCGCTCGCGCTCGTCGCCGCGGCGGCGATCGTCGTGCTCGCCGTGAGCCTGCTCGGCGACGACAGCGGCACCGACGAGGTCGAGACGACGACGACCTCGAGCACGACACAACCCGACGCCACGACGAGCTCGACCGCACCGCCCGGACCGACCGAGCCCGACGACATCGTCGTGGAGCGGGTGACGGTGCAGAGCGGCCCGATCGAGCGCTCCTACACCGTGATCGCTCCGAAGGACGCGCCGGCCACGCGGTTGCCCGTGGTGCTCGTGCTGCACGGGCTCGGCGTCGATGCCGGGGCGATGTCGACCTCTGCCGACTGGCGAGGCGCGATCGCGGAGCACGAGTTCCTCGCCGTGTTCCCGCAGGGCCTCGCGAACTCCTGGAACATGGGTCCGTGCTGTCCGCCGGCGAACCTGGTCGGCACCGACGATGCCGCGTTCCTCACCCAGGTGATCGACGAGGTGCTCGCCCGCGACGACGCCGATGCCGACCGGCTCTACATGACCGGCTTCTCGAACGGTGCGCTCATGACCTATGCGTACGCGTGCGCCCACTCGGGGCGGTTCGCTGCCGTCGCCCCGATGAGCGGGAGCAACGTCACCGGTTGCACGCCGTCGGAGCCGTTGTCGCTGCTGCACCAGCACTCGGATCCGGACCTGGTCGTGCCGTTCCACGGTGGGCTGGCGCTCGGTGCGATCGTCTCGAGCGCACCGTTCCCCGACGTCCCGGGGTCGGTCGCCGCGTGGGCGGCTGCCGACGGCTGTGCGATCGACCCGGAGCGTCGCACCGATGACGGCGGCATCGAACGGTGGATCTGGAGCGGGTGCAGCGACGGCACGACCGTCGAGCTCATCATGATCCCGAAGGTGGGTCACGTCTGGCCCCGCACGGACACCTACGACGGGCTCGACGAGCTGCTGCGTTTCTTCGACCTGGCGTGACCGGCGAGCAGTCGCCCCGTCAGCCGGTGCCCAGCGGCAGCACCGGCGCAGCGCGGCGGGCGCCGGCGGTCGGGTGGTTGGACCGGCTGCGCGCCTCTGGTCCGCGGTGCTCCGCGACCGCCCGACGCAGCGACGCGGGCGAGTCGGAGCCAGGATCGAGCAGGCGGTGGGCCGACACGTAGCGCAGGTAGGTCGCCAGCGTCGCCGCAAGGTCGGGAGGTGGTGCGGCGCCGTGCCGATCGCACCACGAGCGCGCGCCCGACCACAGCACGAGTGCCACGTTGCGGGCCGTCCAGCGGAACGAGATGCGACCCGAGGAGTCCACCCGGGAGGCGACGATGACCGCCAGCGCATCGCGGTGCACGACGTGGCCGTGGGCGAGCGCCCAGGTGGCGACGTCCCGGCGGTGTCGGCGCACGGAGGGATGCGTCGGCACGGTGTGGGCACGTCGGGCGGAGTGGAGCGTCGTGGTGTCGGACATGGCTCCATCCTGTCGACGAGGTGTGACACTCAGGGCGAACCTCTGTTCGACCTCAGTGTGCCGTGCGCAGTGCGACAGTGCGGCGTCGCCGTCGCGGCGTTCGCCCGTGGACGCGACGAGGGGGCGTGGTCGCCCACGCCCCCTCGTCGGAGTCTCAGCAGTCGGTGAGGATCAGCCGACGAAGCCGATGCCCGTTCCGCCGCGGGTGTCGCTGACACCACCGACCTGCGGTGCGTCGGTCGGGGTCTCGGACTGGTTCTGGACCTCGGCCACCGTCACCTCGACGATGCCCTGTGCGCAGAGCTGCTGCGGCGGCGTGCCGGCCTCGCCCTGCTCGATCGTCGACGGGTCGATCTTCCGGGGGAAGAGCCCGTCGATGAACTTGGTGAGCGCCGGGACGAGCTCGCCCAGGTTGAGCTTGCTCATGACCCAGGCGGTCCACTCCTCGCTGGTGACCGCCGGGCCGCCGACGAAGCTGGCGAGCAGCTTGTCGCCGATGGCCTTGTCGATCTGCTCGGGGGTCATGCCCTCGAACGGCCCCGGGGGCGCATCCGGATCCGGGGTCAGGCTGGAGGTCAGTCCGGCGATCACGGCGTTGATGCGGTCCAGCGCCTCCTGCGGCGGGGCGGCGTACCACTGGCCGACGGCCAGCGTCGCGACGTCCTGCTCGGCCTTGTCGTTGACGAACTCGACCTCGAGGCCGGTCACGACGTTCGGGCGGGCCGCGTCACCCTTGACGCCGGTGACGATGACGTTGCCGGCGCCGATGCTCGGCAGCGCCTCGAGCGCGGACTGCACCGCAGCGGGGGACACGCCGTCGTAGACCGCGACGGTGGCGTAGTCACCGACGATGCCTGCGGAGCTCTCCGGCGCCCAGTTCTGCGGCGTCGGCTCCAGGCCGGGGATCGGGAAGGAACCGAACGGAGCCAGCGCGTGGCGTGCGGTCCAGATGAGGCGGGTCTCCTCGTCGCCCACCTTCAGCGAGAAGGCGATCGGGCGGGGCAGGAGTGCGTCACCGACGATCGGCAGACCGCCACCGCGGCCCACGTCGGGCCAGTTCGCACCGAGCGTCAGCAGCTGACGCTCGTTGATGCCGGGCGTGCCCGACTCCTCCTTCGGGGCGCCACAGACCTCGACCGTCGTCGAGTACGTGCCCGCGGCGTCGGGTGCGGTGAAGGTGAAGACGCCGTTCGTGATCGTCGCGGAACCACCGGCGGGCGGCTCGACGATGCGAAGGGTCTCGGGAAGCAGCGGGGTCTTGCCGGGCTTGATCACGGTGCCCATCAGGTCGACCGTGGCGGTGCCGCCGGCGGGTGCCTCGAGCGCGATCACCTCGGGGTCGAAGACGGGGGCGTCAGGATCCTTGACCGTCGTCTTGGCGATGAGGTTCGAGCCGGTGACGCTGCACGCGAGCTTCAGGTTGAGCGACAGTCCGGCGCTCGGCACCGACATGGTGGCGTCGAAGCGCAGGTCGCCGACGCGGTAGGTGATGATGCCGCCGCCGGTGGTCGTGATCGGACCGCCGTACGTGCCGAGCGGGATGGCCGCGGGCTGGCCGGGCTGCGGGGAGATGTTGACGTCGGGCGCGGTGCCGGCGAACGAACCCACGCTGCTCGGGCCACGCACGATCATGTTGCCCGACAGGTTGCGGATCTGGATCGACGGGATGAGCGCCGCTGCCTGGTCGATCAGCGTCTGGTCCATCGTGGCCGACCAGTTGAACGAGGCGTTGATCTCCTGGTCGAGGCCCGCGGTCTCGGGGATGTCGCCGGCCGAGATCTGCAGCGCCACCGCGAGGCGGTTGGAGCCGATCAGCTTGGAGGCGAGGTCGAGGGCGTCGACGGTCGCCGGGTCGTTGTCACGCGCGCCGCAGCTGGTCTGCACGGTCGTGTTGACCGGGGCCGCGCTGGTCGTGGTGGTCGTCGCGGCGACGAGGCCACCGGACAGGACGGCGGTCGCCAGGATGGCGGCACCTGCCCTGCGTCGTGCCGGCCGGAGCCGGGTCGGTCGAACTCGCATCGTGTCTCCCTGATCGCGTCGCTGGGCCCTGTTCGGCGGCTCGCCGATCGACGTCGCAGCACGACTCGATCTCCCCCGAAGACCGTTCCACGGAACCTGCCTCGGATCGAGGAAGGCGAACATCCGCGTGAAACGGTTGTGCCTTGAGTAGTGGAGCAACACCGCACTTGGCAAGCAGTTGGAGTGCAATCGGGCACTTTTGCCAGTCCCGTGACGCGAAGAGTGACCGATGGCGCGCCCTGCGCGCGATCCCGGTGTCGGAGTGCGAAGATGGCGTGCGAGGAACGGAGCGCGTCGATGAGTGCGTCGCGCCGGTGACGGAGGAGAGGGCTCCTGGGCGACTCGGGGGTGGCGTGGCGATGCGTCGATGGGTGTCAGTGCCCATCGAAGGCCCGCGCGCGCCTTGCTACCCTCTCGGCGATGCTGGGGAGCAGAACCGAGTGATCAGAGAGCCCGATCCCGGGAACGTCCGGGGGCGTGAACCGACGGCGGGATCCCGGCCGGACGACGGCCAACGGGCTTCCGCGCCACCGGCGCTGCACCTCACGACGCACCAACCTGGAGACCCTGCGTCGACCGATCCCGCGCCGGTCGATCCCGCGCCGTCCGACCCAGCGACCCGGACCACAGCGCCCCGGACCCCGGCGTCGGACTCCGAGACCACTCGGATCGCTCGTGGCGCCGCGACCCCGCCAGAGGAGCCCCCGCCCGACCCCGCCCGATCACCCGACGAGCCCGGCACGACGTCGACGGATCCGGCCGACGCGGAGCTCGAGCCCGTCGTCGACCTGCGACCGGTCGACGGACCGGTGGTCTCGGCGGCGAGGATCGGCGGCAGCGCGCCGTCGCCCGCTCGTCGCTCCACCGATCCGACCGAGGGCGCGTCGGCGCCGACACCTCCGCCAGCGGTTGCCCCGGAGGTTGCCCCGGCAGTTGCTCGACACAGCGGACTCGCCGACCGGGCGATCGCGGTGGCCGCGGTCCCGGTCGTCGTCCTGCTGGTCACGCTCGCCGCCACGTCCGTGTTGCTCCTCAGCGCCCGGTCGGCGGCTGACGCCGAGTCCCAGCTCGTCCGTGACGCCACGTCGCGGCTCGAGTCCCGAGTGGCCCTCGATGAGTTGAACGCCGCGGTGCTCGCCTCGGTGGCCGTCGGCGTGGGCCAGGCGGTGACGTCGCCCGACGAGCTCGCCCGCCGATCCGACGCCGCCAGGATGTCGATCGACGCTGCCGCCGGATCGTCCGCGGACGACGGGGACGACGCGGTGGGCGGTGTCGTTGCGACGTCGGCCGCGGCGGACGACGCCGCGCTCGCCTACGTCGATGCGGTCGACGAGGCGGTCGACCGGACCGGGGGCGACCCGCTCGAGCTCGGCAACGAGCTGACTGCTCTCGACGAGTTGTTCGCCGCCGCCGCTTCGACGTCGGCCGATGCCGTCGACGCACTCGATGCAGCAGCGGCCGACGACGCGTCGACCGCGACCCGTCGCACCACCTGGGGCCTCGGCGTCGCGGTGCTCGGCGCGCTGCTGAGCGCGGCGACGGTCGTGCTCGCCCGTGCGCGCCTCGCCGGTCAGCTCGACCGCCCGGTGCGCGGTCTGCGCAGCGCGGTGGCCCGCATCGGCGCTGAACGACCTGCCGTGGCGTCGGTGCTGCAGGGTCCCGAGGAGCTCGTCGTGCTCGGGACCGAGATCGACGCGGCCGCACGGTCGGTGGCCGACCGGCTCGACGTGCTCGAACGCCGAGCCGCCTGGGGCGAACGCAGCCGCATGATCCTCGAGGCACTCGAGCTGGCCGACGACGAGCCCGGCGCCTACGAGGTCATCGGCGAGGCGCTCGGGATCGTCGGCGGACGTCACCGTGGCGAGCTGCTGCTCTCCGAGCGCGGCACCTCTCGGCTCACGTCGGTCGCGGCGAGCACCGAGGCCGGCGGACCCGGGTGTCCGGTCGACGTCATCAGCGGCTGCGTCGCGCTGCGGCGCGGGCAGGTCAGCGTCTTCGACAGCTCCGAGACCATCAACGCCTGCCCGAAGCTGCGCGGCCGGCCCTACGGGAACTGCTCCGCGGTGTGCGTGCCCGTGACCGTCGCCGGGCGCCAGCTCGGCGTGCTGCACGTCACCGGCGACGACGGCGCTCCGCCGGGCCCCGAGGTCGTCGAGCAGCTCGTCGGTCTGTCGTCGTTGGTGGGCAACCGGCTCGGCTCGCTGCGGACACTCGAGAGCACCCGGCACGAGGCGTCGACCGACGGGCTCACCGGACTGCCGAACCGGCGGACGCTCGAGGCCGAGGTGGCCGAGCTGATCGAGGCCTCGACGCCGTTCGTGATGGTCCTCGCGGACCTCGACAAGTTCAAGCGGCTCAACGACAACTTCGGACACGAGGTCGGTGACAAGGCGCTCCAGCTGTTCGCAGGCGTGCTGCGCGACAACGTGCGCGGCAACGACGTGGTGGCACGGCTCGGCGGCGAGGAGTTCGTGCTCGTCTACCCGAACATGTCCGTCGAGATCTCGATCGAGGCGATCGACCGGCTCCGCGGGGCGTTGGCAAGGGCGGTGGGGAGCAGCCGCATCCCGCCGTTCACCTGCTCCTTCGGCATCGCACACTCCTCTGTCGGTGGTGACGGCGACGTCATCCTCCGGGTCGCGGACGCCGGGTTGCTGCGTGCCAAGGAGCTCGGCGGCGATCGTGCGGTCGTGGCCGACGAGGCGCTCGTCGCCGACGTGTTCGACGACGACCAGGACTGAGCGCGCTGGCGATCCGGCGTACTGGCGATCCGGCGCGCTGTGGTCCGGCGCGCTGGCGATCCGGATAGCGTCCGCCCATGGACGTCGGCATCTCCTTCGCGAACATCGGACAGCTCGGCGGCCCCGAGGGCGCCGCTGCGCTCGGCGAGGCGTGCGACGCCCACGGGGTCGAGTCGGTCTGGACCGTCGAGCACGTCGTGGTGCCGGCCGGCTACGAGTCGACGTACCCGTACCGCAGCAGCGGTCGGATGCCCGGCGGTGAGCAGTCACCCATCCCGGACCCCCTGATCTGGCTGACGTGGCTCGGCGCCCACTCGCGACGGGTGCTGCTGGGCACCGGGATCCTGATCCTCCCGCAGCGCAACCCGCTGGTGCTCGCCAAGGAGGTCGCCACGCTCGACCAGCTCTCGGGCGGTCGTGTCCGCCTCGGCATCGGCGTGGGTTGGCTCGAGGAGGAGTTCGACGCGATCGGTGTGCCCTTCGCCGACCGCGGCGCCCGGACCGACGAGTACGTCGCCGCGCTGCGTGAGCTGTGGGGCGCCGAGGAGCCGACGTTCCACGGCCGCTTCTGCTCCTTCGACCGCGCGCTCTCCAATCCGAAGCCGGTCGACGGCAGCGTGCCGATCGTGGTGGGTGGGCACACCGAGGTCGCCGCTCGGCGCGCCGGCCGTCTCGGCGACGGGTTCTTCCCGGCCAAGTACGACGACCTCGGGCGTCTGCTCGACGTCATGCGTGCGGCCGCCGACGAGGCGGGACGCGACGCCGATGCCATCGAGTTGTCGACCGGAGCCCCCGGGGATGCGGCCGGCTTCGCCGAGCTCGAGCGACTCGGTGTGCGCCGGGTGGTCGTCCCGCCGCCCGCGCTGACGCCCGACGAGATCGGCCCGGCCGTGGAGCGGCTGATGGATCAGCTGCGGGGCTGAGGCCCCGATGCGATCCGACGTTGCGATCCCTGAGGGGCGAGCCGCCCCAGAGGATCAGTTGCCGTTGGTGCTCCAGTGCCACGGCTCCGACGGCAGGTTGTAGAAGCCGAAGCTCGCGGCGTTCGCCTTGAGCCAGTGGAAGCCGGAGCTGCTGCGGGTCAGGGTCGATCCACCCTGGGTGAAGTCGATCGCCAGGCCGCGCTCGTGCATCGAGGTGCCGGGGCGAGCGGTGGGAGGACGGCACGACGAGGCGGGCTTCTCGTAGATGTTGTAGTGGCCGTCGCCGCAGTTGTTCCGACGGGTCGCGATCTGACCGCTGGAGTCGCGGTAGCCGCCGCCGCCGAAGTTGATGCCCGCGGCGGAGGCCGCGCCGAGCAGGGCCTGCAGGTTGCCGGCGATCGAGGAGTGCACCCTGATGCCGCCGACGGTCACGATGCCCGCGCCGCCGATGATCGGCGGGGTGGAGCCGCCGCCACCGCTGCCTCGGCCGCCGCCGCCACCACCGGAGGCGACGGGCTTGTTCTGGGCCTTGCGCTGGTCGGCACGTGCCTTCTCGGCCGCGCGCTGTGCGGCGACCGCCTTGGCGATCTCGGCCTGCTTCGCGCTGATCGTGCTGGACAGGTTCGAGTCGAGGGCCGCGAGCGAGTCCGCCTCGGCGAGCGCCGCCTCGATGCGCTGCTCGACCTGCGCGGCGAACGCCTGCTGCTCGGCGTAGGCGGCGTTCAGCTCGTCGAGCCGTTCGTCGGCCGCCGCCTGGTGCTGCATGGCGCGCTGCTCGGCGTCGGCCGCCGCGGCACGCTGGATCTCGAGGTCCTCCTGGACGGAGCGGAAGCGCTCGGCCAGGTCGACGTTCTCGTTGGCCTTGACCGCGAGCAGGGTGCGCTTGTTGACGGTGTCGTTGATGTCGCTCGAGCCGAGCGTCGAGAACGAGTCGTTGCTGCCCATGTTGACGTAGGCCTCGACCGCCGAGGACTTCATCTGGGCGGTGATCTCGTTGAGCTCTGCCTGCTTCTCGGCCTGCGCCGTCTCGGCGGCGACCTTGTCGGCGTTGGCCTGGCTCACGGCACGCTCGGCCTCTTCGAGCTGGTCCTGCTGCGCGTTCACGTTGGCGTTGAGCGCGGTGAGCGCTGCGTTGACCTGTGCGTCGGTCGCCTCGAGCGCGTTGACCTCGCTGGCCTGTGCCGCCTTCTTCTGGCGGACGGCGTCGCGCTCCTTCTGGAGCTGCGCCAGCGTCTTGTCCTGGGTCGGTGCCGCGCTGACCGGCGCGGTGGCCGTGGGCAACAGGCACACGGCGGCGGCCGCGAGCGCTGCGGTGGCCAGTCGTGAGCGGGAGAGTCGGCGAGAGGTCGCCCGGCGCGGAGCGGCGGGTCGGTCGGTCGTCTGGCCGGCAGATGTGGATTCGATCGTCGTCACAGCTGTGGGTTCGCCTCGGGGAGAGAGTCGTCGCGGCACGTCACGGCGCTTCGTAACGCAATCGCAATCTAGCACGGCCGTCTGGACCGTGCAGAGAAGTGGTGAAACGTCACAGATCGTGAACGAACACCCGATCGTTCATACGCACGAGCGATCACTTCCGTTGACACGCGGGGCAGAACGACGTGGTGCGGGCGTCGATCACACTGCGCCGCAGTGTCTCGCCGCAGCGAGCGCACGGCTCGCCGTACCGGCCGTAGCAGTCGAGGTGACGCTGGTTGGTGCCGCTGCCGCCCTCGGCGTCGCGGTAGTTGCGCAGCGTGGTCCCGCCGTTGTCGACACCCGCCTGCAGCACGTCGCGCACGGTGTCACGGAGGCGCTGCGACTGCGCGATCGTCAGACGGCGCGCACCGGGGTGGACGCCGGCGCGCCAGAGCGCTTCGTCGGCATAGATGTTGCCGACGCCGGCGACGACCCGTTGGGACAGCAGCAACGTCTTGACCGCACGCCGTCGCGAGTTGACCTCTGCTCTCAGGTGCTCCGGCGTGAAGGCGGCGTCCCACGGCTCGGGGCCGAGCGCCGCGAGGGTCGGGAGCTCGTCGTGGCGACCGAACTCGACGACCGCGAGCCGGCCGAAGCGTCGGATGTCGTCGAACACGAGCACCCGCCCGTCCTCGAGGTCCCACCTGGCACGGAGGTGGCCGAAGCTCGACGCCTCGGCGCGCAGCTGCGCCTCGTCGGCGAGCACGGCGAGCCGGCCCGTCATGCCCAGGTGCACCACGAGCTGGCGGCGGTCCGTCCCGGCCGCCCGCGGGTCGCTGGGCACGAGCGTCATGAGCAGGTACTTGCCGCGCCGAGCGACCTCGGTGATCGTGTGGCCGACCGCGAGCGGGGCCTGGTCGAACTTCGCCGACGGGAACGCCCAGGCGTCGACGACGTCGGCGCCGACGAGCAGCGGCTCGAGCTGGCGTCGGATGGTCTCGACCTCGGGGAGCTCCGGCATGACCGAAGTGTCGCACCGTCGCGGGCGGGTGAGGACTCGCCGCCGCTGCAGGTCGTCCCCCAGCCGTGGAGGGGGCAGGCGCTACCGTGTTCCCATGGGTGTCACGGCGGTGGTGAACCAGAAGGGCGGCGTCGGAAAGACGACGGTGTCCCTCGGCCTGGCCGCGGCCGCAGCCGCGCGGGGTCGACGTGTCCTGGTCGTGGACCTCGACCCGCAGGCCAACTCGACCACGGGACTGGGCGTGTGGGACGCGTCGGCGACGATCGACGTGGCCCTCGATGCCGAGCGCCCCGGCTCGTTGCGGGAGATCGTCACCGACTCCGCGTGGACCATGGAACCGATGCGGTCGACCGTGCGTGTCGCACCGAGCTCGCCGCGGCTCGCGCAGCGCGAGCACCAGCTGGCGATGGACGTCATCGGCGCGCAGGACCGCCTCGCGGTCGCGCTGTCGGGTGTGGTCGACGACGCGGACGACGTCATCATCGACTGCCCGCCGTCGCTCGGACTGCTCACGGTCAACGCCCTCTTCGCTGCGGACCACGTGCTCATCGTCGCCGAGCCGGCTGCGTGGAGCTCCGACGGTGTCGAGCAGATCCTGCTCAACGTGTCGCGGATCGCCGAGCGTCGCGGTGGACGACCGGCCGTCGCCGGCATCGTCATCAACCGATTGGGCCGCACCCGTGACGCCGCCTACTGGGCCGGCCAGCTCGCCGAGACGCATCCGTCGCTGGTGCTCGAGCCGTCGGTGCGACTCCGCGCCGCGGTCGCCGAGGCGGCGGCGCAGTCGCTGCCGGTCCACGCGCTGCACCGTGACGGTGCCGCCGAGGCCGCCGATGAGTTCGACCGACTGGCCACGCGCCTCGGCATGGGTGAGACAGCGCCCGAACCGCTGTCGAGTGGAACTGGAGAGCTCTGAATGGCCGCGTACGACCCGAAGCGCCCCCGACCGTCGGCATCGACGCCGGCCGACGATCCGGCGCCCGTCGAGGCCCTGCTCGATCCGGCGCCCGCGGACCCGGCGCCAGCGGACCCGACCCCCGCTCCCGTCGAGCCGGCACGTGACGAGCCCGCTCCCGCCGAGGCTGCGTCACCCGAGGCGGGACCGCTCGAGACCGAGCCAGAGGACGAGGCGGCGCCCGCCGCCGAGACGTCGGCCGAACCGGCGGTGACATCCGGCATCGCGCTGAACGGCTCCTCCGGTGCCGCGTCGCGCACGCCGAGCGATGTGCCGGTGGCGCCTGCGCCCCAGACCGGGACCGCGAACCGCGCGGTGGTGATCGCCGCTGCGGTGTCGGCGATCGTCGCCCTGCTCGTCGTCGTGCTGCTCGCCCGACGTCGCCGACAGGACTGAGCTGCGACCGGCCTGAACTGCGACCGGCCTGCAGCCCATCCGGACGCCGACCGGAGTCCGACGCGAACGTGCCGCGACGGCGGTCCCGGGCGAGCGCTTCCGCAACAGCGATGTGCGAAGAGGTTTGATCGTGCCGTTCGCGTGCCGATCATGACGGGGAGCTTCCGTTCATTGCGGATTCGTGACAAACTGCGCGGCTGTGCCACCGGCCGTCGGTACGCAGTACGGCACGCCCGACCTCCCCCTCAGACGGCTGAAGAACCACATGACCTCCTGCGACTTCTGGACCGATCCTCGCTCGACCGCCCGCACCGCGACCTCGGGCACCACGCGCGCCCGCACCGCGGTGGCCCGACGTGGCCTGCTCGTCGCCGCCACCATCGCCTGCGTGCTGGTGTCGTTCGTGGCGCCCGCGTCGAGTGCTCCGGATCCCGTCGCCACCGCGGAGTCCCGTCTCGCCGCAGCGACCGCAGATCGGGTCGACGCCGAGGCGACCGTCGCGGACGTGCGCACTCGGCTCGACGCAGCGACCGGACGTCTGGCCGCGCTCGGCCAGGCCGACGAGCAGTTGACCGAGGAGATCGCCCAGGCACGCCGCGAGCTCCGCGAGTTCGCGGTCGCCGCGTACATCGACGGCGGCCAGGCGGCCATCTTCCGGTCCTCGCTCGACCCGGAGCAGGCCCAGGCGCTGTCGTGGCAGGCGAACCTGTCGCTGGAGCAGTCCAGCTCGGCGGGAGACGCGGCGGAGCGGTTCGCCGAGCTGAAGGCGTCGAACGAGCCGGAGAAGATCGGCGCCGCCGAGGAGCTCGACCGCCTCGAGGTCGAGCTGCAGGCAGCCGAGTTCGACCAGATCCAGGCCGCCGCGTTCGAGCGGGACGCCGAGGCGGCGCTCGCCTCGGCGAGGGCGGCACGGCAGGCGGCCCAGGAACGCGAGGCCCGTGAGAAGGCATCGGCCGCCCGTGCGGCCGCCGCCGCATCGAACCCCTCGGCGAGCGCCCCGTCGCGCCCGTCGTCCGGTGGGGCCTCGTCGGGCGGCTCGGCACCCGCGCCGTCGTCCGGGGGAGCGCTGGGCAATCCGACGGCCTCGGAATCGGCGACGCTCGCGAAGATCCGCCAGTGCGAGTCGCGCGGCAACTACTCGATCGTGTCGTCGACGGGCCGCTACCGCGGCGCCTACCAGTTCGACCACACGACCTGGCGGGCGGTGGGCGGCTCGGGCGATCCGGCCGCGGCGTCGCCGCAGGAGCAGGACTACCGGGCGCTGCTCCTACTGCGCATGCGGGGCACCCGCCCCTGGCCGCACTGCGGTCGCTGAGGGGCCGTCAGCGGTTTTCCCGGTCGCGCCGGCCCACGGCTAGGGTCGGCACGTCTATGACTGGTCGAGACAGAGGAACGCTGTGAACGTTCGATTCCGCTTGCCGATCCTGGTCACCGCCGTGGCGCTCATGGCGTTGGCGTGTGCGCCGGACGAGGTCAACAAACCCGCATTCACCGGTGACATCTCGGCCGGTAACCCGCCGGCGGAGGAGTCCGAGGCAGCGGCCGTCTCCGGCGACGCGCCCGACGAGACCCCGCTCAGCGCCGAGCAGGAATCCCAGTTGCAGGCGGCGCTCGAGGTCAACGCAGAGGGCTGCGAGATCTACAGCACCCGCAGCTGCCTGCTGCCGTTCCCGAGCGACATGTACACCGTCGAGGACAACTCGACCGGCACCGGCCGCCGTGTGGATCTGCCCACCGGCCTGCTCGCCAACGTCGACGGCGCCACCTTCGACCCGGCGCAGTGGAACCTCAACGACGGCTTCTCGCCCTCGACCCCGATCCTCGTCCACGTGCCCGGGCTGAGCTTCGACCAGACCGCCTTCCCGAACGAGGGCGACATCGGCAAGTCGATCACCTCGGAGTCGGCGAGCGTCATCGTCGACCTCGACACCGGTCAGCTCGTGCCCCACTGGGCCGAGATGGACTCCCGTGCGACCAGCGACCAGGACCGCGCGCTGATCCTCCGTCCGGCGATCTCGCTGATCGAGACCCACCGCTTCGCCATCGCCCTGCGCGACCTGCGCGGCTCGGCCGGCCAGGTGCTCGAGGCGCCGATCACCTTCCGCGTGCTGCGCGACAACAACACGGTCACCGAGCCGCGGCTGCTCGACCGCCGCGCCACGTTCGAGCCGATCTTCCAGGAGCTCGCCACCGCCGGCGTCAACCGCTCCGACCTCTACCTGTCGTGGCACTTCACGGTCGCCTCGGCGCAGTCGCTCGCCGGGCGTGTCCTGGCCATGCGTGACGACGCCTTCGGCCAGCTCAACGGTCAGGCACCGACGTTCAAGGTCACCGAGACCATCCGTGAGGACCTGCGTCCGGGTATCGACAAGGTCGTCAAGGGCACCTTCGAGGTGCCGCTCTACCTCGACCAGGGCGGCGTGCCCGGCTCGAGCATGACCTACAGCATGGCGTCGGGTCGTCCGGTGTCGACGGGCAAGTACACCGCCGACTTCACCTGCTCGGTTCCCAGCGAGGGCATCGAGAACGGCGAGGCCACGCCCGTCGTGTACGGCCACGGCCTGCTCGGTTCCTCGAACGAGGCGGCGTCGAGCCAGGTCCAGGAGACCGCGGCGAAGAACAACGCCCTCTACTGCGCGACCAACTGGATCGGGATGTCCCGTGAGGACGTCAGCTACGCCGTCGAGGCGCTGAGCGACATCTCCAAGTTCCCGTCGGTTCCGGACCGTCTGCAGCAGAGCCTGATCAACACCCTGTACCTCGGTCGACTGATGATCCACCTCGACGGCCTCGGCAACGCTCCGGAGTTCCAGACCACCTCCGGTGCGAACATGATCAACACCGAGTCCGCCTACTTCGACGGCAACAGCCAGGGTGCGATCATGGGCGGCGCCGTCACGGCGATCGCACAGGACTGGACCAAGGCCAGCTTCGGCGTCGGCGGCATGAACTACTCGACGCTGCTCAACCGCAGCGTCGACTTCGACGAGTACGCCGTCGTGCTCCGCGGCGCCTACCCGAACGCCCTCGACCAGCAGCTCATCTTCGGTCTGCTGCAGATGCTCTGGGACCGCGGCGAGACCAGCGGCTACGTCCAGCACCTGACCGATCGTGTCTACGAGCTGACCCCGCCGAAGCACATCCTGATGACCGTCGCCTTCGGTGACCACCAGGTCGCACCGATCACCGCGCAGAACATCGCACGCACGCTCAAGATCCCGGTGTACCAGCCGGAGCTCGCGCAGGACGCCGACTTCGTGCCGGAGCCCTTCTGGAACCTGACCGGGATCGCGAAGTTCCCGCTCGACGGCTCCGCGCTCTACTTCTGGGACGCCGGCACGCTGCCCCCGCCGCTCGGCAACATCACGCCGATCATGGGTGAGCAGTGGAAGGCCGACTGCACCGGTGCGAACGCCGGCAACGCCGAGGACGCCAAGTGCGCCGACCCGCACGAGGACCCGCGACGTCAGCCGCAGGTGATCGCTCAGAAGAAGGCGTTCTTCCAGGCCGATGGCGTCATCACCAACGTCTGCCACGACAAGCCGTGCGTGGCGAAGCCCCGCGACGACTTCGACTACTGACGATCTCGCGATCGACGACCGACTGCGACCACGGGGGAACCACGTGACCGACGACACGACCGCGGGTGCTCCCGCAACGCTCTCCTTCGCCGGTGACGTGGCGACGGTCCAGCTCGACGACGGCAAGGCGAACGCGCTGAGCCACGCCATGCTCGACGCCGTCGAGCGCGCGCTCGACGAGGTCGAGGCGAGCGATGCCAAGGCGGTCGTGCTCATCGGGCGCGAGGGCAAGTTCTCCGCCGGCTTCGATCTGAAGGTCATGACCAGCGGTCCGGAGCAGGCACGAGACCTGCTCGGCCGGGGCGCCGAGCTCGGGCTGCGGCTCTACGAGTTCCCGATCCCGGTGGTGTTCGGTGTGACCGGTCACGCGCTGGCGATGGGCGGCATCCTCCTGGCGTGCGCGGACGTGCGCGTCGGCGCCGAGGGTGCCTTCAAGATCGGGCTGCCCGAGGTGCGCATCGGCATGCCGGTCCCGGCGTTCGCCGTCGAGCTGTGCCGCGACCGTGTGAGCCCGCAGTGGTTCACCCGATCCATCCAGCTGGCAGCGTCCCTCGACCCGACCCAGGCGCTCGAGGCCGGGTTCCTCGACGAGGTCGTCGCTCCCGACCAGGTGGCGCCGCGTGTCGCCGAGGTCGCCGCCGAGCTGGCCGAGGCGTTGCACGCCGCGCCGTTCCGACTCACCCGGCACACCGTGCGTGGCGCCCTCGCGGAGCGTCTCCGCGACGCGCTCGCGGATGACCTGGCAGGGTTCGAGGTCTCGGACTGAGTCACGCGGCACCGACGACGGAGTCGGTCCGCACGCCATCCGGGGAACGGTCGGTGCGACCGTCCGTGCGACGGTCAGGGGGTGTCTCGCGCAGCGGGTAGCGTTGCCCTGCACGCTCTTGAGAAAGGGGTGGGGACATGGGGTTCCTCGACAAGGCCAAGGGACTCGCCGACCAGGCGATCGCCAAGGCGGACGAAGCGATGAACAGCGCGAGCAGCTCGGGCGGTTCGTCGAAGCAGGCGGACGCGTACCTGCGTGACCTCGGCTCGCTCGCCTACCTCGAGTCGACCGGCCGTGCGCCGGCCGACCTGGCCGAACAGCGCGAGCGGTGCACCACCGCGCTCGGCCAGCTCGAGTCGCAGGGGCCGATCAACTTCGCCATGACCTCGATCGCGCCCCCGCCGCCCGGTGCCGCGGGTGCGCCGCCACCCCCGGGTGCAGCAGCCGCGGCGACAGCGGCGCCGCCGCCCCCTCCCGGTGCGGCGGCACCTCCGCCCCCTGCGGATGCTCCTGCCGTGGCGCCGCCTCCTCCTCCCGGAGCCGTGGCTCCACCGCCGCCGCCCGGCACCGTCGCGCCGCCACCACCTCCGACGGGCGCCTGAGCCGCACCCCGCTCGCGGCCGCACCCGCCGCTGCCAGCCAGACCAGCTCCCAGCCACACCAGCTCCCAGCCAGACCAGGCCAGGCCGTCGGGCGATGACATGTGTCATCGCCTGACGCGGTAACGTCGCAGCGCAGTGTGCGGGCGGGTCGTCGACGACGAGGTGACAGGCGAGGGGGACGACATGGGTGACGGTTCGCGGACGGTCGGCAGGCAAGCCGGACGACGCCGGGGAGCGTTCGTCGTCGTGGCCGCGGTGTCGGTGCTCGCGGCGGGTTGTGCCCTCGTCGGCCCGAGTGGTCCCTCGACCCCGCCGGCCCGCCCGGCGGAGCGGAGCTGCGCGGCCGCCGCCGTGCACTCGTGCGCGCTGCCGTACCCGTCGAACGAGTTCACGATCGCCGACCGCTCGACCGCCACCGGCCGCAGGGTCGTGATGCCGACCGACCTGATTCCCCAGGGCGTCATCCGCCAGCTCGGCCCCGGTGCCGGCCCCAGCGAGGCCTTCGCGAACGCGGACGGCTTCGCCTCGCTCTCGCCGGTCATCTTCGAGCTCGACCGTTCCGTCGTCGCCGACTGGGTGCCCGACGACGGCGGCGACATCGTGTCCGTCGTCGACGTGAGCACCGGCCGTCCCGTCGACGTCCGTGTCGAGGTGCCCGCCGAAGCGGCTCGCCACGGAGCCCGCGACACCCTCGTGGTGGCGTGGCCCGTGACCCGATTCGAGCCCGGCCACACCTACGTCGCCCGGCTCGGACGTGGGTTGGTCGGCACGACCGGCGGCACACCCGCCCGCGCCCCCGGGCTCGACGCCTCGTCGCCGTACCTGACCGAACTGCGCACGCAGGTCGAGCGCCTCGGGCTCGGACCGTGGAGCGACGTGGTGAGCGCCACCTCGTTCACGATCCGCAGCGAGGCGAACGCGTCGGCCGAGCTCGACGCGATGACCGCCATCGCGCGCTCCGCGGACCACCCGATGCGCAACGTCGCGGTGCAGCACCCGTGGCTCATCAGCGACGCGTCCGCAGTGGTGACCGGCGAGGTTCGCATCTCTGACTTCCGGGACCAGCACGGCGTCGCCCGAGCGGCCAACGGCGCCACGGACCGCTGGATCCCCTTCCAGCTCGTGCTGCCCGAGCATCCCACCGGTGGAGCCGACGGAGCCCCGGTGGTGATCTACGGCCACGGCCTCGTCGCCGCCAAGGAGACGATGACCTTCGTCGCGAGCACCAACGCGGCGATGGGCCTCGCCACGATCGGCATCGACGTGCCGAACCACGGCGGACGCCAGTACGGAGGGCCCGACCAGGGCTACCTGCTCGAGCTGAACACGCCGGGACGCTTCGGGCGTCTCGCGTCGATGCCGCTGCAGGGCATCGTCGACCAGGTCTCGCTGCTCATGGCGGTGCAGGACCACCTCGGCGATCTCCGGATCGACCTGCCCCCTGCGTTCGACGGCACACCCCGGCAGGCGCCGAAGCTCGACACCACCCGGGTGCTCTACGAGGGCACCTCGATGGGCGCCGTGCTGGGTGCCGCGTTCACCGCGATGGCCCCAGAGCTCGACGGATCGTTCCTGCAGGTCGGGGGCACCGGCATCGCCGACATCATCTTCCACTCGCTGCTGTGGCCGTTGTTCATGAGCGTCATCCCCGAGGGGGCCTCGGCCGGCGATGCGTACGCCCTCATGGGGGCGGCGACCATGCTGATGGACCACGCTGACAACGTGAACGTGGTGAGCCGGATCCGCGAGCACGGCACGTCGACGTTCCTCGCCTACGGGGCCGGCGACGGCGTCGTGCCGAACTCCACGAGCGATCGTCTCGTGTCGCTGCTCGACCTGCCCCTCGTCGGTCCGCAGCTGTCGCCGATCGGCGTGCCGCACCGCACGACCGGCTCCGAGGACATCCCCGCCGACGGGTGGGGCATGGCCCAGTTCTGGCCGACGTGGTCGCCGGAGCTGGCGCCGTTCGCCGCCCACATCGTCTTCGCGGACGCCGGGTCCGAGCGCGCCCTGCGGCAGTGGCTCGACGGTCGGCTCACTGCGCTCGGTGTCGCACCCCGCTGACGCCGGAGCTCCACCACCGGGGCTGACGCCGGAGCCTCGACCACCGCGCTGATGCCGGACCGGCGACCGGTCAGCCCTACCGTGTGGGGGTGATCCTCCTCGACGTCGACTCGGTCGCCGCGAGTCGCCCCGGGCGGCCGCTCTTCGCCGATGTCTCCTTCACGATCTCCGACCAGGACCGGCTCGGCATCGTCGGCCTGAACGGGTGCGGCAAGTCGACGCTGCTGCGGATCATCTCGGGCGAGATCACGCCCGAATCGGGCACCGTCCGTCCGGGGCGAGACGTGCGCGTGGCGATGCTCGGGCAGGACCCGACCTTCGAGGGCATGTCGGTCCGGGACGCCGTGACCTCCGGCCACGACGAGGCCGAGTGGGAGGCGGTCGCCGTCGCCGATCGGCTCGGGCTCGGTGCACTGATGGACGCGCCGGTCGAGCAGCTCTCCGGCGGGCAGCTCAAGCGCGTGGCGCTCGCCCGCGCGCTCGTCGCCGAGTCCGATCTGCTGATCCTCGACGAGCCCACCAACCACCTCGACATCGACGCCATCGCCTGGCTCGAGGACCGGCTCGCCGCACACCGGGGCGGCCTGGTGCTGGTGACCCACGACCGCCACTTCCTGGACCGCATCACGACGAGGGTGCTCGAGCTCGACCGGGGTGCCGGGTACGTGCACGAAGGTGGCTACGGCGCGTACCTCGAGGGCCGGGCGCTGCGCGAGGAGCATGCGGCGAAGGCCGAGCAGACCCGACGGAACCTGGCCCGGACCGAGCTCGCCTGGCTCCGACGGGGCGCGCCGGCGAGGACGTCGAAACCCAAGGCGCGCATCGAATCGGCGACGGCGATCGTGAACGGTCGTCCACAGGCCGCGGCGCGCCAGGGTGACCTGCCGTTGCACACGGGGACGCCGCGCCTCGGTGACAAGGTGGTCGAGCTGCACGGCGTCGGCCACTCCTTCGACGGCGGGGCGCCGCTGTTCTCGGGCGTCGACCTGCTGCTCGACAACCGCGAACGGCTCGGGGTCGTCGGCATCAACGGCACCGGGAAGTCGACGCTGCTCGACATCATCGCCGGACGGACCCTGCCGAGCGAGGGCCGCGTCGACCTGGGCACGACCGTGCGGCTCGGCTACTACGACCAGCGCGGCCGCACCCTCGACCCGAACCAGCGGGTGCGCGACGCCGTGACCGGCGGGCACCGCGACGCCGACTGGGCCGACGCGGCGCTGATGGAGGCGTTCTGGTTCGACGGCGACGCCCAGTGGGCGCCCATCGGGATGCTCTCCGGCGGCGAAC
This sequence comes from Actinomycetes bacterium, assembly GCA_023389745.1. Lineage (GTDB taxonomy): Bacteria > Actinomycetota > Acidimicrobiia > Acidimicrobiales > Microtrichaceae > JAFAFN01. The sequence goes on from JAEWED010000009.1 coordinate 64,231, forward strand.
GCCGCCGCCTGCAGCTCCTGCTCACGCTGGCCGAGCGGCCCAACGTGCTGCTGCTCGACGAGCCCACCAACGACCTCGATCTCGACACGCTGCGCCAGCTCGAGGACTTCCTCGACGACTGGCCGGGCGCCCTCGTGGTCGTCAGCCACGACCGGGCGTTCCTCGAACGGACCGTCGCGGACGTGATCGTGCTCGACGGCAGCGGCAGCGCCGGGCGTCGACCCGGCGGCTATGCGGCCTACGAGCAGGAGCGTCGCGACCAGCGCGGTGGGGGTCGCAAGCTCGTCGCAGCCGGCGCGTCCCGCGAGGACGCATCGCCGGTCGACGCCGCGGTGAAGAAGCCGGCCCGGTCCTCACGCGACCGCGGCACGAACGCGGGCCGGAGCCCCTCGACGTTGCGCCACCAGATCCGCAAGGCGGAGAAGGCGATGGCAGAGCTGCAGCAACGGCGCGACCACGCGCTCGAGGAGATGCTGGCCGCCGGTGGTTCGGGCGACCACGAACGTATGAACGCACTCGGTGCGGAGCTGGCGACCGTCGAAGCGGAGCTCGCCACCGTCGAGGAAGGCTGGCTCGAGCTGGCCTCGGAGGTCGAGGAGCGGGGCCTCAGCCTCTGACAGCCTCAGCCTCTGACGCTGCGGCGGGAGCCCTTCGGGCGGAACGCGCCGTGGATCTGATCGGCGCTGAAGCCGTCGGACGCCTCGCCGAGCACCGCGTAGCGGTAGAGCGCCGTCTGGAACACGCCGCTCAGCGCAGCGCTCCCCACCGACACCAGGATCACCCAGATGAGGGCCAGGGCGACGCCGGTCACCGTGACGACGATCAGGTCGTTCTGAGCGCCGACGACGATGATCGGTGCGCACACGAGCATGCCGACCACCATGGCCAGCCCACCGACGAGACCGATCCCTGCGTTGCCCACGACGTTCTCGCCCCAGGTGCGCTTGAACGCAGCGGCCGAGCGGGAGAGGGCGTCCTTCACCCCGGTCCCCTCGATCACCAGGATCGGCAGGACGAGGAACGTGACGAGCGTCCATGCCATGCCGACGAGCCCGATCACCAGACGCCCGAGGATGCCGGTGCGCTCCTGCACCGCCCGGAGGACCACCGAGACCGTCGCGCTCAGCAGCGCCCACGGAAGGATGTGGCCGGCCCGGGCGTAGGCGCCGGCGAGGGCGGAGCCCAACGTCGGTGAGCCGCCCGACAACCGCTCGTTGGCGGCGTGGATGAGTGCGGACTGGAAGAAGATCGTGACGTAGGAGCCGACCAGGTAGCCGATGAACATCAGCACGTAGGTCGCGGGTGTGAACCCGACGGACTCCTCGGGCCCGCTGGCCGGGGCGGGGGCCGGGGTCGCGAGGAACGCGGCCCCGAAGAACGGTGCCACGCAGATCGCGGCCACCACGGCCGAGATCGCCGGTAGGGCCAGCAGCTCCTTGTCGTGGCGCAGGACCTGCCAGGACGACGAGACGAGTGACCAGGACCTCGACAACTTTCCCATCACAAGAGTGTGCCGTGACGCCGCCCACTTCGCGCCCCTGACCGCAGGAATCACTGCCGGTACCATGGTGTTCACGATGAGCGTGACTCCCGATTCTCCTTCCGACGGTTCCGACCAGCCAGTGGGCACCGACGCCGCTCCCGGCGCCGTGGCCACCGCCGACGCGCCAGAGGTCGTGCTCTCCGTGAGCGAGGCGGCGATGGAGACCGTGCTCGGCATCCGTGCCGAGGAGCCGGATCCCTCGGCGCTCGGGCTCCGGGTCGAGGTCACCGGCACCAACGGCACCGAGTACACCTACGACCTGTCCTTCGAGGAGCTGGCGAACGTCGGCGACGACCACCTGACCTACCAGGTGGGTGAGCTGACCGTGGCCGTGCCCCACGACTCCGTCGACAAGCTGCGTGGCGCCGAGCTCGACCTGCCGCGCTCGGCCGGCCAGGGTGGGCTGGTCATCCGCAACCCGAACCGGGCCAACCCGTTGGCCGGCATCGAGGTCGAGCTGACGGGCGACATCGCCGAGAAGGTCACCCAGCTGCTCGAGGCGTCGATCAACCCGGCGCTGGCGTCCCACGGTGGGTTCGCGACCCTCGTCGGCGTCGACGACGACAACAACGTCTACGTCACCATGGGCGGCGGCTGTCAGGGCTGCTCCGCCAGCGCCGCGACGCTGACCGCCGGCATCAAGACGTCGATCAAGGACGCGATCCCAGAGGTCGTCGACGTGATCGACGCGACCGACCACGCGGCCGGCGAGAACCCCTTCTACAGCTGAGGGGGTGTCAGGTCGTCAGTGCGTGGAGTCCGACGCGGAGCGGACCCACGCGGTGACCTCGTCGACGATGCCGTCGGCGTCGAGACCGAGGCGGGCGAGGATCGTGTCGGGCTTCCCGTGGGGGATGTGCACCGACGGCACGCCCAGCACACGGACCTGGGGCCCGTCGACGGGGGCGAGCTTCGACAGCGAGTCCGAGATCGCCGCGCCGATGCCGCCGTCGCGCAGGCCGTCCTCGATGGTCACCACGAGCTGGTGCCCTGCCGCGTCGGCGAGCATGTCGGGGTCGAGCGGCTTCACCACCCGTGGGTCCCAGACCGTGACGTCGTGGCCGTCGGCCGCGAGTCGCTCGGCGGCCTCGTTGGCAGCGGTCAGCATCTTGCCGACACCGATCAGGCAGATGCCCTGACCTTCGCGGACCTTGCGGGCGTGCAGGCCCGAGCCGGTGACGGTCTCGCCCGAGGGCGGCATGGTCTTCGAGAAGCGGATCGAGGCGGGACCGGTGCAGAGCTCGAGCGCGTCGTGCAGCATCTGCGCGACCTCGGCCTCGTTCGAGGGCGCGAACATCGTCATGTCGGGCACCTTCGACAGGAGCACCATGTCGAGCACGCCGTGATGTGACGCACCGTCGTCGCCGGTGATGCCGGCGCGGTCGAGCACGAACAGCACCGGCTGGGAGTGCAGCCCGACGTCGAGGTTCACCTGGTCGATCGCACGCGTGAGGAACGTGGCGTAGAGCGCGACGACCGGCCGGAGGCCGCCCATCGCCATGCCGGCGGCCGAGGTCACCGCATGCTGCTCGGCGATGCCGACGTCGAACATGCGGTCCGGGAAGCGCTCTCCGAACGGGAGCAGGCCCGTGGAGTCGGGCATCGCCGCGGTGATGGCGACGAGCTCGGGTCGGGCCTCGCCCTCGGCGATGATCGCCTCGGAGAACGCCGCGGTGTACGAGCCGGGCTTGACGCTGCCGACGTCGTGCATGTGCTTGATCGAGTCGTTCTCGGCGGGCGCGTAGCCCCTGCCCTTCTGGGTGAGGCAGTGCACGACGACGGGGCCGTCGACCTCGGCGGCGTTGCGGAACGCCTCTTCGAGCGTCGCGAGGTCGTGGCCGTCGTAGGGGCCCAGGTACTTCACGCCCAGCTGCTCGAAGAAGGCCGGCGGTTCGAACATCTCGCGGATCGCGGCCTTGGCGCCGTCGACGCCCTTCTCGAGGTACGACCCGAGGGGCAGCTCCGAGATGATGCGCTCGATCCGGGCGCTCTGCCGTCGGTAGGTGCTCGACGAACGGAGCTTCGACAGGCTCTCGCCGAGGCTCGACGCCGTCGGCGCGTAGGAGCGGCCGTTGTCGTTGAGGATGATGATCGCCTTGCGACCCGAGTGGCCGAGGTTGTTGAGGCCCTCGTACGCCATGCCGCCGGTCAGCGCGCCGTCGCCGAGCACGCCGATGATCTGGCGGTCGTCCTCGCCGCGCAGGTGCAGCGAGGTCGCGAGGCCGTGTGCGTAGGACACGACGGTCGAGGCGTGGCTGTTCTCGATCCAGTCGTGGTCCGATTCGCTGCGGCTCGGGTAGCCCGACAGGCCGCCCTCCTGGCGCAACGTCGCGAAGTCGTCCAGGCGGCCGGTGAGCATCTTGTGCACGTAGGCCTGGTGTCCGGTGTCCCACAGGATGATGTCGTGGGGTGATCGGAAGACCCGGTGCAGGGCGATCGTGATCTCGACCGCGCCGAGGTTGGATCCCAGGTGGCCGCTGCCGTGGGTGTTCACGCAGTCGACCACGAAGGCGCGGATCTCTGACGCCAGCGTCGCGAGCTGCTCGTCGTCGAGGTCCTGCAGATCAGCGGGGCTCTGGATCGTGTCCAGCAGCGTCGTCGGTCCGTTCGTCATCGTTGGCGCAAGGCTACTGCCCGTGGCGGGCGGCAGTCAGGTCTCCCCGGGGGTGACGGCGTCGGTCCGGCGGGAGCGCCGCACCGCGAAGCTGGGTGCGCCGGCGAGGCTCGCCGCGATGAACACGAAGTACACGAGCAGTCCCAGGGCGATCGCGTTGGCGTCGGGCACGCCGAGCGCCCCGAAGAACAGGACGAACGCGGCCTCGCGGACACCCAGGCCGCCCATGGCGATCGGCACGTTCTGTGCGATCGCGGTGGGCGGGAAGAACGCCATGGCGGCCAGCAGCGTGACCTGGGGGATCTCGAGGGCTCGGGCGGCGGCGTACACCGAGATGCACTGCATGACCTGGAAGCCCAGGCCCGCGACCAGGACGAGGGCGACGCGGCCGGGCCGGTGGCGGAAGGCGATGATCCCGATGTGCACCGCGGCGAGGTAGCGGCGCCAGCCTCCGCGACCCAGCATGCGGCCCGCGCCCCGCTCGTGGCCGGCGGCCCACAGGATCGCGACCAGCGCGACGACGGTCACGGCGTTGATCGCCACCGCGATCGCGGTGGCCGAGCCCAGCTCGAGCAGGTCGGGCTGGGCCAGCATCGCGAGGGTCGACAGCAGTGGGAGCACCAGCCAGCCCGTCAACCGCTCGAGCGCGGTCGCGGCGAACGCATCGGCGTAGTCGCCGCTGTCGGCGCCCTGTCGCATGACCCGCACGACGTCGCCGCCGAACGACGTCGGCAGCGCGTTCGAGACGAACTCACCGGCGAGCAGGTGCGACAGCATCCGACGGAACGGCAGGTGGATGCCCAGCGTGTCCGAGACCGCCGACCAGCGCGCCGTCTGCAGGACGTACGCGATCACGTGCACGGCGACGGCGACGACGACCCAGGCGACGGTGGCCGAGGTGATCTCCGGCAGGACCTCGTCGACGGAGACGTCGGGCAGCCGCCAGAAGAGCACGCCCAGGAAGGCGAAGCTGATGACGAGGCGCACCAGGATGCTGCGCCAGTTGTTCTTCGGGAGGTGGTGGGGGAGCGACTCGGCGTCGACCTCCCGGACCGCCTCGGCCCACTCCTCGGCGTCGTCGGGTGGCGCGCCCCGATCGTTCGCCATGTGGTCGCCGGTCATCGTGGGGCCAGCCTACCGGCCGACCCCCGTCCGGCTGCAGGCCGAGACGCCGCGTGCGGACCGGTGCGGGTCAGGTTCCTCGGTCGCCGGATCCGCGGGGTGTGAGCTACCCGTCGCCCGGCCCCGCAGGCCCGCCGGTCATCACCGCCCGGATCTCGGGTTCGAGGCATCGGGCCAGCGCGTCGTACCCGTCGCCGTTCATGTGGATGCCGTCGACGTTGCCCCAGATGTCGAGGTAGGTGAAGAACGCCGAGCGCAACGAGTCGGGCTGCGACGGGTCCTCGAGCACTGCGGTGCAGTCCACCGTGGTGCCCCACACCTCGTCGCTCGTGAGGAGCCACTCGTTGTACGCGACCCGGTTGTCCTGCACGAACCAGTAGGCGCTCGGGAAGGCCATCGGGTGGACCGCGACCCAGATCGTCGGAACTCCCCGGGCCTCGAGCCAGTCGCTGAGGGCTCGCACCTCGGCCTGCAGCTCCTCGACCGCGATCGCGTGCGTCAGATCGTTGATCCCGCCCTCGATGACGACGACACCCGGGACGCCGCACTGGTCGATCCATTGGCGCACGCGGGACGGGATCGTCGACGCGACGTCGTCGAAGACCCAACCCGCACCTCCCTGCGCGGCGTTGAAGACGGAGTACTCGGGGAGATGAAGCCGGGCCGCGGTGTGCACGCCGACCGAGTCGCCGTTGAACTGCACCATCCGGTCGTCGTACGGGCAGTACTCAGGGGTGACCCCGTAGCTCGGCGCCGAGGATCGTGGCGGCTGCGGGCCGCACGCCACAGCGCACGCGACCACGACGGCGGCCAGGACGGCCATCCGGATCTTCATTCGGTTTCCTCTCCCTCTTCGAACGGACCCCCGGTTCGGGAATCCGGCAGTGCTCGCACCCGTCACCGGACGGATGCACGACTCGTACCCGCCCCCTCCGACGGGTGACGGCTCGCCCCCCGAGCCGCCCGGTCACACTGCAGCGGAACCATACGCAGTGCAATGACACTTGGTCAACCACCTGCGACCGGGGTCGGTCGCCGGTGTCACCGCACCGGGCGCGGGAGCCCGGGGCTCAGCGGGTCTTGTCGAGGAAGCGTTCGACGTCGACGAGGACCCGGGTGACCTTGCCGGCCGCGACCAGGCCGCGTTCGTCGCGCGCGGACACGTGGAAGATCAGCCGTCGTCCCTCGATCTTCTCGAGGTTCGCCTCGGCGGTCACCACCCGGCCGACGGGGGTGGGGGAGATGTGCTCGACCTGCACGCGCACCCCGACGGTCGAGTGCCCCTCGTCGAGATGGCCCTGCACCGCGGCGACCGTGGCCTCTTCGACCAGGGCCACGACGCGGGGCGTCGCGAGCACCGGGACCTCGCCGGAACGGAAGGCGATCGCGGTGTCGGCCTCCGAGACGGTGATCTGGGCGCTGGCGGACAATCCGGGTCGTACGGGCACGGGCGATACAGTAAGCCTCTGCGTCCGCCGCTGGCACATCGTTCAGGGCGCCACGATCTCGGCGGGAGTGCGGTCGGGACCCGGCGTGTTGGCGAGGGTGTTCGCGACGACGCCGACCCCCCGGGAGGAGCCCGCCTTGCTCGAAGAGTCGCCCTTGCTCGAAGAGTCCACGGTCCAACGAGTGTTGAGCGCCGGTCTGGCGCGCGGCGCCGACTTCGCCGAGGTGTTCGTCGAGGAGAAGCGGTCGTCGTCGGCCCTGCTCGACGACGGGCGCGTCGAGGAGCTCACCTCGGGTCGTGACCGTGGCGCCGGCATCCGGGTCGTGGTCGGCGAGTCCACCGGCTTCGCCCACACCTCCGACCTGTCCGAGGCGGGACTGATCGCTGCGGCAGAGACCGCGGCGGCTGCCGCGCGGGGCAACGGGTCGGGATCGACGGTGGTCGCGCTCGAGCCGACCTCGGCGCCACGACCGAACGAGGTGCTGATCCCGCCGAGCGAGGTGGCCAAGGCGACCAAGGTCGAGCTGCTCGTCCGTGCCGACGACGTCGCCCGACAGGCCGGCTCCGCCATCACGCAGGTCTCGGCGCGCTACGCCGACTCCCAGCGCCGGATCCTCGTCGCGAACAGCGACGGCGTGTTCGCCGGCGACGACCAGGTCCGCACTCTGTTCTCGATCTCGTGCGTGGCCTCGGGCGACACCGGCATGCAGACCGGCCGCGAGTCGGTCGGTCGGACCGTCGGCTTCGAGCTCTTCGATGCCTACGACGTCGACGAGCTGGCGCGCACCGCCGCAGGTCGGGCGCTGACCAAGCTGGCCGCTCGACCGGCACCCTCGGGCGAGCTGACGGTCGTGATCGGCCCCGGCGGTGGTGGGGTGATGTTCCACGAGGCCTGCGGGCACGGACTCGAGGCCGACCTGGCGGCCAAGGGAGCGTCCGTGTTCGCCGGTCGCATCGGCGAGCAGGTCGCGTCGCCGCTCGTGACGCTGGTCGACGACGGCACGATGGGCGGCGAGTGGGGCTGCTTCGCGATCGACGACGAGGGCCGACCGGCCCAGCGCAACGTCCTGATCCAGGACGGCGTCCTGGTCGACTTCATGTGGGACGGCCTGCGGGCCCGGGCCGAGGGCCGGGCGTCGTCGGGCAACGGCCGCCGTCAGAGCTACCAGCACCTGCCCATGGTGCGGATGACCAACACCTACCTGCTCGGCGGCACATCGACGCCCGACGACATCGTCGCCGACACCCCGTCGGGGGTGTACATCTCCCACCTCGGCGGTGGGCAGGTGAACACCGCGACCGGCGACTTCGTGTTCGGCATGACCGAGGCCTACCTGATCGAGGACGGCCGAATCACCGAGCCGCTGCGTGAGGGCAACCTCATCGGGAACGGCCCCGCGGTGCTCTCCGCGATCGACGCCGTCGGCGACGACTTCGCGATGGGCGCTCCCGGCACGTGCGGCAAGGACGGCCAGGGCGTGCCGGTGGGCGACGGTGTGCCGACCCTGCGGGTCGCGTCCGGACTGACGATCGGCGGCACGGCGGCCTGAGCCAGGGAGAGCACGGCGGCCTGAGCCGGGCTCAGGCGGCGCGGCGGAACTTGGCTTCGGCCAGGCAGAAGGCCGCGAACCCGAACAACCCGAGTGCGACGGCGCCCAGCAGGATCGGGCCTGCGGTCGAGGCCGCCAGCTCCTGCAGCGCCGCGGAGAGTCCGCCGGCCTCGTTCGGGTCGTAGGTGACGGCGGCGCGGACCGTCAGGTAGCCGACGACGGCCCACACGATCGAGCGCGCCCCGTACCCGATCCGTCCGAATCGCTCGACCCACGTCGCAGAGGTGTCGAGCCGCTTCTCGAACGAGGCGTCGATGGCGTGGTGCTTGAACATGTAGAGCGCGTAGCCGATGACGGCCAGGCCTGCGGCGCCGACGATCCACTGGCCCATCGGCCAGTCGAGCACCATCGCGGTCGCCTTCTTCTCGGACTCGCCGTCGCCGCCCGACGATGTGCCGGGCGACCCGCTCCACGTCGAGATGGTCACCGACGCCGCGGCGATCGCGAGTGCCAGGTAGACGCCGCCCTTGGCCAGGAAGCGGACACGGTCGCTCGCTTCGTCACCTTCGACCGGGTCGCCGACCGCCGCGTCCAGGAACCGCCACGCGGCGAGGGCGAAGAGCGACGCGGTCAGCGCGACGAGCAGCACCTTGCCGAAGGGCTGCTGAGCGATCCACGCGAATGCCCCCTGGGACGAGGCCTGCTCGTCGGGGGACCCGAGCGCCAGCTGCAGGGCGAGCAGGGCGATGACCGCATAGAGCACCCCTCGGCCGGCCAGGCCCACCCGCCCCAGCGTGTCCTTCCACCCTGCGCCGTCGGACCGGACCTTCTGCTGCACTTCGCCCAAGGTGTCGGACATGGTGCCCTCCCCGTTCGCAGACCTGCGGTCGAGGTACCTGGCGACGGGCGGTCCTCAAACCGCCGAGTGCATGCTCAGTCGGCGCCGAGTCGTTCGTCGATCCAGTTCAGCCGTGTGCTGAGCCAGTTGCTGACGAACGCCGGGGTGTCGGTCGAGCCCAGCTGGTAGTTCCACCGGTGGGCGTCGTTCGCGACCGCCGACTGCAGATCTGCGCCGAGTGCGGCGATCTGTGCGGGCAGCGGGGCGAACGCCGGCTGCAGCTCGTCCCATCGGGCGTCGAGCTGGTCCTGCAGCCACGGATCCGACAGCAGGCGCTGGGTCCACAGCGACGAGTTCTGGTGGTACCAACCGGTCGGAGCCAGCGACCGGTACGACAGGGTCGAGCCCATGGAGAGGTCGAAGTCCCAGATCGGCCCGTAGCGGAGTCGGTCGTCGCCTCGGGACTTCGAGAAGAAGGTGCTGTAGCGGAAGCCGTCCTGGTTGTTCGTGACCTCTTGCACCAGGTAGTGGTCGATGAAGGCGTCGACGTCGAGGTACGGACGGTAGCCGTCGACGGGGTCGGTGTAGTTCACCGAGTACAGGCGGTTCTCGAACTCCTGGACGTGGTTCGTGATGTACTCACGCTGCTGCGGCGTCATCGGATCCGGCTCCTTGACCACGATCGGGTAGTTGTCGATCGCGGTGCGGAAGCCGGGCTCGTTGTTCTCCTCGAGGCGCTGGTCGACCTCCATGAGGTAGCCGCCGGTCACGGCATGGCCCGAGTTGTCACCGGAGCCGAGCTCGTCGATGGCGACCCGGTCGGCGCCCGGGCGAATGTGCTCGGACAGCTGGTAGACGCCGTCGTAGCGGCCGTTCAGGATGACCTCGACGTGTCGGTAGCTCGGCGTCCACGCCAGGTCGGTCGCCTGGGCGATCTGGCTCGCTGCGAAGCTGCGCAGCTGCGAGCGGTCCATCGCGTTCGCCAGCAGGACCCAGTTGCGGTCCGAGGCGATGCCCATGAGGGGCGACTTGGTGTCCAGACGGAGGCGGTAGGGCTTCTTGTTCGCGAGCCACGTCGAGTTGCCGCGGCCCCGGATGCCGAGCGTGCCGCTGTACGCGGCGAAGTCCGACCCGTTCGGGTCGAGCGTCATCGTGGCCGGGACGTAGTTCTCCTTGTCGAGGATGGGTGCCGCGTCCTGGGTGTCGATGCGGACGACCGGCAGCACCAGGTCGTAGAAGGTCACGTTGACCGGAGCCGCCCACTGGGTGGTCGGGCCACCGTCGACGGCTGCGCCGATGCGGAAGCCGTACGTGGTGCCGGGCACCACGTCGGTGAACGACGTCGAGGTGCCGTTGGTCCGCTCGACGGTGGTCCAGGGAGAGCCCGGCGACGCCACCTGGATCTCGTAGCCGTCCTGCACGCCGTGCTCGGTGAGCTCCCAGGACAGGTCGATCGACGCGTCGGCGAGGTAGGGCTGCAGCGCCGGCAGGCCGTGGTCCTGCGCCGGGGCTCCGGGCTGCGGGCCGCATGCCCCGGCGATCACCGCCAGGGCGGCCACGGCGCCTGCCGCGAACCACCGCCGTCCGAGTCCGAATGCGCGACGGTTCCCCGTGGGGATCGTGGTTGTGGACACCCTGCCTCCTGGTCGCCCCTCCAGAGCAGCTCCCGCGCTGCCCAGGCCAGTCGGCGAACACGGTAGCCACCCGGATGGGTGTCCTCAAGGGGTGGAAGTGCCCGGTCGCGGTGCTCGGTGGCTCCGGGGCTCGCCCGCCGACGTCACCCCGGAACCACCCGTCCTCTGTCGCTCGGGCCGCGCAGCCGGGGCCCGCGTCGGCTCCGCTGCCCGTCGCGTCAGTCCAGTTCGCCGCCGATCCAGCCGAGCCTGGTCCGCAGCCAGTCGGCGACGTACTGCGGGCTGTCGTGGTGCTCGAGCTGGTAGCCCCAGCGTGCCTCGTCGTTGTCGATCGCCGGCTGCAGCGAGTCGCCGAGTGCCTCGATCTGGTCGGGGAGACCGGCGATCTGGGGTGCGAGCGCCGCCCATCGCTGCTCGACCGTCGTGACGAACGTCGGGTCGGTGAAGATGCGGGCGATCCAGGGGCCCGACGTGCGTTGCGCCCAACCGGTCGGGTCGAGCGTGCGCGGCGCCCCGACGACACCCATGGACAGGTCGAAGTCCCACATCGGACCGAACACGAACTGGTCCTCGCCCCGCTGCTTCGAGAAGAACGTGCTCGAGAAGAAGGTGTCCTGGTTCCTGGCGATCTCATGGACCAGGTAGTGGTCCGCGAAGGCGTTCTCGTCCAGATAGCGGCGGTAGCCGAGGGTCGGGTCCGCATAGGACGGGCTGAAGAGCGCGTTCTCGAACGCCGCGACGTGCCCGGTGATGTACGCGCGCTGCTCCGGGGTCATCGGGTCGGGCTCCTTGACGACGACCGGGACGTGGCGCTGGGTCCGGAATCCCGGCTCGTGGTTCTCCTCGAGCCGCTCGTCGACCTCCAGCAGGTAGCCGCCGGTGAGCTCGACGCCGCTGTTGTCCTCGGGGCCCATCTCCTCGATGTCGATCCGGTCGGAGCCGGTTCGGATGTGCTCGGTCAGCTGGTAGACGCCCTCGTAGCGCCCGTTGAGGATCACCTCGACGTGCCGGTACGACGGTGTGAAGTCGAGGTCGGTGGCGCGGGAGATCTCGCTCGCCGCGTAGGTGCGCAGCTGCGACTTGTCGTTGTAGTTCGCGAGCAGCGCCCAGTGGCGGTTCGAGGCGATGCCCATCAACGCGGACTTGGTGTCGAGCCTGAGGCGGTACGGCTTCTTCGGTGCGAGCCAGGTCGTGTTGCCGCGCCCGCGGATGTCGAGCGTGCCGGTGTACGGGGCGAAGCCCGAGCCGTTCGGGTCGAGCGTCATCGTCGCCCGGACGTAGTTCTCCCGGTCGAGGATCGGCGCCCGGCCGGTGGTGTCGATCCGGAGCACGGGGAGCTTCGGCTCGACGTACACGACGTTCACCTGCGGGCTCCACGTCGTCGCCGGTGCACCGGGTGCGGCGCCGTCGCGGACCCGGAACGAGTAGCTGGTGAGCGGTGTCACGTCGGTGAAGCTGACCCACGGCTCGGTCGTGTGGGCGAACGTGGTCCACGGTGACGTCGCCGAGGCGAACTGCACCTCATAGCCGAAGCTCGTGCCGTCGAGGGTCGTGGTCCACTCGAGATCGATCGAACCGGACCGCAAGGTGGTGGTCAGGCCAGCGGAGTTCGGCGCGTTCGGATTCTCGGGTGGCACACACGCCGCGGCGAGTGCGACCACGGCGAGCGCGAGGAGCCAGATGGAGCGGCGCGTCGGTCGACGCGCTCCGGCGGTACCCCCTCCGAGCGCGCGGAGCGGATGGAGGTGCGGACGCACCTCGGACACAGCAGTGGCGGAACCCATTGGGTCTCTCCCTCAATTCACCCAGCGCCCCACTGTTCTTGTCGGCGCACGATAAACGAGGTCCCTTGCTGATGCAAGGGGGAGGATTGCCGCGGTACAGGGGGAGGCGTGCCCCCGGTGGTGTGGGAGGCTGACCACGTGCGACGACTTCGAACGCTGGAGCCGACATGACACCCGAGCAGCTGCAGTCGGTCGCGGACCGGGTGATCGACCAGGCGAGGCCGGGCGAGGAGCTCGAGGCCGTCGTCGTGTGGGGCTCCGAGACCGAGATCCGAGCGTACGGCGGCGAGGTCGAGCACTTCGTCGCCGCCGACTCCGCGGGCATCGGCATCCGGGTGATCTCCGAGGGCCGACAGGGCCTGGCGTGGGCGGGCGTGCTCGATGACGCGGCGATCGCCGAGTGCCTCTCCGAGGCGAGGGACAACGCACGGTTCGCATCGGTCGACCCCGATGCAGGGCTCGCACGACCCGACGGGGTCGAGCCGGTGGCCCTGGACCTGTTCGACGCCCGGCTGGCCGAGGTCCCGACCGAGGAGAAGATCCGGCTCGCGATCGAGCTCGAGGCGCTCGTCGACGCCGCCGATCCCCGGATGTCGGGTGTGGAGTCCGCTGACTACGCGGACGCGTCGAGCGCCACCGCGATCGCCTCGACCGCCGGCATCCGCAACAGCAGCCGCGAGACGTCGGTCTACCTGGGGGCCTATGCGCTCGCCGGTGACGGCGACGACACCACGACCGGGTTCGGCTTCTCGGTCGGCCGCAGCGTCGAGGACCTCGACGTCGCTGCGGCCGCGGCCGACGCCGCGACCCGTTGCCTGCGGATGCTCGGAGCCGAGAAGGCTCCGACCGAGCGCCTGACGGTGGTGTTCGATCCGTACGTGACGTCGCAGTTCATCGGACTGATCGCCGAGATGCTCTCCGGTGAGGCGGTCCTGCGCGGACGTTCGCCCTTCGCCGAGCGCATGGGTGACGTCGTGGCGTCGCCGCTGGTGACCCTCGTCGATGCGGCCACCGATCCTGCCGCGCCGACCGCGTCCGACACCGACGGCGAGGGCCTGGCGTGTCGGACCGTGCCGCTGGTGACCGACGGGGTCCTCGCCGGCTTCCTGCACAACGCGTACACGGCCCGGGCGTCGGGGGCCTCGTCCACGGGCTCCGCGCAACGTGGCAGCCACCGCTCCGCGCCGGGTGTCGGGCCGCACGTCACCACGCTGCGCCCGGGGACCGGCGATGCGGCGGACGTGCTCGCGACGGTCGGGGACGGCCTGCTGGTGCACGAGCTCGCGGGGCTGCACTCCGGGGTGAACCCGGTCTCGGGTGATCTCTCGGTCGGCGTCGAGGGCCGGCGCATCCGCGGCGGTGAGGTGGCCGAGCCGATCCGCGAGGTGATCATCGGCTCGACGTTGCAGCGGATGCTGACCGACGTCGTCGCCGTCGGGGCCGACCTGACGTACTTCCCGTGGGAGTCGACCGGGGTCACCCTCGCGGTCGGGGATGTCATGATGTCGGGTCGATGACGGACCGGCCGTCGAGCGAGCACACGAGGACCGACGTGGGAACCGACGACCTGGTCGAGCTGGCACGAACGCTGGTCGAGCGAGCAGCCCCGGGAGAACAGGTCGAGGTGCTGCTCGGTCGAGCCAGCTCCACGTCGGTGCGCGTCTACGACGGCGCGGTCGAGTCGCTGACCTCGGCCGACACCTCAGGTGCCGGCATCAGGGTCATCCGCGACGGCCGGTTGGGCTTCGCCCACTGCGGCTCGCTCGACCCCCGGGTGCTCGACGAGACGCTGGCCGAGGCGCGCGACAACGCCGGGTTCGGCGAACCGGACGAGTACAACGGGCTGGCCGAGCCCGACGGGGTCGACGTCGTCGAACGGGACGCCTGGTCCGAGCTGGTCGTCGCGACCTCGGCGGACCGCAAGGTCGAGCTGGCGCTCGAGCTGGAGCGACGGGTGCGCGGCGTCGACCCGCGTGTCGTGGGCGCCCGGACGACCTCGTACGGCGACGCCTGGGGCGAGTCGGTCATCGTGTCGACCGCCGGCATCGAACGCAGCGACCGTGGCGCGTCGTGCTCGATCGCGACCCAGCCCCTCGCCCGCGACGGCGTCGAGACCCAGACCGGGTTCGGACACGACGCAGGCCGCGATCCCGACGCGCTCGACCTCGACCGCGTCGCCGCCGAGGCCGTCGACCGCGCCACCCGGTTGCTGGGTGCCACGAAGCCCGCGTCGGGTCGCATGGCGATCCTGCTCGAGCCGCGCCTGGCCCTGACGCTGCTGGGCGTGGTGTCCGGGATGGTCAGCGCCGACGCCGTGCAGCGGGGCCGCTCACCGTTCGCCGACAGGGTCGGGGAGCTGGTCGCCTCGCCGTTGCTCACGCTGGTCGACGACCCGACCCGCTCGGAGTCCCTCGGCTCCGAGGAGTTCGACGGCGAGGGCCTCGCCTGTCGGCCCAACGACCTGATCGTCGACGGCGTGCTCGCCGGCTTCCTGCACGACTCCTACACCGCTCGTCGTGCGGGCACCTCGTCGACGGCGTCCGCCGTGCGAGGGACCCGCAGCCTGCCCGGTGTCGGCGCGCAGCTCCTGGTCATGTCGCCGGGGACCCGGAGCTTCGACGAGCTGGTCTCGTCGATCGACCACGGGCTGTACGTGAACAGCTTCGCCGGCATGCACTCGGGCGTGAACCCCGTGTCGGGCGACTTCTCCGTCGGCGCCGACGGGATCGAGATCCGCGACGGTGCGTTGGCCGGCCCGGTGCGCGAGCTCACGCTCGCGTCGACCCTTCAGCGGCTGCTGCTCGACGTGCGAGAGGTCGGCGGCGACTTCGAGTGGCTGACCTCGGGCCACGGCGCCGCCTCGCTCGTCATCGACGACGTCTCGATCTCGGGCGCCTGACGCGGCATTCGATCTCGGGCGCGACCCCCGGGCGCGGCGCGCTGGATCATCGCTGCACGACGAACGCGACCTCGTCGGACATCGAGGCGGCGGCCGAGTCGCGGACCTCGTCGTCGGCCACTGCGATCGTGACCGAGTGCTCGTCGACGTGGACCACGAGGGCCGACTCCGCCACCCGCGCCGACGCGGTGCCGGTCACGTCGGCGACCGACGCGTAGACGTCGACCCGGTCGCCGACGTCGAGCACGGGCTGCACCTCGACGCGGGGGAAGGTCACTCCGGCGCTGCCGTCGGGGAGCCGGGCGGCGAGCGTCCCGAGCCGGGGTCCGGCGAGTCGGGTCACGAGCAGCGCTTCGCCGGCGGGCACGTCGACATCAGAGCGTCGTCCCGGTGGCAGCGCGTCGAGGGCGCCCTCGGGCACCATCGCCGCGGGCCGCTCGTCGAGGCCGGTGTTGGCGGCGTCGAGGACGTCGCCGGCGCTCAGGTCGCGGGTCGCCACGACGACCCGGCGCATCGACCCCCAACGTGCCCGGTCGTGGCGCGCCTGCTCCGCGGAGCCGGTCACGGCCCAGGCGACCGCAGCGGCGAGCACCACCGCCGCGCAGCGTCGCAGGGCGACCCGACGAGCGAGCCGCGATCGCCGCAGCCGCCCCGTCGCCTTGGCCGCTCGTGCACGGGCCCGGTCGAGCCGGGCGTGCGCACGCGGTCCGACGAGCGGGAGCCTGGTTCGACGAGGAGGGGACCCCACGGTGCTCCTGGATGGTCACGGGTGCGGGGAAGAGTTGGTCGCCCGGTTCGCCCGGACGCGGCGTTCGGCCCGGGGCCGCTCAGGCGCCGAGCGGCACGTCGGCGAACAGGGCGTCAGCCGAGTTGCCGTCCGCGTCGACGGTCAACAGCTCGTGACCGTCCTCGGTGACGAGCACGGTGTGCTCGAACTGCGCCGACCGCTGCAGGTCGCGGGTCACCACGGTCCACCCGTCGTCCCACATGTCGAGTCGGGCGGTGCCGATGTTGATCATCGGCTCGACGGTGAAGGTCATGCCGGGCAGCAGGACCGTGTCGTTGTGGGGGTCGTAGTAGTGGGGGATCTGCAGGCTGGTGTGGAACTGGTCGCCGATCCCGTGGCCGATGAACTCGCGCACCACGCCGTAGCCGTACTCGGCCACGGACTGCTCGATCGCCCGACCGATCTCGTAGATGCGCGCCTTGGGGCGGACGACCGCGATGCCCGCGTGCATCGCTGCTCGGGTGCGACGCACCAGTGCGGCCGACGCCTCGTCGACGTCGCCGACCAGGAAGGTGCAGGACGTGTCGCCGTGCACACCTTCGATGTAGGCGGTGACGTCGACGTTCACGATGTCGCCGTCGACGAGCTTCCGTGAGTCCGGGATGCCGTGGCAGATCACCTCGTTGACCGAGGTGCACAGCGACTTCGGGAAGCCGCGGTAGTTGAGCGTCGAGGGGTAGGCGCCGGCGTCGACCATGAACTCGTGGCCGATGCGGTCGAGCTCGTCGCTCGACACTCCCGGGCGGACGTGGCGGCCGACCTCGATCAGCGCTTCGGCAGCGACGCGTCCGGCGGTGCGCATGGCGAGGATCTCGTCGTCGGTGCGGATGGCCCGGCTCTCACGGGCCGACGGCTGACCCGTCGCGGCGTACTCGGGCCGCGCGATGCCGACC
>JAEWED010000025.1 GCA_023389745.1 Actinomycetes bacterium
ACTCCCACCCACCACGAGCGTCGTACTCACCGACCATCACCAAGAACGAACACGTCGCCGCCGCGAGATGCCCCGACAACGACAACATCTCATGCTCCAACCGCTCCAACGGCAGACCCGCCACACCGCCAACACCCACATCGACCACGCCGGCACTGTTCACCGGCGACGCGCCCACGTCGCCTCCACCGCCCACCCCGCCTGCTCCGGCCACCCCGCCGACGGCGCCATCGGCCTCCGGCGCATCAACCGGCGCCGCCTCCACCGCTCCCACTGCTGACATCCCCGACCTCCCACGTCGTCGAACACCAGCAACGCTACGAACCCCCACTGACACTCAACCCGGCCTCCCGACCCAGTCCGGAAACGGCCCACCAGGCTTTCGTCGCAACTCGGCGCGGCACCCTCGCCCGCCCGCGGCACCCCAATTCGTCGCCCACACGGCGCCCCAGCACGGCCCTCTCTTCGACCCGGCGCTGACCAGCAGGCTCCCGTGACCCGAATTCGTTCCAACTCGGCGCCGAGCACCACCCCAGACCCCCGCACCAGCCCCGAATTCGTTCCAAGCCGGCGCGGAACAACACCCCACACCCCGCCCCCAGCGCGCCGGCCGAACACACGAGCCCACCGTCCGCGATTCCGCGGAAGCGCCGCGAGCGCAGTCGTCCGCGGCCCGTCCGCTCCCGTACGGTTGAATGTCCACAGCACAGGATCGGAGTCGCACTGGTGTCACGCTCGCTCGGTGGGCCACGTTGAGGGTCGTCGCCGTCGCCGGAGCCAAGGGTGGAGTGGGCAAGACCGCAGCCGCGGTCAACCTCGCCATGCTCTCGGCCGAGGCCGGTCACCGAACGCTGCTGTGGGACCTCGACCCGCAGGGAGCGGCCACGCACTGCTTCCGTGCCCGCGCCAAGGTCAAGGGCGGTGCGTCACGGATCCTCGGCGGCAAGCGCGAGCTCGAGGCGTACGTCCGACACACCGACTACGACCGGCTCGACCTGCTGCCCGCCGACCCGTCCTTCCGGGTCGTCGACACCATCCTGTCGACCCGTCGCTGGCCGGACCGGGTGCTGCGCAAGCTGCTGCGCCCGCTCGACGGCACCTACGACGTCGTCATCCTCGACTGCGCACCCGGTCTGGGTGTGGTGACCGAGTCGGTGATCGCCGCCTCGGACCTGTTGCTCGCACCGATCATCCCGGCACCGCTCGCGCTGCGCAGCCTGGACCAGCTCGACGAGTTCACGCAGAGCCACCGTGCCGGCATGCCACTGCTCGCGTTCCTGTCGATGCTCGACGAGCGCAAGGTGCTGCACCGCCAGATGGTGACCCAGGTCCGCGGCGACCGACGCTTCTCGCTCGCCGCGGTGCCGTCGTCGGCCGCGGTCGAGCGCATGGGCATGGAACAGGTCCCTGCCGTGCTCGCATCGCCGAACAACCTGGCCGCGGTCGCCTACCGACGCCTCTGGGCCGAGGCCGAGGACCGGCTCGACCTGGAACGGCCCGCCCCGCCGGTCGAGCTGCGGCCGTCGCCCCCGGTCGCCCTGCCGTCGACCGGGACCGAGACCGACTGACCGTCAGCCGCCGGCGGCCTGCTGTTCTCAGCCTCCGGCGGCCTGCTGGGCGACCGCCTCGGCGCGTGCCCGCACCTCGTCGGCGTCGAGCAGGTAGCGGTCCGTCACCGGCTTCACCTCGCTGGGGCGGAAGTCGTCGCCGAGGTCGTACACGAGCGGGATGCCCGTCGGGATGTTCAGCTCGGTGATCTCGTCGGACGAGATGCCGTCGAGGTGCTTCACCAGCGCTCGCAGCGAGTTCCCGTGCGCGACCACCAGCACCGTGTTGCCCGCGGCCAGGTCCGGCACGATCGAGTCGTACCAGTAGGGGAGCATGCGCTCGACGACGTCGGCCAGGCACTCCGAGGTGGGGACGAGCTCGGGCGGAAGGTGCTTGTAGCGCACGTCGTCGTTCGGGTTGAACTCGTTCTCGGCGGTGATCGCGGGCGGCGGCACGTCGTAGCTCCGGCGCCAGATCTTCACCTTCTCCTCGCCGTACTTCTCGGTGGTCTCGGCCTTGTTGCGGCCGGTGAGGTCGCCGTAGTGGCGCTCGTTGAGCCGCCAGCTGCGACGCACCGGGATCCACAACCGACCGAGCACGTCGAGGGTGTTGTTCGCGGTGCGGATCGCCCGGACCTGCACCGAGGTGTGCAGCACGTCGGGCTTGATGTGCGCCTCGGCGAGCATCCCGCCGGCGGCCACGGCCTCGGCGAACCCGTTCTCGGTCAGATCGCAGTCGTACCAGCCGGTGAAGAGGTTGAGCTTGTTCCACTCGCTCTCGCCGTGGCGGAGCAGTACGAGTCTGGACACGGGTCCTCCCCTGGTCGAGTCCGGCGATGGTGCCCCAGCAGGGCGGTCGTGATCCAGTTCGTAGACTGCCGCCTCGATGCTCGTCTCGGTCGTGATCCCGTGCCACAACTCGCTGCGCTACCTGCCCGAGACGCTCGACTCGGTGCTCGAGCAGCGACTCCCGAGCGATGTCGAGCTCGAGGTCGTGCTCGTCGACGACGGCGGAGACGACGACCTCGGGGCGTGGACCGCGACACGGGGTGACGAGCGGGTGCGCTGCATCCGTCAGGAGAACACCGGTGTCGCGGGCGCCAGGAACCGGGGGATCGAGGAGTCCTCCGGCGACATGATCTGCTTCTGCGACTCCGACGACCTGTGGGTGCCGACCACGGTCGCGGACCTGCTGGCCTGCTTCGACCGCGACCCCGGGATCGGGTTGGCCTACGGCTGGTACGAGGTGGTCGACGGCGACGGTGCTCTGACCGGAGCGGTCCGCAGCTCGGACCTCGAGGGCTGGGCATGGGAGCGGCTCGTCACCGAGAACCCGGTCGGGGCGTCCGGTGTGATGGTGCCCCGCACGGTGCTCGACGAGGTCGGCGTCTTCGAGGTCAACCGCGACCGGTTCCGTATCGACGTCGAGGACTGGGAGCTCTGGATCCGCATCGCCGCGGAGCACCGGATCGGTCTCGCCCCGACGGTGGTGTACCGGTACCGGCGCCACGACTCGAACTCCTCCAGCGACGTCGCGTCGATCGAAGCTGCCTACGCGCACCTCTTCGACGTCGTGTTCGACGGGGTCAGCGCCGAGCGGGCGAGGCTGCGCCCCGAGGCCGAGGCGCGCGCCGACCAGA
Source organism: Actinomycetes bacterium (assembly GCA_023389745.1). Taxonomy (GTDB): domain Bacteria; phylum Actinomycetota; class Acidimicrobiia; order Acidimicrobiales; family Microtrichaceae; genus JAFAFN01. The sequence continues at coordinate 3,188 of JAEWED010000025.1, forward strand.
TCCTCGCCTGGCAGGCGTTGAACGATCGGCAGGACCCGGCGATGTCGCTGGAGTACCTGGCCCGAGGCGTGCGGAAGTGGCCCGAGCTGAAGCGTCGCCCCGACTACTGGCGACTGCGGGCCGCGGCGACCGCGCTGCGTGCGACGGGACCTCGCGGCTACTCGGCGGTGCGCTCCGCGAACGGCGCGGCTCGAAAGCTCCGCAGCCGGCTGGGCCGCTGAACATCACGCGCCGCTGTACATCACGCGCAGCTGAACATCACGCGCTGGCGCCGTCGGCCCCCGCGCCGGAACCCCCGCCCATGCCGGCTTCGCGAGCACGGACGATCGCCTGGGCACGGTCCGCGACCTGCAGCTTGGTGAGGATGTTGGACAGGTGGTTGCGCACGGTCTTCGAGCTCAGCGTCAGCCGCCGCGCGATCGACAGGTTGTCGAGCCCCGCCGCGACCAGGTCGAGCACCTCTCGTTCCCTGGCCGTCAGGTCGGGGAACGGGTTCGGACCACCGGAGCGCAGGCCGGCCATGTAGGCCATGGCCCGACCGGCGATCGCGGGAGCGAGCAGGACCTCTCCGTTCGCGACGGCCCGCACGGCGCGTTCGAGCTCGTCGGGCGAGGCGCCCTTGAGCAGGTAGCCCCGTGCACCTGCTCGCATCGCGGCGAACACCGAGTCGTCGTCATCGAGCATCGTCACGACGAGCACGCCCACCTCGGGCTGCGCGGCGACGATCTCGCGGGTCGCCTCGATGCCGGAGCTGTCGACGAGGTGCAGGTCCATCACCACGACGTCGGGTCGGTGCTCCTCGGCCGCCGCGATCGCAGAGGCCTCGCTGTCGGCCTCGGCGACCACCTCGAGGTGGTCGAGCGAGGCGAGCAGCGCGACGAGGCCCATCCGGAACATCGGGTGGTCGTCGACGACCATCACCCTCAGGGCACGCTCGGGAGATCCGCCGTCGGACGGCTCGCTCACGCCGGGGCCTCCGTCACGCCGACCCTGTTCTGCTCGCGCGAGCGGTCGGTCCACGGCACCACGACCGTCACGGTCGTTCCGACCGCAGCGGTCCCGGTCGGCCCACCTGCGCTCACCGTGACCTCCCCGCCCAGCTCACCCGCCCATTCTCGCATCGACGTCAGGCCGACTCCGGGAACGGCTGCTGCATCCAGGCCCACGCCGTCGTCGACGACCCGGACCACGAGCTCGTCGACACCGCTGCGACGTCGGCTCTCGACCTCGATGCGGCAGTGCGTCGCTCCCGAGTGCCGCACCACGTTGCGCACGGCTTCGGAGACCACGGCGTAGACGGCGGTCGCGTCCTCGGCGAACAGCACCGGCTCGACCGAGGCGTGCAGCGTGAGATCGATCCCGCTCGCGGAGTGCACAGCGGCGAGCTCGCGCAGCGCCGGCACGAGGCCGTCCTCGTCGAGCGTCGGTGGCAACAACCCGCGAGCCATCGCACGCACCTGTTCGACCAGCCGGTCGAGCTCGCTCGCCGAGCTGTCGACGAGCACCGTCACCTTCGCCGGGTCCGACTCGATGAGGTTGCCGCCGGCTCGCAGCGCGAGCGCGGTGCCGGCCAGCGCCGGGCCGAGCCCGTCGTGCAGCTCGCGGCGCAGTCGACGACGGTCGGAGTCCCGGGCCACCGCGAGTCGCCGACGGGAGTCCGACAACGCGCTCGTGGTCTCCGAGAGCTGCACCGTGGCCGCGACCAGAGGGGCGAGGCCGTCGAGCAGCTCGAGGGTCCTGGCGTCCAGGCGCTCACCGGGTCGGGGCTCCACCTCGAGGTGCCCGATGTCGCGCTGGTGCAGCACCAGCGGGATCGATCGCCCGTGTGCGGAGATGTCGGCGGCGTCGTCCTCGGCGGTGCCGGACGTGTCGTGGCCGTCGATGCTGCTCGCAGCCGGGCGGCGCTCCTCGCCGACGACGATCGTCGCCCGGTGCAGGCGCAGCGAGCGCCGGATGGACTGCACCACCTCGTCGAGCAGCTCACCGGGATCGACCCGGTCCAGACCGCCACCGACGTCGCGGACGAGGCGCATGGGTGACCGACCTGCACCGTGCACCAGGTGGTCGACCCGTCGTTGGATCCAGACCTTCGCGGGCTGGCAGCCGGCGGCGACGACCGCGGCGGCGACCACCTGCAGGACGTCGTCCTGGATGGACAGGACCCGCGTCGTCACCGTCACGATGAGCACGTACGCGCCGACCACCGTCGCGGTGAGCAGCGACCACACGAGCGTGCGGCTGACCGCGAGGTCGATGCCCCACAGCCGTTGTCCGAGCACGACCACGAGGATCGCTGCCGGGAAGAACGCCTGCGACGCCAGGTGCGTGAGCGGCGTGAACAGGGCGTTCATGTCGGCACCGAAGGAGTTGATCGCAGCGATGGGGATGAACGACGCCGACAACAGGACCGCACCGATGGTCAGCCAGCCCAGGCCCCGACGCCGCGACGGCGGAAGCGTCCGCCAACGTCGGTAGGTGTCGCCCGCTGCGAGCAGACCGAGCACGATGATCGCGGTCATCAACACCGGGTGGGAGTCCACGATGAACTGGCCCCAGGCCTCGTTGCGGATCCCGAACGGGGCCCAGGGGTCGCCGTCGGGGTACGGCCAGGGGTCGGTGAGCTGCTGGATCACCAGCAGGCCGGTCAGCGCGACTCCCACCGCGATCGCGACCCGTCCGAACGTCGGCACCCGGTCGTCGCGGACCAGCCACGGCACGACGACCATGAGTGAGAGCGTGCCGGGCACCCAGGCCCAGCCGAGCGCCGAGCTGAGCAGCGTCAGCTGTGGCAGGTCCGGGTGGGCCTGCTGGAAGGTCAGCCACTGCATGCCGAGCGCTGCGACGGCGCCGCCGATCGCGGTGATCGCGACGATCCAGGCGACCGCGTGGCGCACCCGCTGCAGCAGCAGGTAGGCGACCAGTCCGTAGATCACCGCGTCGGCCAGGTCGACGACGAAGTACCAGATCTCGCGGTGCAGGGTCGCCCGGTTCAGCCAGGCGAGCAGGACTGCCGCGCCAGCGATCGTGAACGAGGTGACGAGCACGACGAGGGCGGCGGTCGGGAGACCGCCGCCCTCGCTCGACGTCGTCCGTGGCGCTGAGGCATCGGTGGACACGCGTCCAATCTGCCAGAGCTGCCGAGGCGAGACGTTCATCGTGCGCCGCTCAGCTGTGCGGTGCGCTCGACGCCAGGTCGTGCTGGGCGGCGGTCGGCGCGGGCCGCCGGGCGAGCCCGATGCCGACGATGATGAGCCACAGCGC
>JAEWED010000035.1 GCA_023389745.1 Actinomycetes bacterium
ACTCCCACCCACCACGAGCGTCGTACTCACCGACCATCACCAAGAACGAACACGTCGCCGCCGCGAGATGCCCCGACAACGACAACATCTCATGCTCCAACCGCTCCAACGGCAGACCCGCCACACCACCCACACCCCCGCCGACCGCACCGGCGACAGCACCGCCGGCCCTGTTCACCCCGCCGGCACCGTTCACCGGCGACGCCGCCACATCGCCCGGACCGCCCACCCCGCCGACGGCGCCATCCACCTCCGGCGCATCCACCGGCGCCACCTCGACCGCTCCCACTGCTGACATCCCCGACCTCCCACGTCGTCGAACACCAGCAACGCTACGAACCCCCACTGACACTCAACCCGGCCTCCCGACCCAGTCCGAACCAGCCCACCGGTGTTTCGTCGCAACTCGGCGCGGCGCCCTCGCCCGCCCGCGGCACCCCAATTCGTCGCCCACACGGCGCGCCAGCAGGCCCCTCTCTTCAACCCGGCGCTGACCAGCAGGCTCCCGTGACCCGAATTCGTTCCAACTCGGCGCCGAGCACCACCCCAGACCCCCGGACCAGCCCCGAATTCGTTCCAAGCCGGCGCGGAACAACACCCCACACCCCGCCCCAGGACGCCTGGCCGAACACACGAACCCACCGTCCGCGATTCCGCGGAAGCGCGCGGGCGGGCTACTGCAGGGTGATGGTGACGGCGTCCGCCATGCGAGCCGCCGTCGAGCGGGCCTCGTCGACGGTGTCGGCCGCGGCGATGGCGACGGCCAGACGCCGCTCGCCCTCGCAGATCGGCTTGCCGAACAGACGCACCTGGGAGTCGGGCTCGGCGAGCGCGACCTCGAGCCCGTCGAACACCGGGACACCCGTGCCATGTCCGAGCAGCGGCACCGACGCCGCTGGTCGTCGCAACTCGACGGGCGGCACCGGCAGACCGAGCACCGCCCGCGCGTGCAGCGCGAACTCGCTCATGTTCAGCGACCCGAGCGTCACCAGTCCGGTGTCGTGCGGGCGGGGGCTGACCTCGGAGAAGATCACCTCGTCGCCCTTGATGAACAGCTCCACGCCGAAGATGCCGTTGCCGCCGAGGCCCTCGACGACCTTCTTGGCGACCTCCTGGGCCTTGGCCCAGATGGCAGGGTCCATCGCCGTGGGCTGCCACGACTCGCGGTAGTCACCGTCGACCTGCAGGTGCCCGATCGGCGGGCAGCACTGCGTGCCGTTGACCGCCGAGACGGTCAGCACCGTGATCTCGTCATCGAAGTCGACGAAACCCTCGACGATGCAGCGGGCACCGCCGGCGCGGCCACCCTCCTGCGCATAGCGCCACGACGCCTCGACGTCGTCGTCGCTGCGCACGACGCTCTGGCCCTTGCCGCTCGACGACATGATCGGCTTCAGCACCACCGGCAGGCCCAGTTCGCCGATCGCGGCGCGCAGCTCCTCGGCGGACTCGACGAAGCGGTACGGCGACGTGGGCACACCGAGCTCCTCGGCGGCGAAGCGACGGATGCCCTCACGGTTCATGGTCAGGTTCACCGCACGGGCGGAAGGGGCGATGCGCACGCCCTCGGCCTCGAGCTCGACGAGCGTCTCGGTGGCGATCGCCTCGATCTCGGCGACGACGACATCGGGTCGCTCGAGCTCGATCACCCTGCGGACCTCGGCACCGTCGAGCATCGAGAACACGTGGCTGCGGTGGGCGACCTGCATGGCAGGCGCGTTCTCGTAGCGGTCGCAGGCGATGACCTCGCAGCCCAGCCGCTGGAACTCGATCACCACCTCCTTGCCGAGCTCTCCCGAGCCGAGCATGAGCACACGGGTGGCGGACGACGACAGCGGAGTTCCGATCGACATGGCACGGTTCGTACCACGCTGCCGTGCCCGCCTGCCATGTGACCCGACTGCCATGCCACCCGGGGAGCCCCCAGGCACATCTGGGGGATCCCAGGGATGGTCGTGACCACCCCGTTCCCGGAGAGTGCAGTCCATGACCACCACTCCCCGACTCCTCTCCCCAGGATCCGACGCGACCCGCACGACCGAGCGCGACCTGGTCCTCGACGTCGTGCGCACCGGTGCCCTCGGTGTCGTCGTGCTCTGGCACTGGGTGTTCCACACCGTGCGCTGGACCGACGGCGGACCTCGTGTCGGCAATCCCGTCGCGGTCACGCCCGGGATGTGGGCGCTGACGTGGTTCCTGCAGGTGATGCCGGCCTTCTTCGTCATCGGCGGCACGCTGCACTCACGCAGCACCGGCACCCGCACCGCGCTCGAGTTCTGGACGGCCCGGCTGCGGCGACTGCTGCTGCCGGTGCTGCCGCTGCTCGGGATCGCGGGCGCAGCCGCCGCGGCCGCCCTCGCCCTGGGCCGCCCGGACGTCGCACGGGTCGTCGTGCTGGTCATCTCACCGCTGTGGTTCCTGGTCGTCTACGTGGTCTGCGTGGTGGCCACCCCTGCGGCGGGCTGGGCACACCGTCGCGTCGGTGTCGGAGCGGTGGCGGTGCTCGCAGCAGCAGCGGTGCTCGTCGACGTGCTGCGCATCGGACACGGCGTGGGCGGCAACGCGACGGGCGCCGCGGCGTTCGTGTGCGTGTGGCTCGCAGTGCACCAGCTCGGCTTCCACTTCGGCCGGCTGCGGGCGGCGTCGACCCGGACGCAGCTCGCGGTGATGCTCGGCGGCTTCGCCGCGATGGCGCTGCTGGTCACCGTCGGACCGTATCCGGCGGCGATGGTGGGGGTCGACGGAGCGAAGCTGTCGAACCTGGGCCCGCCCACCGTCATGGTCGTGTGCCTGGCCGTCGCCCAGATGGGCCTGCTGTCGCTGCTGGCACCGACGATCGCCCGTCTGGGTGAGCGCCATCGCCCGCTGCTCGAGGTGACCTCGCGCTGGTCGATGACCGTCTACGCCTGGCACCTGCTCGCCTACGCGATCTTCTGGGGCCTGTTCGCCGCCCTGCTGTCGATCGTGAACCGACCCGTCGACAGCAGGGTCGATCTGGTCTGGTGGCTGCAGCGGCCGCTGTGGCTGATCGGCCCGGCGATCCTTGCCATCCCGCTGTGCAGGGCGGCCGCACGGTTCGACCCGGCCGCCCGTGTGCAATCCTCTGCCCGATGAGCGCAGGTCCCGACAAGGAACAGGAGGCCCGCCGGCTCGAATCAGCGCTGACGGCGCCCGAGCTCGCGGACCGCGTCGAGATGGTCGTGCGACCCCTCGGCCTCGGGCCCTCGGGTGCGCACCGCTACCGGGCGGCGGCGGTCGACGGCTCGGTCGAGTTCGAACGCATCGAGCACGACGGCGAGTACCGCTACCAGGTGGTGACCACCGAGGGTCGCGATCCGCTGGCCACGCAGGACCCGGCCGTGCAGATCGGCCTGGACGTCGAGCGACAGGGCCACCCGGAACGGACCACCAACAGCTTCCCGCACGCCTTCGACTCGATCGCACAGTTCTTCGACGGGGAGCACGCACCCGACCTACTGGCGCTGCACACCGCGGCACACCGCGTCGACGGCAACCTGGGCCAGCACGGCTCGCTCGGCGTCGTCCAGGGTCGTGCGCCGTTCGTCGCCGCGGGTGCCGGCATCCGCCCGCTCGGGGTGATCGACCGGTCCGCCAGGGTCGTCGACATCGCGCCGACCGTCGCCGCGACGCTCGGCTTCGCGCCGCACCCCGACGGCACCGGCCCCACCGGCGCGCCGCGCCCCGACGCCCTGCTCGCTCGCCAGGACGGCGACCCGCTCGTCGAGCTGCTCGACGGCACCACCGCGGAGCACGTGCTCGTCGTGCTGCTCGACGGCTGCAACGCGAACCTGCTGCACGACGCCGTGGACGCCGGCGACGTGCCCACGATCGCGGGCCTCGTCGACCGGGGAGTGGCGCTGCGCCACGGGGCGATCTCGTCGCTGCCCACCGCGACCCTCGCGAACCACACGACGGCGATCACGGGTGTGCACCCCGGCCACTCCGGCGTGCTGCACAACACGTGGATCGACCGGGCCGACGGCTCGACCCCGGACCTGCTGTCGATGGAGGAGATGTTCTGGTCCGCCGACCACGTCGCGCCGGACGTCGAGACGCTCTTCGAGGCGCTGGAGCGCAACCGCCCCGGGGCCCGGAGCTCGGCGACCTTCGAGTTCTGCGACCGCGGCGCGACCTTCTCGAGCTTCGCCCTGGTGCGCGACGGCGAGCCCGGAGCCTCGCTGCCGGACCTCGAGGACGTGACCCACCTGCACCGGCCGAGCGCCGAGCGCTCCGCCGCCTACCGGTTCATGTCGACGGTCGACCACTTGAGCGCCGCGCAGACGATCGAGCAGTGGTCGGGATCCGAGCTCCCGACGCTCAGCTGGGTGAGCCTGGCGGTGACCGACGAGGCCGGTCACGAGAGCGGGCCGCACGGCGAGCTCGCCCGTGCGGCGCTGCGCGACTCCGATGCCCGCATCGCGGACCTGCTCGCCGCGGTGCAGGCCGCCGGCGCCGCGGAGCGCACCGCCGTGTTCGTCATCGCCGACCACGGCATGCAGCAGTGCGACCCCGACCTGGACGAGCCGTGGACCGACGCCCTGCTAGCGACCGGCGTCGCCCACCGCGAGGTCGGCGGCGGACTGATCTACCTCGGATGCTGATCTACCTCGGATTCTTCGATCCGGGGCCGCATCCATAGGATGGTCGGCGAGCGACCGCTCACCCCCAACGCCAGAGACGGCGGTCACCCAGGCCGGCCGGACGGAGGAGTACGCAGCCATGGGCTTGAGAGTGTGGATCGACCAGGATCTGTGCACCGGTGACGGCATCTGCGCAGAGATCTGCCCGTCCCTGTTCGAGATGGACGACGACGGCCTCGCCTACGTCAAGGAAGCCAGCTGGCCGAACCGCTTCGGCGAGAGCGGCGCCGGCGACGGCCCGGCGCTGAAGATGGGTGACGGCACCGCCGAGGTGCCCGACAAGCAGCTCGCCGACGCGATCGACGCCGCCGAGGAGTGCCCCGGCGAGTGCATCTTCTTCGATCAGGTCTGATCACACAGGCCTGATCACACAGGCCTGAACGCTCCGGGGTGAGGGCCCGACGCGGCCCTCACTTCCGGCCGGTCCACTTGAGGACCTTCAGGAAGACCGTGACCACCGCGGCGAACCCGGCATCGCCGAGCTGTTCGACCGGCGGCGCGAGGTTCATCAGTCGCTGACGGGCGATGGTCTGGGACTCGGTGTACTTGAGCAGGCCGCGGTCGCCGTGACGCCGCCCGAGCCCCGAGTCACCCATGCCGCCCATCGGGGCGTCCATGGAGCCCCACGCCGCGGCGTACGCCTCGTTGACGTTCACGGTGCCGGCGTGCAGCTGGGCGGCGACGGCACGGCCCCGAGCACCGGAGCGGCTCCAGACGCTGGCGTTGAGCCCGTAGCGACTGGCGTTCGCGGCGGCGATCGCCTCGTTGTCGTTGTCGAACCGGTAGACGGACACCACCGGGCCGAAGGTCTCCTCGGCGAAGCACCTGGCGTCGGGACCGACGGCGGTGAGGACCGTCGGCTCGTAGAAGTACGGCCCGAGATCGGGCCGGGCGCGACCGCCGGCGAGCACCTCGGCGCCATGTACGACGGCGTCGCGGACCGCAGCGTCGGTGACCTCGACCTGCTCGGCCGAGGTGAGCGAGCCCATCTGGCAGGTGAAGTCGTAGCTGGCCCCGAGTCGCAGCGCGTCGAGCTGCGCGAGGAACCGCTCCATGAACTCGTCGTAGATCTCTGCCGCGACGTAGAGCCGCTCGATGGAGATGCACAGCTGGCCACTCGACGAGAAGCACGCCCGCACCGCGCCCTCGGCGGCCCGGTTCAGATCGGCGTCGCCGAGCACGAGCATGGCGTTCTTGCCGCCGAGCTCGAGGGAGCAGTCGACGAGGCGGGTCGCGGCCTCGGCGGCCACGTGGCGGCCGGACTCGGTGGAGCCGGTGAACATCACGTAGTCGGCGATGTCGAACAGCGGGGTGCCGATCGCGGAGCCGCGGCCCAGCACGATCTGCCAGACGTCGTCGGGCAGACCGGCGCGGCGCGCCAGGTCGAGTGCGAACAACGCCGTGAGCGCGGTCTGGTTGTCGGCCTTCTGCACCACCGCGTTGCCGGCGAGCAGCGCGGGGATCGTGTCACCCGCACCGAGGCTCAGCGGGTAGTTCCAGGGCGAGATCACCGTGACGATGCCCTTGGGGTGATGCAGCTCCTGGACCGAGGTGACCCCCGGGATCAGCCCGCCGCGGCGGCGCGGCGCCAGCAGCGACGGCGCCGTGCGCGCGTAGTAGCGACAGGTGGCGGCGATGTCGCCGACCTCGAGGAAGGCGTCACGGCGGGCCTTGCCGTTCTCGGTCTGGATCAGGTCCATCAACCGCTCGCGCTCCTCGAGCACCAGGTCGTGCAACCGGAGGAACACCGCGGCGCGTTCGCGCACCGGCACCGCCGCCCAGCGCCGCTGCGCGACCCGGGCACGGGCGGCCGCAGCCGTGACGTCGTCGGGGGTGCACTGCGGCAGCTCGGCGATCACCTCGCCGTTGAACGGCGCGCGGGTCGTCACCGTCGGCGCCGTGCCGGACCCGGCGACCTGTGCGGTCAGCTGCCGGACCAGGCCGGCGGTGAGGCTCGCCGGCAGCGGGGTGAACGCTGCCTCCGCGGTTGCCCGGGTCGAGGTTGCAGTTGCCCGGGTCGAGGTTGCGGGGGCGTCGGAGATGTCATGGATGGCCACCGCGAAAGCGTAGGACGCCCCGTGCCCCCTGTCGCCAGCCCCCGTTGCCAGCGGCCTCGTCTCCAGCGCCCGCTCCGTCGCGGGAACTACTCGGCCCAGAAGTCGAGCAGCGTGGGCGCGTCGACCTCGGCCTGGTGTGCGCCGAGCTCCAGGGCCTCGCCGATCGCCGAGGGGTCCATGAGGCGCTCGACGTCCACGCCGCTGGGGCCGGTGACGTGGACCTCGGTCCCGGTGGCGCGGAGCTGCTCGATCTCCTCGAACTGACGGTCCTTCGTCATCGTCATGCCGGCGGGATGGGTGGTCTCGCCGCCGACGAGCGACACCACGAACGCCCGCTCTGCGCCCGCCAGGCGGTCCGTGTGGGTGCCCGAGCCGCTGACGCCGCCGTCCATGCAGCGCCGGTCGCCGATCGGCTGCGGCGAGAACAGCCCCGGCACCGAGGCGCTGGCCGCCGCGGCCTGCGGCACGGTCAGGCCGCGGCCGCCGTGCAGCACGAGGCGCTCGCCGGTGTAGGTGTCGACGGTGGTGATCTGCAGCGCCGGTGAGCGCCACGCCCGCACACCCATCACCAGCGCGGTGCTGCGGGCGAGCTGCGCGGCTGGGGTCGCCTGCGCGGCGAGCGCGGCGTGGCCGATCGGACGGATCGTGTCGGGTGTCGCGTCGGTCGCTTCGGCGAACAGGTCCCGGGCGCGCACCTGGCTGGGATGCAGGTCCTTCACCGGCGCGAGCGCCGAGACCAGTGCCGGCAGCTTCGCGAGCAGGTCGACCTTCACACCGAAGCGGTGCAGTCGACCGGCGGTCAGGATCCCTGCGACGAGCGACCCGGCCGAGGTGCCCACCACGATCTCGGCGTCGGTCAGGCGCACACCTCGGGCGGCGAGGCCGTTCAGGTAGGCGATCTGCCACGCCACGAAGTAGAGCCCTCCCCCGCCGAGCGAGATCGTGCGTCGGTGCCCGGCGCCGTAGCGAGCGTCGAAGGAGAACGGCTGTGCGAGGTCGTCAGGCTGGCTGCTGTTCAGACTGCTGGGCGTGCTGGTGGACATGCAGCGACGCTATCGGCGCGCTCGCGGTTCCTGACCGAGCGCGGCGCGGTACTCGGCGATCGCCTCGCGGTGGTCGACGATCGCGTCGGGGTAGCCGGTGCGTGCGCGGGTCTCGGCCGAGGGCTCGTGGATCTCGGGGGCGGCGACGTCCGCGAGCTCGGGCACGTAGCGGCGGATGTACTCGCCGTCGGCATCGAAGCGGGTCGACTGGACCGTCGGGTTGAAGATCCGGTTCGGGTTGGTGTCGCTGCCGGTCCCCGCGGTCCACTGCCAGTTCAGCTGGTTGTTGGCGACGTCGCCGTCGACGAGGTGCGCCATGAAGTGCCGGGCGCCGATGCGCCAGTCGACGTACAGGTCCTTGGTGAGGAACGACGCCGCGACCATGCGGGCGCGGTTGTGCACGAAGCCCTCGGCGAGCAGCTGGCGCATCGCGGCGTCGACGAGCGGGAAGCCGGTGCGGCCCTCGGTCCACGCGGCGACGTCGTCGGGATCGTCGCGCCAGCGATCGCCTCGATCGCGCACGTCCTCGTGCGACGTGGCCGGCCGTGCGGCGAGGAACTGGTGGTAGAAGTCCCGCCAGCACAGCTGACGCACGAACGCACCGCCGCCGTCGCGCCCCCGCAGCCGGGTCGCGACCTCGAGGGGCGACAGGCACCCGAAGTGGAGGTCGGCCGAGATGCGGGAGGTGGCGTCGCCGGGGAGGTCGTCGTGGCGGTCCTCGTAGTCGACCAACGACCGCTTCGCCCAGACCCGCAGTCGTTCGGTCGCCGCCTGCTCACCGCCACGGATCAGGCCCGACGCAGGGACTCCTCCGACGAGGTCCGCGAGCGTGGGCAGCTCGCCGGGCTCGACGCCGTCGGGCAGCTCGACCCGGTCGGGGGCGGGCAGGACGGGTCGCCAGGTCTCGGCCAGCCAACGTCGGTGGTAGGGCGTGAAGACCTTCCAGTGGCCGCCCGAGGACGGCCGGTTCGTGCCCGGCGGCACCACGGTGACGCCGGGATGCATCTCGACCGCGACACCTCGGCCGGACAGGGTCGCCCTGAGCCGGCCCCGGCGCTCGGCGGCGAAGGCGCTGACGTCGTCGGACAGGTGCACGGCGCCGACCCCGTGGCGGTCGACCAACGACACGAGCTCGTCGACCCAGTTGCCGCGACGCACGACCAGATCACCGCCGATCGCCTGCAACGACGCGCGCAGGTCGGCGAGCGCGTCGAGCAGGTAGGTCAGCCGGTTCGGGTTGGAGTGGGCGGTGCCGAGCACGTCGTCGTCGAACACGAAGACCGGGATCACCGATGCCCCCTCGGTGAGGGCTGCATCGAGCGCGGGCAGGTCGCGCAGCCGCAGGTCCCGGGTGAAGACGACGAGCGCGGGGCTCATTCGCCTCGGTACGTCCCGAAGCTCCAGATGTTGCCCTCGAGGTCGCGCACGCTGAAGCCCAGCGAGCCGTAGTCCTCTTCCTTGAGGTCTCGCACCAGCGGTGAGCCCGCGGCCCGGCAGCGCTCCAGGACCGGGACGGGCTGGTCGGTCACGACGTAGAGCGAGGCGCAGCCGGTGGGCATCTGTGAGAACTCGTTGCCGGGACGGTCCGCGGTGCCGATCATGACGCCGCCGCCCTCGGGCCAGCGCAGCTCCGAGTGCAGCACGATCGAGTCGTCCTCGTCGTCGGCGTGCACGGCGACCTCGACGAAGCCGAGCACGTCGACGGCGTAGCGGATCGCTGCACGGGCGTCGCGGTAGTTCACGCAGGGCCACACCGTGGGCGGCGGCGGCGACTCCAACGCGGCTCCCGGGCCGGGGGCCTGGGTGGTGGCCTGGGTGGTGGCCTGGGTGGTGGTCTGGGTCGTGGGGGCTGATGAGTCGTTCATGTGGTCATCCTGGGATCTCGACCCGCTCGTGGTCTTGCACGGATGGGAACTCCTCGTCGCGCAGCCACGAGCGCGGCGGCGAGCCGGCCAGCTCGGACCACTCGCGGGTCATGTGCGACTGGTCCGCGTAGCCGCACCACGCGGCAGCGACCGCGAGTGACTCCTCGGGATGGCCGCGCACCCAGCGCTGCGCCCGGTGGAACCGCGCCACCCGGGCCACCGTCGACGGGTTCAGTCCGAACTCGGTGCGGAACTGCACACGCAGGTGGCGGCGGCTCCAACCGAGCTCGTCGGCGACGGTCGCGACCGGAGCTCCGTCGTCGCTCAGTCGCGTCCAGGCGTGCACCAGCTCGGGGCGGACCTCGCCGCCGCGACGCCCGTCCATCTCGTCGAGCCGGGCCGAGAGCACCGCGTCGACCACGTCGAAGCGGTCGCCCCAGCCGACGCCGGTGTCGAGCCGGTCCAGGAGCTCGGCCGCGTGGTCGCCGAGGAGCTCCTCGAGCGGCGCCACCTGACGGCACAGGGCACCGGCGGGAAGGCCGAACAACGCCCGGGAGTGCAGCGGCGACACGTCGAGCTGGACGCCGTGCTGGTTGCCGTCGTGGACGATGGTCGCCGGGCGGTCGTGCAGCCCGCTGGCCATGGCCCACATGGTCACCGGGTCGGGTCGACCGTCGGGCTGCACCGACAGCGTCAGCGGCTCGTCGAAGGCGAGGATCACGGTGATCGTCGGCGACGGCAGACCGGCGTGGGTGCCGGGGCGATGTCCTGCCAGGCGGTAGCCGACCGTTCGCTCCACCGCGTCGCGCAGCCTGGGGCTCGCAGATCGGGCGACCTGCTCGCTGACCGGTGCGCTCTCACCCACCGCGGTGTCCGTCACACCGATGAGCGTACGGCCCGACGACGCCGGATGAGGCGCGATCAGCCACGCCCGGTCACCTGGTCGATGTAGACCTCGACGCCGTCGAGCAGACGGGTCAGCCCGAACTCGAAGGTGTCGAGTGCGATGGCCTCGGTGTACGAGTGCCCGTCGAGCAGTGCGTCGTCGAAGGGCTGGTCGAACGCCGCCTCCTCGGCCTGCAGGCGGGTGATCACGGGGAAGCGCTCGGCGAAGTCCTCGCCCGAGAGCTCCTCGAACAGCGGGCTCCGGGCATGCCACCACTCGTCGTCGCTCATGCCGGTCACCCGTTCGGCGAGCGCGGCGTCGGCGAGCGAGGTGGCCGCCCCCCGTACGAAGTCGGCGAGGAGGCTCACGATGCGGGTCATCTGCAACCCGGACAGCCCGAGCCCGTCGAAGACCGCGAGCGTCGCCTCGAACGCCCTGGTCTCGTTCGGCCCCATGAGCGAACGCGCCGCCGACACCTGCAACAGCCAGGGGTGTCGCCGGTAGAGCTCCCACGCCGAGCGGGCGCAGGCCTCGGCGTCGGCACGCCACCCCTGACCGGTGGAGTGCGACGCCGGCACCTCGCCCAGCGTGGTGTCGAGCATCAGGTCGACGAGCTCGGCCTTGGACGGCACATAGGTGTAGAGCGACATGGCGCTGCGTCCGAGGCGGTCGGCGACCTTGCGCATCGTCACGCCGTCCAGCCCGTCGGCGTCGGCGAGCTCGATCGCGGCGCGTGCGATCTCCAGCGGTGTCAGCCCCTGCTTCGGCCCGCGGGCGGGTGGGGCCACACGCCCCCAGAGCAGCTCGAGAGTGCGCCGCGGATCACCACGACCTGCGTACTCGGGCATCGGTGCTCCTCCCTGGATCACGGAGAAAACCGTTGCTTCTCCGTACGACGTACGTTATCGTGATCCACCCACTCCGTACGCTGTACGGAGAGAGCAGAGGAGGGAGCACGATGAACGTTCCGGCGATCGTCGCCGAGGGCCTGGTGAAGCGCTACGGCGACACCGCGGCGCTCGACGGCTTCGACCTCGAGGTGCCGACGGGCACGGTGTGCGGGCTGCTCGGTCCCAACGGCGCCGGCAAGACGACCGCCGTGCGGATCCTCACGACCCTGCTCCGTGCCGACGGCGGACGAGCGACCGTCGCGGGCGCCGACGTCATCGACGACCCGCACCTCGTGCGATCACTCATCGGCCTGAGCGGACAGGAGCCCGCGGTCGACGAGATCCTCAGCGCCCGCCAGAACCTGGTGCTGTTCGGACGCCTCTTCGGGCTGTCACGGCCGGATGCGGGGTGCCGCGCGGACGAGCTGCTCGAACTCATGGACCTGACCGACACCGGTTCCAAGGCGATCAAGCACTTCTCCGGCGGCATGCGACGACGCCTCGATCTGGCCGTGACGCTCATCCAGGCGCCGGCGGTGCTGTTCCTCGACGAGCCGACCACCGGGCTCGACCCCCGCAACCGCAACGAGGTGTGGACCGCGATCCGTGCGCTGGTCGCCGGCGGGACCACCGTGTTGCTGACCACCCAGTACCTCGACGAGGCAGATCAGCTCGCCGACCGGATCGTGGTCATCGACACCGGACGCTCGGTCGCCGAGGGCAGCCCGGAGCAGCTCAAGGCGTCGGTGGGCGGCGATCGACTCGAGGTCGTCGCCGAACACCCCGAGCAGCTCGACCGGATCGTCGAGGTGGTGGGCTCCGTCGCGATCGGCGATCCGTCGGTCGATCGCGACGGGGTGAGCGTGACCGCCGTGGTGGACGACCGTGTCGCGGCGCTGACCGCCACGCTGCTCACGCTGTCCGACGCCGGCATCGAGGTCGCCGACATCGGGCTGCGCCGCCCGACGCTCGACGACGTCTTCCTCACCCTCACCGGCCACCCTGCCGAACCCGACGGCTCTGCTACGCCCGACGGCTCTGCCGCTCCCGACCACCACCGGCCCGACACCACCAGCGAGGTCCTCCAGCCATGACTGCCGCCGTGACGCCCGCCCACTCCCCGAGCGCAGACCCGCCGACCGGTCACTCCCCGATCGGCCTCGGCAAGCTGTCCCGCGCGCTGCGCGACAGCTGGCTGGTCGCGGAGCGCGACATGACCCAGTGGGTCCGTGAGCCCCAGATGATCGTCTGGGGGCTGATCTTCCCGATCGTGTTCGTGCTGCTGTTCGCGTACGTGTTCGGCAGCGGCATGATCGTGCCCGGCGGTGGCGACTACCGCGACTTCCTGATGCCGGGCATCTTCGCCCAGACGATGGCCTTCGGCATCGGCGAGACACTCGCCGCGGTGCACGCGGACGCCTCGAAGGGAGTGACCGACCGGTTCCGGTCGATGCCGATGGCGCCGTCCGCGGTCGTCGTGGGGCGCAGCATCGCCAACATGGTGTACTCGACGGTCAGCCTGGCGCTCCTGGTGCTGTGCGGCCTGGCGATCGGCTGGCGTTGGAACGGGACGACGCTCGCGGCCTTCGGTGCCTTCGGCCTGCTGCTCTGGCTGCGCTTCGCGTTCCTGTGGATCGGCATCTACCTCGGGCTCAAGGCGAAGAGCCCCGAGGCGGCGAACGCCGTGTTCGGCCTGCTCTATCCCATCACGATGCTGTCGAACGCGTTCGTCGCACCCGAGCTCATGCCGACCTGGCTCGGGACGATCGCCGAGTGGAACCCGCTCTCGGCCACGATCACCGCGACGCGTGAGCTGTTCGGCAACCCGATCGGCGAGTCCACGAGCTGGGTGACCGAGCACGCCCTGCAGATGGCCGTGCTGTGGCCCCTCGTGATCACGATGGTGACGCTGCCGATGGCCGTGCGGGCGTTCCATCGGCTCTCACGCTGAGCCCGCACGCCTGCCGGTCCGCCTGCCGGTGCGACGGCCGCTACCCGGCCGCCACCAGCCGTCGCGCCTCGTCGAGGGGCATGGGCCGGCCGAGGTGGAAGCCCTGGCCGAGCCTGCAGCCGATCGCGACCAGGGCATCGACCTGCGCCTGGGTCTCGATGCCCTCGGCGACCGCGACCAGTCCGAGCGCGTCGCAGATCTGCACGATGGCACCGGCGAGCGACCACCCCTCGAGCGACAGGTCGTCGTCGATGAAGGTGCCGTCGATCTTCAACATGTCCAGCGGGAAGCGCTGCAGGTACGCGAGCGACGAGTAGCCGGTGCCGAAGTCGTCGACGGCGAGACGCACCCCGAGGCTGCCGAGCCGCTCCAGGCTCGCCGCCGCGGCGACCGGATCGGTCATGAGCGCACCCTCCGTGATCTCGAGGATGAGCCGCTCGGCGGGCAGCCCGCTGCGCTCGAGCGCCACCGCGACCAGGTCCGGCAGCGACGAGTCGGCGAGCTGGTGCGGGGAGATGTTGACCGACACCGCCGGCGGCGCGTCGTCGCCCGTCAACGCCGCCCAGTCCGCCGCGTCGGCGCACGCCCGGGCGAGCACGTGCAGTCCGATCTCGGAGATCAGGCCACCCTCCTCGGCGAACGGGATGAACGCCAGCGGCGCGAGCAGCCCTCGTTCGGGGTGGTTCCAGCGCAGCAGCGCCTCGAGGGCGTGGATGCGTCCGGTCTCCAGCTCGACGACCGGCTGGTAGTGGATCTCGAGCTCACCGCGCCCCGCGGCCCCCGGCAGGTGGCTCTCGAGGTCGAGGCGCTCCATCGCGGCCCGGTGCATCTCGGGGGCGAAGACGCGGAAGCAGCTCTTGCCCGCCGACTTCGCGGTGTACATCGCGAGGTCCGCGTTGCGGAGGATCTCGTCGATCGGCGTGCCGGCCGAGCCGTACGCGATGCCGACGCTGGCGCCCGCGGCGACCTTCGCCGAGGCGACGTCGATCGGGCTGCGGAGCACTTCGAGGATCCGTTCGGCGACGCCGACCGCGTCGCGGTCCTCGCTGACCTCTTCGACGAGCACGGCGAACTCGTCGCCGCCGAGCCGGGCAGCGGTGTCACCGGGTCGGAGGCACGAGCTGATGCGCTCGCTGACCGAGACGAGCAGCGAGTCACCCGCCGAGTGCCCGAGGCTGTCGTTCACGGTCTTGAAGTCGTCCAGGTCGATGAACAGCACGGCCAGACGTCCACGGCTGCGCGCCAGGCGATGACCGGCGTGCGTGACCCGGTCGCGGAACAGCGCCTTGTTGGCGAGCCCGGTGAGCGGATCGTGGAAGGCCTGGTGCTGCAACTCCGCCTGCAGGCGCCGCTGGTCGGTGACGTCGCGGAAGCACCAGACCCGGCCGACGACCTCGCCGTCGATGCGCTGGGGGCGGGTGTCGCGCTCGAACACCCTGCCGTCGCGGAACTCGATCGTGTCGCGGCTCGAGTGCTCGATGTTCTCGCGCAGCTCGTCGAGCTTCAGCACGAACGCGGCGGGGTCGCTGAGCTGGGGCAGCACGAACTCGACCATCTGGTCGTCGTCGAGCGGCCCCCGGTTCGCGTCCGCGTCGGACAGCTTCCACATCTCGAGGAACCGGCGGTTGGAGCTGACGAGCTCGCCGTCGAGGCCGACCACGAGGATGCCCTCGGCCGTGGCGTCCAGCGTCGCTGCGAGCACCGAGTTCGCCGTGCGCAGCTCCCGTTCCGAGCGCACCCGATCGGTGACGTCGTGTCCGGTGACGACGATGCCCTCGAGCGTCGGGTCGTCGAGCAGGTCGGCGAACGTCAGCGCGAACGGCACGGTCCCCTCGGCACCCACGAGGCGCAGGTCGACGGTGACGTGGTGGTCGGTGCGGACCGTGGACAGCGCCCGGGCCAACGCCTCGTGGTCGGCCGGGTCGACGAGGTCGGCGAGCGGCCGCCCCTCGGCCCAGCTCTGGTCGATGCCCAGGAGCCGCGTGAGTCCGCCGGACGACGCGGTGACGATGCCCGCCCGGTCGAGCGACAGCATCACCGTGAGTGCGTTCTGGGTGAGCGCGCGCAGCCGCTCGGTGCCCTGGGCGACCTCCCACCGGCGCCGTTCGGTGAGGTCGCGCATGCACAGCAGCAGGCCGTCCTCGGTGCGTCGACCGATCACCTCGACGAGCCGCCACCCCTGCGCGCCGCGGACACGCACCTCGATCGGCGTGCCGCGCTCCTTGGTCTGCATGCTGGTCAGCGACACCGCGGCGAGCGCCACGTCGTCCGGATGCACGAAGTCGATGCCCGAGCGCCCGAGCGCCTCTTCGAGCGGGATCCCGAAGAGATCTGCCGCGGCCTGGTTGGCCCAGCGGAGCCGCATCTCCTCGTCATCGACGAGGAACACGGCGTCCGGCAGCAGATCGGCCACGTCGTTGCGCAGCGGAGCATCGAGTCCCATTACTCAGCTTGTATCGGCCACTCCGCGCATCGGCTGAGACTTCTTCGGCGCCGGTCCAGAGGTTGGACCACCGGCGAACACCTGTGCGATCAGCAGCCACTCGCGGGCCGGACCGTCGGTCACCCGGAGCGCGGTGTCGTCGAGATGACGGCGCTGGGTCACGACCAGGCAGAAGTCCTCGAGATCGCCGGTCACGCGGTGCGCGGCGTGCTCGGGACCCCAGCGGTGCACGGCGCCGTCGGGGCCGGTCAGCTCGACCGCGATCTCGACGTCGGGAGCGGTCTCACCGCGGTTGCGGTAGCTCCACGACCTGGTGATGACGCCGAGCTGCGCGACGTGCGCCAGTCGTGGGGTCGGGGGTCGGTGTGCCCCGACCGCGTCGACGATGTCCTGACCGTGCGCCCACGTCTCCATCAGCCGTGCGGTGAGGAACGAGCGTGCGCCCATCGACGGCCCGTACCAGGGGATCCGGTCGCCGTCGTCGAGCGTGCGCGCCGCGTCGAGCAGGCGGGCTCGACCGTCGCGCCAGGTCTCGAGCAGCTCGACGCGCCCGAGGGACTCGAAGCGCGACAGCGTCACCGAGTCGAGCGAACCGCCCGGCGCCAGCACCTGCTCGAGCAGCGCCTCGGTCTCGGCGGCGAAGCGCTCGGGTTCCAGCATGGCGGTGACCGCCGCGTCGTCGAAGAACGCCAGGTGCGCGACCTGCTCGGCCACCGTCCACCCGGGACTCGGCGTGGGGCTGGCCCACTGCTCGTCGTCGAGCCCGGCGACCACCGCGTCGAGCGCGTCGTGTTCGGCCGAGAGGTCATCGATCATCGACTGCAGCAGCGACGGCTCGAGTGGCATCGCCGGATCGTAGGACCATCAGCCATCGTGCGCTCTAGGGTGACCGGCCATGGGGGTGCTGCGGTCGCGACTCGACACCAGGTCCGACGAGTTCCGCGCCAACCTCGCGGCGATGGAGCAGCTCTGGGACGGCGTCGCCGCGGAGCTCGCCTCGGTGCCGACCATCGGCGGTCAGCGCTACGTCGACCGCCACCGCACGCGCGGCAAGCTGCTCGTGCGCGAGCGCATCGAGGCGCTCGTCGACCCGTACACGCCGTTCCTCGAGCTGAGCCCGCTCGCGGCGTGGGGCACCGAGGATCCCGTCGGTGCGGGTGTCGTCACCGGCATCGGCGTCGTCGAGGGCACCGAGGTCGCGATCACCGGCTCCGACATCACCTACCGGGGCGGTTC
Organism: Actinomycetes bacterium; assembly: GCA_023389745.1. Classification (GTDB taxonomy): domain Bacteria; phylum Actinomycetota; class Acidimicrobiia; order Acidimicrobiales; family Microtrichaceae; genus JAFAFN01. The sequence continues at coordinate 17,033 of JAEWED010000035.1, forward strand.
GGTGAACCCGTCGACGCTGACCAAGTCGGCGCGGTTCTACGAGATCGCCCGCCAGAACCGGCTGCCCGTCATCGTGCTCAACGAGTCCGCGGGCGCCGACCTGCCCCGACAGGCCGACATCTTCGTGCCGGGTGGCGCGCAGTTCAAGAACCTCACGCAGCTGTCGCGCCTGGGCATCCCGACGATCACGATCGGCTTCGGTCCGGCGACCGCGGGCGGCGCCTACGTGCCCGGCATGAGCGACTACGTGGTGATGGTCAAGGAACGAGCGACCGCGTACCTGGGTGGCCCACCGTTGGTGAAGATGGCGATCGACGAGGTGGTCGACGAGGAGACCCTCGGCGGTGCCGAGATGCACTCGCGCACCAGCGGGCTGTCGGACCACCTGGCGCTCGACGAGATGGACGCGCTGCGCATCGGGCGCGACATCGTGGCGCACCTGCACTGGCGCAAGGCCGGCCCCGGTCCGACCGGTCCCGGCGACCCGCCGGTGCTCGACACCGCCGAGCTGATCGGCTGCGCCTCGGCGGACGTCCGGGTGCCCTTCGAGGTGCGCGAGATCCTGGCCCGAACGCTCGACGGCAGCCGCTTCGAGGAGTTCAAGCCGCTCTACGGCGACAAGCTCGTGTGCGGCTGGGGCGAGCTGCACGGCTTCCCCGTCGGCGTGCTCGCCAACAACGGCATCCTCTTCTCCGAGGAGGCCGAGAAGGGCGCGCAGTTCATCCAGCTGTGCAACCGGACCGACACGCCGTTGCTGTTCGTGCAGAACATCACCGGCTTCATGGTCGGCTCCAAGGCGGAGCAGGGCGGCATCATCAAGAACGGCGCCAAGCTCATCAACGCCGTGTCGAACTCCGGCGTGCCGCACTTCGTGCTGATGGTCGGCGCGAGCTACGGCGCCGGCAACTACGGCATGTCGGGCCGGGCCTACGACCCTCGGTTCGTGTTCTCGTGGCCGAACCACCGCATCGCGGTGATGGGCCCCAAGCAGCTGTCCGGGGTGATGGACATCGTGGCGCGCAACGCGGCGGCCGGACGCGGGGTGCCCGTCGACGAGGACCAGCTCGCCGCGCAGGCCGAACTGCTCGAGGGCATGATCGAGGCCGAGTCGACCGCCCTGTTCGCCACCGGCCGCGTCTGGGACGACGGCATCATCCACCCGAACGACACCCGCACGGTCCTCGGCCTGGCGCTCTCGGCGGCGCACAGCGCGCCGGTGCAGGGCGCCACCGAGTACGGGGTCTGGCGCCACTGATGGGCGAGCACAGGACGGGGCGCATCTCACGACTGCTGATCGCGAACCGCGGCGAGATCGCGGTGCGCATCGCACGCACCGCGGCGCGGCTCGGGATCGAGACCGTCGGCGTGCACTCCGACACGGATGCCACCGCGCTGCACGTCGGCGCCGTCGATCGGTCGATCGCGCTCGGCGGCTCGACCCCGGCGACGTCGTACCTGCGCGCCGAGGCGGTGCTCGCCGCGGCGCTCGACGCCGGCTGCGACGCGGTGCACCCCGGCTACGGCTTCCTGGCCGAGAACGCCACCTTCGCCCGAGCGGTGACCGACGCCGGGTTGATCTGGGTGGGTCCGACGGCCGAGCAGATCGAGCTGCTCGGCGACAAGATCGCCGCCAAGGCGGCCGCGGTGCGCGCCGGGGTCCCGACGACCGACGTGATCACCGTCGAGGGTGCCGTCGAGGAAGCCGTCGCGCCCGACGGCGTGACGTACCCCGCACTGGTGAAGGCCGCGGCCGGTGGCGGCGGGCGGGGCATGCGCGTCGTGACCCGGCCCGAGGACCTTCCCGAGGCACTCGCAGCGGCTCGTCGTGAGGCCCTGGGCGCGTTCGGCGACGACACCGTCTTCATCGAGCCGTTCATCGAACGCGGGCGCCACGTCGAGGTCCAGGTGTTCGGCGACGTGCACGGCAACGTGGTGCATCTGGGCGACCGCGACTGCTCGGTGCAGCGCCGCAACCAGAAGGTGGTCGAGGAGGCGCCGGCACCGGGGCTGTCCGACCAGGTGCGCACCCGCCTGCTCGACGGTGCCGTCGCCCTGGCCCGAGAGGTCGGCTACGTGAACGCCGGCACCGTCGAGTTCCTCGTCGGCAGTCACGACGGGAGCACCGGGGATGGGGCGGACGAGACGATCACGTTCCTCGAGGTCAACACCCGGCTGCAGGTCGAGCACCCCGTCACCGAGGCCGTCACCGGGCTCGATCTGGTCGAGTGGCAGCTGTGGGTCGCCGAGGGCGCTCCGCTGCCGCTGCACCAGGAGCAGATCGCGCTCGACGGGCACGCGATCGAGGTGCGCCTGGTGGCCGAGGACCCTGCGAGCGGGTGGCTGCCCTCGGCGGGGACCGTCGAGGCGTTCTCGGTGCCCGACACCGTGCGATGCGACGCGGGGGTCGCCACCGGCAGCGAGGTCGGTGCCGACTACGACTCGCTGCTCGCCAAGGTCGTCGCCCACGCGTCGGACCGGCGCACCGCGGCGCGGGTGCTGGCCGCCTCGCTGCGCCGCTCGTCGGTGGTGGGGCTGCGGACGAACCTGGCGACGAGCGTCGCGATCCTGGAGCACCCCGGGTTCGTCGGCGCCACGCCCACCACCTCGTTCCTCGACGAGCACCCCGAGGTCGCGACCGCTCGACCGCTCGCGGGCGACGACCTCGTCGCGTCGCTGGTGGCGGCCGCGCTGTGCGACGAGGCGGGCGCCCGTGCCGCGGACCGCCGCTGGGGTTTCGCGCCGTCGGGATGGCGCAACCTGCGAGTGCAGGGCACCCGGTCGGCCTGGCTCGACGACCGCGGCGAACGCCACGACGTCGAGGTCGTGCCGGGGGACGCCAGCTCGGACGGTGCGACGTCGGTCCTCGTGGGCGCCCCGCCGGCGGTGACCGACGACGGCTCGCTGGCCCCTGACGAGCGACGGGTGGTCTCGGCGCGGCGTGTGCTGCGGGTCGATGCGACGACGACCCGGCTCGAGCTCGACGGCGTGGTGACCACGTGGAGCGTCGAGCGCCTCGGCACCCGGGCCGGCGACCAGCTCGTCACCAGAGGGGCGGCCGGCACGACGACCTGGACGCCGTTGCCCCGCTTCGAGGACCACGACGACGCCGCCACCGGTTCGGGACCCGTGGCGCCGCTGCCGGGCACCGTCGTGTCGGTGCACGTCGCACCCGACGACGCCGTCGCCGACGGCGACCTGCTCGTGGTCGTCGAGGCCATGAAGATGGAGCACACGGTGCGGGCCGCGACCACCGGACGTGTCACCGAGGTGCGCGTGGCCCCGGGCGACCGGGTCGACGCCGGCGAGCTGCTGGTCGTCATCGGTGACGACCCGTCCAGCGCGGACGGGTCCGGCGCGGACGGGTCCAGCGCGGACGAGTGAGACCGCACAGGTACCATCGGCGCCGCCCTCAGGCGGCAACCGCCCTGGGGCCTGGAAGGACCCGATGCCCACCGAGACCTGGACGCGCCTGCCCGAGGAGCGACGAGCGACCGTGCTCGCGGCGGCCGAGGCCGAGTTCGCCCGCAACGGCTACTCGCGAGGCAGCCTCAACGTCATCGCCCGTGAGGCGGGCGTCGCCAAGGGCAGCCTCTTCCAGTACTTCGACGACAAGATGGACCTGTTCGCCCACCTCAGCGAGCTCGCGGTCGAACGCATCGGCACGGCGATGGCCGAGCTCGTCGAGACCCTCGACTGGGACGCCGGCTTCTTCGAGGCCTACGCCGCGCTCGCGGACGGTTGGGTGCAGTACTTCGTCGAGCATCCGATCGACCGCTCGCTGTCCGCCGCGGTCTTCCTCGAGCCCGATCCCGAGGCGCACGCCGCGGTCCGAGAGATCGTCGATCGCAACCTGATCGACTTCCTGCGTCCCCTCGCGGAGTCGGGGCGTGACGCCGGCTGGATCCGGGCGGACGCCGATCTGGACGCGTTCCTCACGCTGCAGCTCCTGACCCTGCCCCACCTGGCGCTGGCACCGAGCCACCCGGAGCTCGATCCGCTGCTCGGCCTGGGCGACGACCCCCGGCCGGGCGTCCGCCGCCTGATCGCCGTGTTCCGCGCCGCGTTCGGGACCTGAACGTCAGACCGCAGCGGCCTCGTCGAGCTCGCCGCGGTCCTTCGCGACCTCGTCGAGCAGCTCGTACTCCTCGCCGGTGTCGACCCAGTCCTCGAACTGGGTGACGCCCAGGGTGTCGAAGCGCTTGCGCAGCCAGCCGTCGTTCGCGTCGAGCAGGCCGAGCTTCTTGCAGTTCGGCACGATCTTCGAGAACAGCAGCTGCTGGAACGGATCCTGGTTCTTGAGCTCGGGGTCGTCCTGCTTGAACAGCGTGATGGCCTCCTTGACCGGCACGCCCATGCGCTCCCAGACCTCCTGCTGCAGGAAGCGGTCGCGCATGCGGACCGCCGCTTCGAAGGCGAACTCCTGGCGGTCCATCATCTCGGCGTCGGTGAGCCCCTCGTAGTACTCCTTGAGCGAGAGCACGCCGAACGCGACGTGGCGGGCCTCGTCGCTCATGACGTAGCGCAGCAGCTGCTCGAGCAGCGGGTCCGGGGTGACCTGGTGGGCGAGGCCGAAGGCGGCGAGGGCCAGGCCCTCGACCATGATCTGCATGCCCAGGTAGGTCATGTCCCAGCGGCTGTCGTTGATGATGTCGTCGAGCAGCAGCCGCAGGTGGTGGTTGATCGGATAGTGGCCCGAGAGCTTCGTGTCGAGGTACTTGGCGAAGACCTCGACGTGGCGGGCCTCGTCCATCACCTGGGTCGACGCGTAGTACTTGGCGTCGATCCACGGGACCGTCTCGACGATCTTGGCGGTGCAGATCAGCGCGCCCTGCTCGCCGTGCATGAACTGGCTCAGGCTCCAGTTCTGCGACTCGATCGCGTGCTGCAGCCACTCACGGTCGGTCCACGACGCGAGCGACGTGCCCGACAGGTCGAAGCCGAGCTGGCCGATGAGCTCGGTGGTCATGCGCATGGGGGACTCCGCCGCGATGCGCTCCTGGTCGACGTCGATCGACCAGTCCAGGTCGGTCTCGCCGTTCCACTGCGAGTGCTTCGCCTTCTCGTAGAGCTTGCTCAGCGCGGGCCGCGAGCCCTTCTCGTAGTCCCACGTGAAGATCGCATCCGCGTGGTCGGCGACCACGTGCAACGCCTCGTCGACCTCGGAGTTCGTCACCGCGAGGATGGCGTCCAGGTCGTTGACGTCCTCACGGTCGAGGATCTCTGCGTCGGTCCGGCTCATGATGTCCCCCTGTTGACCATCCGGCTGATATGACCACTGGTCACATCACTGTACCGCGTCACGGCGGACAGCGTCGGTCGTGCGCACGGGAACCTTCACCCATGTCCGCACCGTTGACCCCGGCAGCGCGGAGGTTCATGTTGGAACCATGCGGAGAGGCCCAACGAGACGAGGGTGGGCGCTCGGGGTTCCCGGAGTGGCCCTCGCCACCGCCGGTGGCGTGTGGGTGCAGGCGCAGCGCGTCGCGAACGCTCCGCTGCCCCACTTCGAGGATCTCGACCCGTCGGGACGCTATGGCGACGCACCGGGCCCAGAGCTCCGACTGGTCGCACTCGGCGACAGCTCGATGACCGGTCCGGGGCTCACCGACGCCGCCGACACGTGGATCGCCCGGGTCGCGGGTTCGCTGTCCTCGCCGGTCGAGCTCACCTCGCTCGCCCGCGGGGGCTCGCGCGTGCGCGACGTGATCGCCGACCAGCTCGAGCGGGCGATCGAGCTCCGCCCGGACCTGTACGTCGTGTCGATCGGCGCGAACGACGCGATGCACGGCACGCCGAGCCCCGTCGTGCGGCGCCAGCTCGGCTCGATGCTGACCGCACTCGAGCAGGTGGCGCCGGTCGTCGCACTCGGCATCGGGGACCTGTCGGTCATCCCCCGGCTGCCCCGTTCGCTGCGCACGCTGGTCTCGATGCGCAGCGCAGCGATCGACCGTGCCCACCGCTCGGCGACCAGGGGCCGGCCGGCTGTCCTCCGGGTGCCGGTGTCCGAGCTGTCGGACCCGCACTTCCGCACCGCCGGCCCGGCGCTGTTCAGCCCGGACCTGTTCCATCCCAACGCCGAGGGGCACCGGCTCTGGGCGACGCTGTTCACGCCGTTCGTCGCGGCCGCGCTCGCGGTGCAGATCGGCCAGCGAGAGCACGCCAGCGAGGTCGCGAGAGAGGACGTCAGAGAGGACGTGGCCGACGACGTCGTCGACATCCGCGCGAACTCGGGCGAGGCGGTGCGCTGCGGTGCTTGACTGCAGTGCATGACGCGCCTCGGGTTGCAGATCCCCAACTTCAACTACCCCGGTGGTTCACCGGCGGACATCTTCCCGATCGTCAGCGGCGCCGCGCAGGCAGCCGAACGCTCGGGCTTCGACACCGTGCTGGTGATGGACCACTTCTACCAGCTGCCCATGTTGGGTGAGCCCGACGACTTCATGCTCGAGGCCTACACGCTGCTCGGCGGCATCGCCGCGGTGACCTCGTCGGTGCGGCTCGGCGCGCTCGTGACCGGCAACACGTACCGGAACCCGGCGATCCTGGCGAAGACCGTCACCACCCTCGACATCGTGTCGGGCGGCAGGGCGCAGCTCGGGATCGGGTCGGGTTGGTTCGAGCTCGAGCACGAGTCGTTCGGGATCGAGTTCGGCACGTTCACCGATCGCTTCGAGAAACTCGACGAGGCGCTGCAGATCATCCTGCCGATGCTGCGCGACGAGCGGCCGACCCTGCACGGCGAGCACTACGACGTCACCGACGCGATCAACCAGCCGGCGCCGATCTCGCGCATCCCGGTGATGATCGGCGGCAACGGCGAACGCAAGACGCTGCGCATGGTCGCCCAGTACGCCGATCAGTCCAACCTGACGTGCGACCGCTCCGAGGTGCCGCGCAAGCTCGACGCGCTCGCCGCCCACTGCGAACGCCTCGGCCGGGACCGCTCCGAGATCACCGTGTCGACGAACCGCGTCGCGTGCATCGCACCGACCACCGCCGAGGCAGAGGCCGACCGCGACGCCTACCTGGCGACACGGGGCATGATCTGGGCCGACCTGCCCGACGAGGTCCGCGAGATGCTGTCGTCGATGGTCGTCACCGGCGATCCCGACACCGTCGCCGAGACGTTCAGCGGCTGGCGCGACCTGGGGCTCGACGGCTTCACCGTCTCGCTGCCGGCGAACGGCCACCTGCCCGAGCGGGTCGAGCTGCTCGGACAGACGCTCGCACCGCTCGTGCGCTGATCAGGCCGACTCCCGTCAGGCCGATTCCCGTCAGGCCGATTCCCGTCAGACCGATTCTCGTCAGGCCGATTCTCGTCAGGCCGATTCCCGTCAGGCCGAATCCCGTCAGGTCAGCAGCTTGTCGGGGTCGCCCCAGAGCTCGGCGACGAACCCGCGGATCGCCTCGCCGAAGAGGATCGTGCCGCCGGTGAACACGATGAGCATCGCGGCCATCACCAGCCAGCTGCTCAGCGGGATGCGGCCCTCTTCGGGGATGCCGGGGATCTTCGAGCGGATCAGCCGGATCGTGCGCTCCGCCCAGGCGAAGGGCAGCAGGCTGAGCCCGAAGATGATGATGAGCCACCCCGGGCCGGGCAGCGGCAGCGCGGCGATGCCGAGGCCCATGACCAGGAAGCCGCCGACGATCCGGAGCATGCGGATCGCGACGCCCCGCCGAGCCTCTTCGACGGTCTCCTCGTGGCGGCCGGTCTCGATCTCGGCCTGGATCGCCGCCTCGCGCACGACGTCGACCCAGCGCTCGTGGTCCTGGCCCCCGCGGTCGATCGGGTCCCCCTCCGCTGCGTTCATGGGGACGAGTATCGCAGTCGATCCCGCTGCGGATCGCCGCCGTTCCCCTGCTCCTGACAGGCGCCTCAGACCATCGGGGCTCACGCGGCCGCACCCGATGCCGATGGAGTCCACATGTTCACCAGGTTCGGACTGCTCGCACTCGCCGTCGTCGCGCTGCTCGCTGCGGCGTGCACCAGCGACCAGGGCTTCGAGACGCTGCAGAGCTCCCTGCCCGAGGGCGGCCCGACGACCACGGTGCCGATCGACGGATCGACCCCGCCGTGCGACGGCACCCCAGGAGTGGGCGGCGTCGTGCCGGAGGGCGCCGCGCCCGGTGACCTGATCGCGGCGAGCGACCTCGAGCCGACCCACGGCAGCACCGCCGGCTTCCCCACCGGCGCCAAGGTCTGGCGCATCCTCTACGTCTCGACCGGCGTCGACGAGACCGACCTGCAGCTGGTCTGCGGCGTGGCCGCAGCGCCCGCCGACGGCCCCGCCTCGGTCGACGGCGTCGGCCACCAGCTCGCCTGGGCGCACGGCACGATCGGCCTGCAGCAGGCGTGCCTGCCGTCGAACAACCCGGCGACGACCTTCTGGGGCCCCATGGGCTCGGGCATCGGAGCGGTCGCCTGGGGCTCCGGCCTGCGCAAGCGCCAGGGCGAGGCGTCCGACGGCGCCCTGCAGACGGCGCTCGATCGTGGCTGGGTCGTCTCGGCGTCGGACTACCAGCCCAACGACACCTACATCATCGGTCGCGTGGCGGGTGCGAACGTCGTCGACGCCGCCCGCGCCACGACGCAGCTGATGGCCCAGCAGTTCGGCGAGGGAACCTCCCCGGACCGTGGGTCGGACCGCCCGCTGCCGACCAGCTACGACACGATCACGTGGGGCCACTCCCAGGGCGGTCACGCCGCGCTCTGGGCCGGTCAGCTGCTCGAGACCTATCAGGCCGGCACCCCGAACCCGACCGCCGCGCCGCTGCGACTGCGCGCCGTCGCCGCCGAGGCGCCCGCGGCGAACCTGATCGCACAGCCCTCGCTGCAGCCCGGCGTCGAGTACGGCGACGGGCTCGCCGACTGGGAGATGCACACCACGATCGAGGTGCTGCCGCTGCCGATCGCCGCGTTCGAGATGCAGATCGGCCCTGCGCTGTTCTCGTACATCTTCGGGTCGTGGTCCGAGTACTCCAAGCGTGGCGTGCCCGCGCAGGACGCCGCCTTCCCCGCCTACCCCGCGAGCGCCGCGGACCTGCACCTGCCGACGGTCGCCACCAACCAGGGCGCGACGACGATCGCCCGGATCGCGCCGCTGTGCCTGGGCGGCGACGACGCGAAGGTCGTCCAGAAGCTCGTGTCGCCCTACCGCGACGCCGCCACCAACCAGATGCTGACCGACCCGCTGTGGAACCTGCCCGAGGCCTACCGGACCGGGCAGTACTTCAAGGGCGGCACCGACCGGACATGTGCGACGACCGAGGATCCGCTGATGGCGGACTGGTGCGACTGGATCCGCTGGAACATCCCCGGCCCGACCGGCGAGAACCCGTTCCCCAAGGCCCCGATGAGCGATGGGGAGCACGTGCCGATGCTGATCGTGCAGGGTGCCGACGACAACGTCATCCACTGCATGACGCCGGACGGTGCGTCCGCGTCGAAGGTGCCCGGTGCCGCCGACTGCATGAGCGCCGCGTTGTACGAGTCGCTGCGCAGCGCCGAGTACTGCCCGCCCTCCGGCGACCGAGGTCGCCTGCAGCTGTCGATCTTCCGCCCCGACGGTGCGGCGAGCCCGGCCTCACACCTGTCGATCCCCGGCCAGATCGCCGCGCGCGGCTCGTCGCGCTCGGCCGAGGACCTGCGCTTCGACCGCTCCCCGCTCGACCGGTTCTTCACCGAGGCGTTCGAGGGTCGCGCCGGCACGGGCTGCACCGCGGCGATCGCCAACCCCTGACCTGAGGGGGATTCCAGAGGTTCCTGTTGCACGGTGGCGGTCGTGGTTGCTAAAACCCGACTATTCAGATCAGCTTTATAGCTATCCTCCTGAATAGCCCCTCCCGACCCCCCCTCCCCGAAGGACCCCTCGTGCCACCCACCCTCCTCCGACCTCGATCGGTCGGACTGCTCCTCGCTCTCGCCCTCATGGCCGTCACCGCCGGGGCGTGCTCGTCGGACGCGTCGACGCGTGCCGGTGCCGCCGATGACGGCCCGACGACGACCGCCGCGCCGGTCACGACCGCGGCGACCATCCCCGACGGCGTCACGCTCCGGATCGGCGACCAGCTCGACTACCTCAAGAC
>JAEWED010000070.1 GCA_023389745.1 Actinomycetes bacterium
GCCCTGGTTCGTCTGCAGCGGGACGTTGTCGCCGACGTTGATCTCGGCGTCCTCGTTGTCGAGCGCGAGGATGTGCGGCGTCGAGAGGAGGTCGGTGTCGCCCGTCCGCGCGATCGCCTGGATGAACGTACCGAACGCCGGGATCGAGATGCCGGTGCCGAGGAAGTTCTGCGAGCCGGCGACGCCCGGACCACGCACGCCGAGCGCGAAGCCCTGGAGGGCCTCGGGGTCGGTCGGGATCGGCGGGATCGTGTTCGTGATCTTGTTTCCGCCGAAGAGGATCGAGTCGTTGTCCGCCTGGATGCCCGAGTCGAAGGGCGCGCCGCCGTGGAAGCTGATGCCGAACGTGTCGGAGCGCTTCAGCTGGAGGTCCATGATGACCGCCTCGATGAAGACCTGCCGCCGGGGCTGGTCGAGGCGATCGATGACGGCACGAAGCGAGACGTAGTCGCGGAGCGACGAGGTGATGACGATCGAGTTCGTCGCCTTGTCGGCGGAGACCTTCACACCGCCTTCGAAGATCCCGGACTGCGACGCCGCGGCCGGAGCCGCCGCTGGCGCGCCTCGTCCGCCGGGAGGAGTGGGCGCCCCGCCGGGCGCTCCGCCGCCGCCGGCGCCTGTGATGATGTCGTTCAGCGTCTTCGTGAGCTCGGTCGCGTCCGCGTGCTGCAGCGGAAGGACGTGGATCTCGCCCTCGCCCGTCTGCGGGACGTCGATGCGCTTGATCAGCTCGAGCATCCGCAGGTAAGCGCGCTCGGTCGCGACGATGATGAGCGAGTTCGAGCGATCGTCGGAGACGACCTTCGCGACGTGGAGGTCGCCCACCGCAGGAGCGACGCTCGTCGTGCTCGCGCCGCCCGGCTTGGGCGCAGAGGGAGCCGCCGGCCCGGAGCCCTTCACGTCGAAGAGCTCGTTGATCTTCTTCTCGACCTCTGCGGCCGACGAGTAGTGGATCGGCTCGATGAAGATCTGATCGCCGGACGAGCCGACGTCGATCTCCTCGAGGATGGTCATCATCCGCCGGATGTTCGTTCCGGTGTCGGTGATGATGATCATGTTCCCCGGTCCGTAGACCGTGATGTCGGCTTCCTTCGACTTGAACTTGCCGAGCACGCCTGCCGCGTCGTCCGCGCTGATGTGCCCGAGGCGATGCATCCGGGTGACGTAGCGAGCCTCGTTCGGCGCGCCCTGGTGAGCGCCGTAGACGGGCGTGTCGCTCGACGCGATGGCGTCCGTGTCGATGATCTTGAGGAAGCGGCCGTGGGGAACGACCGTCAGCTTGTTCGCCTCGAGGATCGAGAGGAAGGCCTGGTACGCCTCGGCGACGGTGACCTTCTGGGGCGAGTAGACGCTCGCCTTGATGTTCTTCACCTTGCCGCCGAAGATGAAGCGCTTGCCGGTGAGCTGCGAGATCACGCGAACGAGCTCGCCGAGGTCGGCGTCCTCGAGCGAGAACGCCACCTTGTAGTTCGGGCTGCGGGGCTCGAACTCGAGGCCACCCTCGAACTGCGCGAGGCCGGTCGTGTCTGCCTGCGCCTTGCCGCTCGGACCGACCGCCGGAGGCGTCGCCGCACCTCCTCCCGCCGCCGGTGGCGTGGTCGGCGCCGCCGCGGTGGCGGTTCCGGTCGCTGCGCCTGTTGCAGCACCGGCCGCCGGGTTCGCGACTCGATCGCGAAGGCGTGGCTGGGCGTGCAGCGGCCCGACGACGAATGGGACGGCGCAAGCGACGAGCGCGAGGAGGGCGACGTTACGCTTCTTCATCGACGTATTCGGATTTTCAGCTCAGATCGGATGGGACCCGACGTCTCCGCGAGCAGGAGAAAGTGCGGGCTTCTTCGGTGCTGCGGACTTGCTGCCGGAGGCGTCGTCGGCTCCGGCCTTCTCCTGGCTGGAGCTCCCCATCGCCTTGTTCGTGATCACGACCGCGCTCACGGAGAGCACACCTACGAACAGAACGCACGAACCAACGAGGACGGCGACCGTGCGCAGCGTCCGCGCGAACAGATCGCGCGGCCCTTCGGCGAAGCCCGCCGCCGTCACATGAGAGATTTTTTCGTTGGTCGACGGCTTGGTCATCGCGCGCTCACTTGATGTTGTAGTCGATGTTCATGTTCTGCCCGCGGCGGTTCAGGCTGATGGTCAGCTTGTCCGCGGTGCGGAGGCGGGCGTACGCCTCGAGCGCCTTCTCCGGGCTCGACATGTCGAAGCCGTTGATCGTCTGGAGACGATCGCCGTTCTCCATGCCGAGCACGCCGAGGAGCGTCTCCTGCTTCACGCCGAAGAGGCGGATGCCGACGACGCGCCCGTTCTCCTGCTCGGGGACGATGCGCGCCTGGCGCATCAGGTCCGCCTGGTTCTCGAGGATCTTGTCGACGACGCCGCGATCGATGTTGTACTCGGTCGGGCTGACCTTCTGGATGCCCTTGGCGATCGCCGGGTCGAGGGTCTTGCTGCTGCCCGTGCTCGGAGGAGCGGACGACGCCGGAGCGGGCGTCGGCGCCGCCTTCACCTCGGCCTTGTCGAAGAGCGTCGCCTGACAGAGCGAACCGCCGCCCTCGAGCCACACGCGATCCCAGCCGACAAAGTGGACCTGCTTGCCGTTCACGTCGCCGCCGCGGCGACGCATGATGCTCTTTCCGTCGCCGGAGCCGAAGGCTGCGAACGACCA
>JAEWED010000093.1 GCA_023389745.1 Actinomycetes bacterium
CTTCTTCGCGGGCGCCTTCTTCGCGGGCGCCTTCTTGGTTGCTGCCACTGTTTCCTCCTCGGCGGACTCCTTCGAATCCGGTTGAGTTGTGTCGTCCCCGTCGTGAAGCTCGCCGGCCGTGGCCGAGGAGTCCGTCGCCGAGGTGGACGAGTCGGCTTCGACCTGTTCGAAGCCGGGTAGTGCAAGGTCGATGCCGCGTCGCGGCGTATCGAAGCCCTGCACGACGAAGGGGCGGACCTCGCCCATCGCGAGCACTTCACGTGCGCTGCGAGGAGCGGGTTCACCCATCGATTTGAGGGAGACGTAACAGCGTGCGCCGTCGCAGTCGACGTAGGCGCCGTGTGAGGAGAACTCGACGACGGTCGCTTCGATCGTCGATCCGAGCTGGTGCGAGGTCACGAAGCCGAGGAAGTCGCCGGGTGTGTTGATCGGCTCGGCGGACTGCTTCTTCGCCGCCTGCTTCTTGGGGGGCTGCTTGCGCGCCGCCTTCGCCGTCGTCGGCTCCGCGGGCGACGTCTCGCCGCCGGACTTCTTGCGACCGCGTCGACGACTCGAGGACGACTCGTCGCTCGACGTGGCGATCTTCGAGGCGTCGTCCTTCGCTGAGGTCGCCTTCGACGACGCGCCGCGACCTCCGCGTCGCGACCCCGCAGCCTTGCCGCCGACCGGATCCTTCTTCGCGTCGCGCACCGCGCGTCGACTGACCGGCCCGCGGACCGGCACTCGTGCGACGAACACCCAGCCGACTCCCGGTACGGGCTTGCCGCCCCAGAGCCGCCCGTCGGCGAAGAGCCAGTCGTAGGTGGCGTGGAACTCCTGGAAGGAGTCGTTGGAGAGGATGGTCGCTCCGGAGCGCTCCGCGATCTGCAGGACGAACGCGTCGCCGCGTCCGACCGCGCCGGCGGGCGGGGTGAGGAGCTCACCCGCGAGGACGGCTTCCTCGTACGCCTCGCGCTCGGACTGGTCGATGCGATGCGCGAACGTCGCGTCGACGACCACCACGACGTTGTCGAAGTGGTGCTCCTTGAGGAAGTCGCTCACCGCCTCGTCCAGCTGCGCGAGCGAGGGCGCGGTGCGACCTTCGGTCGCGATGTTCGATCCGTCAACGACGAGTTGTGAGTTGGCCATCTCGATGCATCAGTGAAGCAGCATTCGCGACGAAAGCGGCGGAAATGGTCGAGGTTGTTCGACACGAGATCGCATCGTGCGCGCGAGCCGCGCGACCCGCGTCGCGGCCACATACCCCCGTGGGGTATGAGCCACCTACACTTCGTCGATGGTCTCCGCAGTGCTCTTCGACTTCGGTGGTGTCATCCTGTCGAGCCCCTTCGAGGCGTTCCGTGCGTACGAGGCGCGGGCAGGGCTCCCGGTCGACACCATCCGCGCGATCAACTCGACCCACCCCGACACGAACGCGTGGGCGCGCCTGGAACGTTCAGAGATCGACGTCGACACGTTCGTCTCGACCTTCGAGTCCGAAGCCGCGGCACTCGGTCACCGCGTCGACGGCGCCGAGGTCATCGCGTGCCTGCGCGGCGAGCTTCGACCGGAGATGGTCGAGGCGGTACGCCGATGCAAGGAGCGGTTCAAGGTGGCGCTGCTGACCAACAACATCGTCTCGGGAGACGGCGGCGAGGTCGGCTCCTTCGCCGAGGTCGTCGCGATGTTCGACGTGGTCATCGAGTCGTCGGTCGTCGGTGTGCGAAAGCCCGAGACGCGCTTCTACGAGATCGCGCTCGAGGCGTTGGGCATCGAGGCCGGCGAGGCGGTGTTCCTTGACGACCTCGGCATCAACCTGAAGCCGGCGCGTGCCCTCGGCATGACGACCATCAAGGTCGACGATCCCGCGGTGGCGATCGACGAGCTCGAAGCCGTCCTGGGCATGCGTCTGCGCGACTGATCGACCGCGGCCGGATCGGTCGCCGGGCGATCGGTCGCCGACTGATCCGGTCACGACCAGATCGGTCGCGGGTGATGAGCGCAGACGCCGCAGCGTCCGCGCTCAGACGAAGCGCTCGGAGCGCTCCACCAGAGGAGCGAACGCCGCGGCCAGGATCATGTTCTGCTCCTGGGCGTGGATCGCATGGCTGCCCGTCGCGGGGCTGGCCTCGTCGGGCCGGCTGATGCGACGCACGGTGTAGCGATCGCCGAGCGCCTCGTAGAGGCGACCCTTGACCGAGTTCCACGGACCCATGTTCTCGGGCTCCTCCTGGAGCCAGACGACCTCGGTCACGTGCGGGAAGCGGGCCAGCTCCTTCTCGACGGCCTCGTAGGGCCACGGGTAGAGCTGCTCGACCCGGGCCACCGCCACGTCGAGCCCGAGCTCGTCGCGCATCGTGGTGGCCTCCTGGCCGATCTTGCCCGACGCCAGCACCAGGCGGGTGACCTTCGAGGGGTCGATCGCCGTCGACGCGTCGTTCAACAGCTCCTCGAACGATCCGCTCAGCAGCGAGTCGACCGACGAGCGCCAGCGCTTGTCGCGCAGGCCCGACTTCGGGGTCGTCACGATCAGCGGCTTGCGGACCTCTCGATGGATCTGGCGACGCAGCAGGTGGAAGTACTGCGCGGCCGTGGTCGGCTGGCAGACCTGGATGTTGTCCTCGGCGCACATGGTGAGGAAGCGCTCGATGCGTGACGACGAGTGCTCCGGACCCTGACCCTCGTAGCCGTGGGGGAGCAGCATGACCAGACCGGACGTCTGACCCCACTTGTCCTCTGCGGCGACGATGTACTGGTCGATGATGATCTGGGCGCCGTTGGCGAAGTCGCCGAACTGGGCCTCCCACATGACCAGGGCGTCGGGGTTCTTCACCGTGTACCCGTACTCGAAGCCGAGCGCGGCGTACTCGCTCAACAGCGAGTCGTAGATCCACAGCTCGGTCTCGGGCGGGTTCGCCAGCGCGTTGAGCGGCACGTACTCGGCGCCGGTCTCGTAGTCGAACAACGTCGAGTGCCGGTGCGAGAAGGTGCCGCGACGCGAGTCCTGGCCGGCCAGGCGGACCGACGTGCCCTCGACCAGCAGCGAACCGAACGCGAACGCCTCGGCGAGCGCCCAGTCGACCTGGCCCTCGGCGAACATCTTGTCGCGCGCGGCCAGCTGCTTCGCGAGCTTCGTGTGCACCGTGAAGCCCTCGGGGGTCGCGCTGAGCGCGGCGTAGACACGGTCGAGCACGCCACGGTCGATGCCCGTGGCGACGTGGGGCAGCACGCCCTTGCTCGGCGGGTGCGGTGCGGCGACGTACTCCTCGTCGGGCGCTCCCTGACGGGTCTCGTCGAGCGCGGACTGCAGCCGCGCCTGGAAGTCCGCCAGCGCGGACTCGGCCTCGTCGAGGCTGAAGTCACCACGACGCACCAGGGTCTCGACGAAGCGCTTGCGCACGCTGCGCAGCTCGTCGATGGTCCGGTACATCTGCGGCTGGGTGTAGCTCGGGTCGTCGCCCTCGTTGTGACCGTGGCGGCGGTAGCACACCATGTCGATGACGATGTCCTTGTGGAACCGCTGCCGGTACGCGAACGCGAGCCGGGCCACGCGCACGCAGGCCTCGGGGTCGTCACCGTTGACGTGGATGATCGGAGCCTGCACGGCCTTGGCGATGTCGGTGCAGTACTCCGAGGACCGGGCGGACTCCGGCGGGGTGGTGAAGCCCAGCTGGTTGTTGACGATCACGTGGATCGTGCCGCCGACGCGGTAGCCCTTGATGAGCGACAGGTTCAGCGTCTCGGCGATGACACCCTGCCCGGCGAACGCGGCGTCGCCGTGCATGAGGATCGGCAGCACCGGGAAGCGCCGAGACGGGTCGAAGGGGATCTCGTCCATGCGGGCCCGTGCCATGCCCTCGACGACCGGATCGACGGCCTCGAGGTGCGACGGGTTCGCGGCGAGGCTGAGCGGCAGCGTGCTGCCCGAGCGTGCCTCGAAGACGCCCTCTTCACCGAGGTGGTACTTCACGTCGCCCGAGCCCTGGATCGAGTCGGGATCGACGTAGCCCTCGAACTCGCGGAAGAGCTGCGAGTACGACTTGCCCACGATGTTCGCGAGCACGTTGAGTCGGCCGCGGTGCGACATGCCGAGCACGGCGGAGTCGAGCCCGGCGTCGGCGGCTTGTTCGAGGAGCGCGTCGAGGGTCGGGATGAGCGACTCGGCACCTTCGAGCCCGAAGCGCTTCTGGCCGAGGTACTTGGTCGCGAGGAACTTCTCGAGCGACTCGGCAGCGTTGAGGCGTCCGAGGATGTGGCGCTGGTCCTCGACAGGCAGCTTGGTGGGTGCGCCCTCGACCTGCTCCTGGATCCAGCGCTTCTCCTCGGGCTCCTGGATGTGCATGTACTCGATGCCGACGGTGCGGCAGTACGCGTCTCGCAGGATGCGGAGGATCTCGCCCAGCTGGAGGCGGCGGGTGCCGCCCACCGAGGCGTAGATGCCGACGTCGCCGCCGGTGAGGAACTCGCGGTCGAGGTCCCAGATGGTGAGCCCGTAGGTGGCCGGGTCGAGCTCCGGGTGCATCTCGGGCGGCTTGGCGGCGAGCGGGTCGAGGTCCGCGATCAGGTGGCCGCGCACGCGGTGCATGTTGATCAGCGTCGAGACCTGCATCTGCTTCTCGACGAGCGCGGTCGTGTGGTCCGACGGGTTCGAGTCCTGGCGCCAGCGGACCGCCTCGTAGGGCACGCCGATCGAGCGGAACACCTGCTCGTAGAAGTCGTCGCCGCCGAGCAGGAGCTCGTCGACCTTCTTCAGCAGCAGACCCGACTCGGCACCCTGGATGATGCGGTGGTCGTAGGTCGACGAGATCGTGATGACCTTGGAGATGCCCAGATCCGCGATGGTGCGGGGATCGGCACCCGCGAACCCGGTCGGGTACGTGAGCGACCCGACGCCGACGATGGCGCCCTGACCCGGCATGAGCCGCGGGACCGAGCGCTCGGTGCCGATGGTGCCCGGGTTGGTGAGCGTGACGGTGACCCCGGCGAAGTCGTCGACGGTGAGCTTGTTGGTCTTGGCCTTGCGGATCAGGTCGTCGTAGACGGCCATGAAGCCGGCGAAGTCGAGGGTGTCGGCGTTCGCGATGTTCGGCACGATGAGCGAACGGGAGCCGTCGCGCTTCTCCATGTCGATGGCGATGCCCAGCCCGACGTGCTGGTTGCGCACGATCCGGGGGCTGCCGTCGGGACCCTCGACGAAGGAGTTGTTGAGGTTCGGCACGTGATCGGCGATCGCCCGGACGAGCGCGTAGCCGATCAGGTGCGTGAAGCTGACCTTGCCGCCACGCGTGCGGCCCAGGTAGCCGTTGATGACGTTGCGGTTGATCTCGAGCAGCTTCGCGGGGACCTCACGGAACGAGGTCGCCGTCGGGACGCCGAGGCTGGCGTCCATGTTGGCCACGATGCGGGCGCCGACGCCGCGGATCGGCTCACCGGGCGGTTCGCCCTCGGCGGGCTTCGCGTCGGACGTGGGGGTTGATGACGGTGCAGTCGGAGCGGACGTCGCCGCGGGGGCGGCGGGAGCCGCCGCAGTGGGGGCGCCGGCCCCCTGCGGGGCCGGCCGGCCCGGCGGACGGTAATCGGCGAAGAACTCACGCCAGCTCTCGCTGACGGAGCTCGGATCGGTCCGGTACTGCTCGTGCATCTCCTCGACCAACCAGGCGTTGGGTCCGAGGGGTTCGGGGGTGGTGTGCTCGTCGGCCACGGTCAGCCATGCTACCGGCACCCGGGGAGGGGTCTGGTGACGGGTGGGCCGGTGCGCGGCCTAGATTCCTCGACGTGCTCATCGCGACCTGGAACGTGAACTCCCTGAACGCCCGGATGCCCCGTGTCGAGGAGTGGCTCGAGCAGATGCAGCCCGACGTGGTGTGCATGCAGGAGACGAAGATGAGCGACGCGCAGTTCCCTGCGCTGGACTTCACCCGCCTGGGCTACGAGTCCGTGCACCACGGCGAGGGGCGCTGGAACGGCGTGGCGATCCTGTCCAGGGTCGGCATCGAGAACCCGGTCTACGGCTTCGAGGACACCGACGAGGCCGATCCCGACGCCCGCATCGTCTGGGCCACCTGCAACGGCGTGCGGGTCGCCTCGGTCTACGTGCCCAACGGCCGGGAGCTGGGTCACGACCACTACCAGTACAAGCTCGCCTGGCTGGCACGGCTGCGCGCCAACCTGGACGCGAACCACACCCCCGACGACCTGCTCGTGATCCTCGGCGATTGGAACGTCACCCCGGCCGACATCGACGTCTGGAGCCCGAAGGCCTTCGAGGGCTCCACCCACGTCAGCCCACCCGAGCGCGACGCCATCGCGGCGCTGCGGGACTGGGGTCTGGTCGACACGCTGCGCGAGCGCTACCCCGAGCCGGGCATCTTCAGCTACTGGGACTACCGCAACGGCGACTTCCACAAGCGCCGCGGCATGCGCATCGACTACCTGCTGTCCTCGAGGGCGCTCGCCGCGACGTGCACCGCCGATCTGATCGACCGGAACGCCCGCAAGGGCACCAAGCCGTCCGACCACGCCCCGGTGCTGGCCGAGTACGACGTCTGAGCTCCGACCCCCGGGAGGCCACCATGGACGATGCAGCGCAGGACCCCCAGACAGAGGACCCCCAGACGCCCCACGTCAGTCCGCGGATCGCGGGGCTGCACGCCCTCGAGGACACGCCGCGGCGCAACGAGGAGCGACGGCTCGCCGCCGCCATGCGAGAGGTGATCGAGCACCTGGTATCGACCACCGCGTCGATCGAGGACCTGGCCTCGGCGGCGGACGACCTCGAGTCGTTCGCGGAGTACCTCCGTTCGCTGCCCACCGGCCAGGATTACCGCGGCTTCGCGGAGTCGGCGAACGCCGGGGTGGGGATCGACGCCCTGTTCTCCGACGACCCGGAGTGGGCCGCGACGTTCGACCACAGCCCGATCATCGGTCTCGCGAACCCGTTGTCGCCGCCGGTCGAGCTCGAGTACTCCGGTGACCGGGTCCTCGCCCGGGTCACCTTCGGTGCTGCCTACGAGGGCCCGCCCGGTTGTGTGCACGGCGGCTACGTCGCCGCCGTGTTCGACGAGCTGCTCGGCGCCGCGCAGTCGCTGTCGGGTGACCAGGGCATGACCGCGCACCTCGAGGTCGACTACCGCCGACCGACCCCGCTGGGCGTGCCGCTCACGATGGAGGGCTGGTTGGACCGCTCCGAGGGCCGGAAGATCTGGGCCAAGGCCCAGCTGCGGGCGAACGGCGAGCTCACTGCCGAGGCCGAGGCGCTGTTCATCGCCTTCGACTCCGAGAAGTTCAGCCAGCTGCTCGAGATGCGCAACGGGTTCCGCGAGGGTTGAGACCGCTCAGGCGGATTCGGCCACGATGCGCAGCACGTCCTCGCCGAATCGCTGGGCCTTCACCGCTCCCAGGCCCGACACCCGCAGCAGCTGCGCCCGCGTGGAGGGACGTGCGGTCGCCAGCGCGACGAGTGTGGCGTCGTTGAAGATGACGTAGGCGGGCACGTCGGCCTCTTTCGCCTTCTGCTTGCGCCAGGCGCGCAGCGACTCGAAGAGCTCGGCGTTCGCCGGATCGAGCTCGTCGGGTGTCGCCCGACCGGAGCGTGACGATCCGGAGCGAGCGCTGCGAGCACGACGGGCGCCCTCTTTCCGGTCGACCTGCAGCGGCGCCATGCCCACGGTCGAGGCGACGATCTCGAGCCACGGCGACGGCTTGCGGGTGAGCGAGCGTGACCCGAACTCGCGGCTGCGCGCCCAGGTGCAGTGGAGCTCCTCACGGGCTCGGGTCAGGGCCACGTAGAGCAGCCGTCGTTCCTCGTCGATGTCGTCGTCGGACTCCTTCGCGTGGTGGATGGGCACGAAGCCCTCCTCGAGCCCGGCCAGGTGCACGATCGGCCACTCCAGGCCCTTGGCCGCGTGGAACGTGACGAGCTCGACGGCGTCGCCCGCGGAGCGGTCCTCGCCACGCAGCGCCGAGGTCATCCAGCCGAGGAAGCCCGGGATGCCGCCGTCGGGGTCGATCGCCAGGTACTCGCGGCCGAGTCGCACGAGCTCGGCGAGGTTCGCGGCGCGTTCCTGGGTGAGCTGCTCCTCGGCCGAACGCCGCATCTCGCGGTCGGTCGGCGGCGCCGCCTCGGTTGCCGCCGTCTGTGCCTGTGCCTGTGCCGGTGTTGGTGCCGGTGTGCCCTCGGGTGCGTCGCCGTCGGGCTCGTCCTGGTCCGGGGTCGCCCGACGGACCTGCTCCTCGAGGTCGCCCAACGCCATCTGCAACGACGACGCTCGGCGCAGCGCGGACACCGCCTGGCGCACCTCTGGCTGTTCGAGCAGGTCACCGCCTCCGCGGACGCGGTGGGGGATCGCCGCGCGGGTGAACGCCTCGGAGATGAGCGTCGCCTGTGCGTTGGTGCGCACGAGCACGGCCTGGCGCGACCACGACGTGCCGGGGGAGTGCAGGTCACGGACCTTGCGGGCGATGGCGGCCGCCTCGGCGGAGGCGTCGGGGTGGTCGGTCACGCTGGGCACCGGACCCGACGGTCGGTGCGGCCGGAGACGGATGGGCACGCTGCGGCCCGAGTCGAGCACGGCGTTGGCGACGGTGAGGATCTCTGGTGTCGATCGGTAGTTGTCCTCGAGGGTGACCGTCGTGCTCCCCGGGAAGTACGTCTCGAAGTCGATGAGGTAGCGGGAGTCGGCGCCGTTCCACGCGTAGATGGCCTGGTTCGGGTCACCGACCGCGCACAGGTCGGACTCGGGCCCGGACCACGCCTCGAGCAGCGCGTGCTGCAGCGGGTTGACGTCCTGGAACTCGTCGACGAACAGATGCCGGAAACGCCAGTGCCGCGCCGCCGCGTAGACCGGGTCGGCGGCCAGGTCCCGAACCGCGAGACGGAGCAGGTCGTCGAAGTCGACGAGACGGCGCCGTCGCTTCTCGGTCATGAAGCGGTCGTAGATCTCGGCGACCTTGCCGGCGTCGAGCGGCGGGCGCCGACGGGCGAGCGCTGCGGCGGCCTCGTACTGCTCCGGACCGACGCGGCGGGCGGCCGCCCATTCGATCTCTGCCACCACGTCGAGCGGCGCGGTGCCGCCGCGCGACGACATGAGCCGGGCCACGAAGCCGACCTTGCGCTCGAGCAGCTCGGGAGGACGGATGCCGCGCTCCTCCCAGCGCTGTCGCAGCTGGGCGTACGCGATGGAGTGGAAGGTGCCCGCGTGCACCCCGCTGCGCAGGCCGAGGCGTCCGAGACGCTCGCGCAGCTCGCCCGCGGCCTTGCGCGTGAAGGTCACCGCGAGGACGCGGTTGGGGTCGAGCGTGCCGACCTCTGCCCGGTAGGCGATGCGGTGGGTCAGCACGCGCGTCTTGCCCGAACCGGCACCCGCGAGGATGCGCAACGGCGACGCCTCGGACACGACCGCCGCGTGCTGCGCCTCGTTCAGGCCGCGCAGCAGCGGCGAGGCGGGCGACGCCGGCGACGTGGGCGGCATCGAGGACGTCGATGAGGGGGACGGGCGCGGCGGATCCTGCACTGGGGCGACGGTACCAGCGCGCACCGACAGCGGAACCGGGGTGTGCGATCCGGGGCGGCGGCAGGCCGGGCGCCGCGGGGCGGTACGGTGCCCCGGTGCACGTACTCGGGGAGCAGGAGTTCGAGGAGCTCGTCGTCGACGCGCTCGACGAGATCCCCGAGCAGCTGCTCGCCCTGATGGACAACGTCTCGATCGTGATCGAGGACCGTCACGAGGACGAGGACCTGCTCGGCTTGTACGAGGGGGTGCCCCTCACCGAGCGCGAGGACTACGGCGGGCTCGTCATGCCGGATCGGATCACGGTGTACCGGATGCCGCTGTGCGAGATGTGCGAGACACCCGAGGAGATCGTCGACGAGGTGCGCATCACCGTGGTGCACGAGCTCGCCCATCACTTCGGCATCGACGACGACGAGCTGCACCGCCTGGGCTGGGGCTGAGCCGCAGACCCGCTTGGATCCCGCCGGGAACCAGGACGGCGGCGGTACGATCACGACGTGCCATTCGACGCGTCCAACTTGCACCGCAACGAGGAGATCGTCCTCGATCTGCACCCCCACTGGATCATGCTCGCCAAGGGCCTGTTCCTGCTGGTGGTGTCGATCGCGCTGGGCATCTGGGTCCTGACGACCGACCTCCACGGCATCATCAAGGGTGCGGTCGGCGTGCTGATCCTGGCCAGCCTGCTGTACACGCTGCAGCGGTTGATCGCCTGGCTGTCGACCAACTTCGTGGTGACGACCGATCGCTGCATCTACCGCGAGGGCATCGTCTCGAAGCGGGGTGTCGAGATCCCACTCGAGCGCATCAACACCGTGTTCTTCAACCAGACCGTCGTCGACCGGATCCTGGGCGCCGGCACGCTGACCATCGAGTCCGCGGGCGAGAACGGCGTGCAGACGTTCGAGGACGTGCGGGACCCCATCGGGGTGCAGCAGGTGCTGTACCAGGAGATGGAGGACAACGAGAACCGCAAGTTCGACCGTGTCCGTGCGCCGGGGGCGCAGGTCTCGGTCGCCGACGAGATCGCGAAGCTCGCGGCGCTGCGGGACCAGGGCCACCTGACCCCGGCCGAGTTCGAGGAGCAGAAGGCCCGACTGCTCGCGCCCCCGTCCGCCTGACCGTCCGGTCCGGCCCAGTCCCGGTCGCTCAGTCCCGGTCGCCCAGGCCCCGTCGCTCAGTCGGCGTCGCTCAGTCGGATCCGAGCCACTCGAGGCGCGCTCCCGGAGCGGGCAGCACACGCCAGCCGTCGAGCTCGACGCCGGGTCGGGTCAGCGTCACCACACAACCGCCGAAGCCGGCGCCCGTGAGCCGGGCACCCAGCACCCCCTCGGTCCCGAGCAGGCGGGTGACCAGCGCGTCGAGTGCGGGGGTCGAGACCTCGAAGTCGTCGCGCAGCGAGCGGTGGCTCTCGGTCATCAACGCGCCGACCTCGGCCAGGTCCCCTCGTGCGAGGGCCTCGGCGAACACCTCGACCCGTCGGCACTCGCTGCGGACGTGCCGGGCGCGGGCTCGCACGACGGGGTCGTCGATGCGCTCGATCGCCGCGTCGTCGGCGACGGGCAGCGGACCGACGAGCTCGACGGCACGTTCGCACTGCGCCCGTCGGGTGGCGTACTCGGAGCCGACGAGCTCACGGTGCTGGCCCGAGTGCAGCACGTGGAACCAGGCGTCGGCGGGCACCACGACAGGGGTGACCCGATCGGTCGCGCAGTCCATCAGCAGCGCGGCTCCGTCGACGCCCGAGGCCGAGGCGAGCTGGTCCATGATCCCGCAGGGCACCCCGGTGGCGAGCTGCTCGGCGCGCTGGCAGCGGCGCGCCACCTCGAGCGGCGTACCCGGGTCGCCGAGTGCGAGGGCCACGGCCACCTCGAGCGCCGCGCTCGACGACAGCCCGCTCCCGAGCGGGATCGTGCTGCGCACCTCGGCGTCGATGCCCGATGTGGCGAGGCCGTCGAGACGGCCGACCTCGGCAGCGACACCCGCGACGTAGCGGCCCCAGGTCGGCCTCACCGCTGCGGCGTCCACGATCGGCAGCGCGAGCTCGACCGAGCCGTCGACCTCCGCGGACCGCAGCGAGATCGACCCGTCGCGACGTGTGCCCTCGATCGTCGTCGCGAGCTGCACCGCCATGGGCAGCGCCAAGCCGCCCATGTAGTCGGTGTGGTCGCCGATCAGGTTCACGCGGCCCGGGGCGGTCGCCCTGAATCGCTCGCCCTCGCCCATGCGCTCGTTGCCCATGCGCTCGTTGTTCATGCGCTCGTTGTTCATGCGACCGTCGCTCACGCGCCCGGCAGGGCGCGCAGCGCACCCGCTGCGTCCGCCGGGTCCACGGGGTTGAAGTAGACCCCACCGCCGACCTCGGCGCTCGCGACGTATCGCTGCACCCCGGGCCCGCGGTTGGCCGGTGCGATGTGGACGTGCACGCGGGCGCGCGGCCACTCCTCGCCGTCGCTCGGCCGCTGGTGGATCCAGAGCATGTACGGCATCGGCTCGTCGAAGAGCTGGTCGAGCCGCGCGAGCACGTCGACGAGCAACGCGGCGAGCCCGTCGCGGTCGCAGTCCTCGTCCGCGAGCGATCCGACGACGTCGAGCGGCGCGAGCCGGAGCTCGTAGGGCCACCGTGCCGCGTCGGGCACCCACGCCCGCCACCGCCCCGCCGACGACACCACGAGCGACTCGTCGACCGCGGCGGGCTCGAGCACGCCGTCGACGAGCTCGCGCAGGGGCTCGGGCGGGATGTCGGCGTAGGCGTAGATCTGCCCGTGTGGATGCGCGATCGTCGCGCCGACCTCGGGCCCACGGTTCTCAAACACCAGCACGTAGTCGACGTCGTCGCGTGCGCCGAGCGCCGCGGTGCGCTCCGCCCACAGGTCCACGACTCGTCGCGCTCCGTCCAGGCCGAGCGTCCAGAACTGCGCGTCGTGATCAGGCGTGTAGAGCACGAGCTCGCAGCGGTCGTCCGGCATGGCGGGCCACCGATTCACGAACGAGCGCACGTCGTAGTCCTCGGGGGCTTCGAGCCCGCCGGGGCAGAACGGACAGCCGCTCGGCGGGAGGTCGCGAGAGGGCAGGTTCGGTCGATCCTGTCGGGAGCTGACGACGACGGTCGGCGCGCCGGTCAGAGGGTCGCGTCGGAGGTCCACCTCAGCGCACCGACGCCACGGCGGCGGCGACGGTCTCGAGCGCCTCGACCGAGTAGGGGGCACGGACCGCGATGTTGACCTGGTCGGCGCCGGCGTCGACGTAGCGGCCGATCGCCTCGACGAGTTGGTCGCCGGTTCCGATCAGCACGCCGGGGCGGACGAACTCCGCGATCTCGCCGAACTGCCGGTGCAGCGACGCCTCATCCGCGGCGAAGCCGAGGTTGATCGAGCAGCGGATCTCGCTCGGGTCACGCCCCACGTCCGCGCAGTGGGCGTGCAGCACCTGACGCTTGTGAGCGAACGTCTCGGGGTCGAGGAAGGGCACGTTCCATCCGTCGGCCAGCTCCGCAGCGACGCGCAACGTGCGGCGCTCGCCGCCGCCCCCGACCCAGATGGGCAGCTCGCGCTGGATCGGCGCCGGATCGCACACGGCGTCGGTCAGGGTGAAGTGCTCGCCGTCGAAGCTGAACGAGTCGTTGCGCAGCAGTCCGCGCACGCAGCGGATCGACTCCTCCATGATGTCGAGGCGCTCCGCGGCGCGTGGGTAGCGGAAGCCGTTGGCCACGTACTCGTCGGCCAGCCAGCCCGCCCCGATGCCGACGTCGCAGCGGCCGCCGGACAGGTGGTCGATCGTCGCCATCGCGTTGGCGAGCACCGCGGGGTGCCGATACCCCGCGCAGTACACGAGCGAGCCGCAGCGCACGCGTTCGGTGCTCAGCGCGAGCGCCGTGTGCATCGCGACGGCCTCGAGGCAGTTCGTCGACCGACCGTCGGCGGAGTAGAAGTGGTCCCAGATCGAGATCCAGTCGAAGCCCATGTCCTCGATGCGTCGCCACAGGTCTCGCAGCTCGTCGACCGTCGTCCCCGAGGGGCCGGTGTGCACTCCGAAGGTGGTGGGCATGGCGTCTCCTCGAGGTCGCGGCGGCCTCGAACCTACCGCCGACACCAGCGCCTCAGCGCCGCTACCGTCTCACCGGATGACGGTCAGGGTCGGACTCCTGGGCACGGGCTTCATCGCCCGCTACCACGCCATGCAGCTCGGGCTCGCGGACGAGCCGAGCGAGCTCACCGCCGTGTTCGACCTCGACCGAGCACGTGCGGAGTCCTTCGTCACGGACCATGGCGCCACGGATCATGGCGTCACGGGCCACGGTGCCGCGGTGGTCGACGACGTCGCCGAGCTCGTCGACCGCAGCGACTCGGTGTTCGTGTGCACGTGGACCGCGGACCACCTGGCGTCGGTGCGAGCGGTCGTGGACGCCGGGCTGCCGGTCTTCTGCGAGAAGCCCCTGTCGACCGACCTGGGCTCGGCCCGCGACCTGGTCCGAGCGGTCGAGCAGGCGGGTGTGCCCAACATGGTGGGGCTCGTGCTGCGATCGTCGCCGGCCCTGCTCGCACTTCGCGAGCTGGTGCGTCGCCCGGAGTCGGGCGCGGTCATGAACGTCGTCTTCCGCGACGACCAGTACCTGCCGACGCAGGGCATGTACGGCTCGACGTGGCGGGGCGACCCCGAGCTCGCCGGCTCCGGCACGCTGCTCGAGCACTCGATCCACGACGTCGACATCCTGGAGTGGCTGCTCGGCGACGCGGTGTCGGTCGCTGCGCAGCAGTCGCACTTCCACGGCATCGACCAGATCGAGGACTCGGTCAGCGCGCTGTTCCGCTTCGGCAGCGGGGCGACCGCGACGCTCGCATCGGTGTGGCACGACGTCCTGAGCCGGCCCAGCCAACGGCGCATCGAGGTGTTCTGCGAACGCGCGCTGGTCACGCTCGAGAGTGACGTGTTCGGTCCCGTGCGCGTCCAGGACTCCGACGGGGAGCTCGTGCTCGACGGCGAGGCACTGGTCACCTGGCTGCGCGAGCGTGCGGTGCGACTCGTCAGCGCGGAGCAGGAGTTCCTGGTCGCGGTGAGGGAACGGCTCGACGGCGGGCGACCAGGGCGACTCCGTCCCGACGTGCACGACGCGCTGCGCGCCCACGAGCTCGTCGACGCCGTGTACCGGTCTGCCGGCTCCGACGGTGCCGCGGTCGCGGTGCCGCCACGGTCCGCCTGATGCGCCTCGGGGTGGCCGCGGCGCTCGTCGACGGGCGCGTGGTGGACGGCGACGTCGAGGTGTCGCTCGACGACGGGACCGTGGTGGCGACGGGGCTGCCGGCGCTCGACGGCGCGGGGCTGGCGGTGCCGGGGCTCGTCGACCTGCAGATCAACGGCTTCGCCGGCGTCGACCTGCGTCGGGCGGACGCGCAGGGCTATGCGACCGTCGCCAGGGCGCTCGCTCGTCGCGGGGTGACGGCGTTCCAGCCGACGTTCCACTCCCAGTCGCTCGAGGACTACGAACGGAGCCTCGGGGTGCTCCCCGAGGTGCTGGCGGATCCGCCCGAGGGTGCACGGGTGCTGCCGGCGCACCTCGAGGGTCCCTTCCTGTCGCACCGCTGGAACGGCGCGCACGACGTCTCGCATCTCGTGGCGCCGGACCCCGGGCGCTGCGAGCGGCTGCTCGCGGCGGGGCCGGTCGGCTTCGTCACCCTCGCGCCCGAGCTGCCCGGAGCACTGGACGCGATCGCCAGGTTCGTCGCCGATGACGTGGTGGTGAGCATCGGCCACAGCGACGCGACGTCGGCCCGGGTGCACGAGGCCGTCGCCGCGGGTGCGACGCACCTGACGCACTGCTGGAACGCACATCGACGGATGAGTGCTCGTGATCCCGGACCGGCGGGCGTGGCCCTGTCGAGCGACCGTCTCTCGATCGGGCTCATCGTGGATCTCGTGCACGTGGCGCCCGAGGTGGTGACCGCGACCTGGCGTGCCGCGGCGGGGCGCATCGCCGTGACGACCGACGCCGTGACCGCCGCTGGGTCGCGCACCGCGTCGGCCGGCGACGTCGCCCGACGCGACGACGGCACCATCGCCGGTGGCCTCGCCGGACCCGACGACTGCCTCCGGAACCTGGTGTCGCTCGGCGTCGGCGTGAGCGACGCGGTCGACGCGTGCGGGGGAGTGCAACGGCGGCTGCTCGGGTTGCCGGCGGTGCGCCTGCGTCCCGGCGATCCGGCCGACGTGGTGGTCCTCGACGATGCACTGGCGGTCCGGCGGACCTACGTCGCCGGCAGACCGGTCCTGTCCAAGGGTGCTTGACCAGCCGGTCAAGTCCCGTGAACACTGCCCTGCATGCCGGTCAGCGACGCCAACGGAATCCGCATCCACCACGACCAGTTCGGTGACCCCGGTGCGCCCACCGTGCTGCTGGTCTCCGGCCTCGGCGCCCAGTGCCTGGTCTACGAGGACGAGGTCTGCGAGCAGCTCGCGAGCCACGACCTGCACGTCGTGCGCTACGACAACCGCGACGTCGGGCTGTCGACCCACCTCGACGGCGTGGTCGCCGATCCGTTCGCGGCGCTGATGGCGACCTCGTCGGGCCTGCCGGTCGACGCGCCCTACACGCTGTCCGACATGGCGGTCGACGGGATGGCGGTGCTCGACGTGCTCGGGATCGAGCAGGCGCACATCTTCGGTGCGTCGATGGGCGGGATGATCGCCCAGACGATGGCGATCGAGCATCCCGAGCGGGTGCTGTCGCTCACCTCGCTGATGTCGACCACCGGCGAGGCCGACGTCGGCCAGCCCGACGGCGAGGTGCTCGGAGCGCTGCTCGGCATGATGAGCGAGAGCGACACCTTCGAGGATCGCGTCAAGAGCTCCGTCGAGCTCTCGCGACTCATCGGCACCCGCGATCTCTTCGACGAGCAGCGCGCGACGGAGCGGGCCGAGTTGCTGGTGTCGCGTGCATACGACCCCGCCGGTGTGGCACGCCAGCTGGTCGCGATCTTCGCCTCGGGCTCACGTGCCGAGGGTCTCGCAGCGCTCGACGTCCCGACGGTCGTGCTCCACGGCGACGCCGACTTGCTCGTCGACATCTCCGGGGGACGTCGGACCGCAGAGCTGGTGCCCGGCGCCGAGTTCCACGTCTTCGAGGGCATGGGGCACGACATGCCCCCGGAGTACCGGGACCGACTGATCGCTGGCATCGTCGAGAACGCCGCACGCGCGGGCGTCTGACCGCCCGCCACCGAACCGAATCCACCGACCCCGAACCCACCGACCCCCGAACCGACCACTGGAGACGACGAGCACCATGGGCCCACTGTCCGGAATCAAGATCATCGAGGTCGCGGGCATCGGCCCCGGCCCCTACGCGGCGATGATGCTCGCCGACATGGGCGCCGACGTGATCCGCATCGACCGCTCCGCCGCGGTGCAGGGCGGTGACCCCGCCGTGCCGCCGGCCGACATCTTCAACCGCGGCCGTCGCTCGATCGGCATCGACCTGAAGTCGCCCGAGGGCGTCGAGACGCTGCTCCAGCTCGTCGGACAGGCCGACGCGCTGATCGAGGGCTTCCGTCCCGGCGTCGCCGAGCGCCTCGGCTTCGGCCCCGACGTCTGCCTCGAGCGCAACCCGAAGCTCGTGTTCGGACGCATGACCGGCTGGGGGCAGGAGGGGCCCTACGCCCCGACCGCAGGTCACGACATCAACTACATCGCCCTGGCGGGTGTGCTGGCGCACCTGGGCCGCGCAGGTGAGAAGCCCACCCCGCCGATCAACCTCGTCGGCGACTTCGGCGGTGGCGGCATGCTGCTCGCCTTCGGCGTGGTCTGCGCGTTGCTCGAGTCGCAGCGCTCGGGCACGGGTC
Source organism: Actinomycetes bacterium (assembly GCA_023389745.1). Lineage (GTDB taxonomy): Bacteria > Actinomycetota > Acidimicrobiia > Acidimicrobiales > Microtrichaceae > JAFAFN01. The sequence continues at coordinate 17,327 of JAEWED010000093.1, forward strand.
AGGTCGTCGACGCGGCGATGGTCGACGGCGCGGCGAGCCTGATGACGATGATCTGGGGCTTCAAGGCGATGGGCATCTGGTCCGACGAGCGCGGCACGAACATGCTCGACACCGCAGCGCACTTCTACGACACCTACGAGTGCTCCGACGGCAAGTTCATCTCGATCGGTGCGATCGAGCCGCAGTTCTACGCGCAGCTGCTGGCGCACACGCCGCTCGAGTCGACCTACACCGACCGTGGCGAGACGCTGCCGCATCAGATGGACAAGGCGCACTGGCCCGAGATGAAGGACCGGTTGACCGAGATCTTCCTGACGAAGACCCGCGACGAGTGGAACGAGATCATGGAGGGCACCGACATCTGCTTCGCGCCGGTGCTCACGATGGACGAGGCCGCCCAGCACCCGCACAACGTCGAGCGCGGCACGTTCGTCGAGGTCGCCGGCATCACGCAGCCGGCGCCCGCTCCGCGATTCGATCGCACGCCGGGCGAGGTGCAGCGTCCGCCGTCGCACCCCGGCCAGCACACCGACGAGATCCTCGCCGAGTGGCTGGGCGCCGACACCGACCGGATCGCCT
>JAEWED010000099.1 GCA_023389745.1 Actinomycetes bacterium
TCGTAGGGGTTCATGTCGGTGGGGTCCCACGCGCCGCCGACGGTCGGCGGTCCGTTGCCACCGATGGCGTGGCCGTCGGCATCGAGCACCTGCGCGATGCCGTCGATCGAGGGCGCGACGACCGCGACACCGTCGACGTCACGGATCGTGGAGAGCACGTCGTCGGGCACGATGCGGCGCTGCTGGCCGCTCTCCTCGCCCATGGTGTCGGCGCCCTGCACGACCACGTCGGTGCCGGCGTACGCCTGGCTGAAGACGTTGGCGAAACCGGCGCGCATCGTGTCGCCGAGCACGAGCGTGCCGGCGAGGAACGCGACGCCGAGCAGGACCGCGGAGCAGGTCCGGAACAGGCGCCGCTTGTGGGCTCCGAGGCTCTTGAGGCTGATCTTCCACATGGTGGGTCGCTCCTGGAACGTGTCGGGTCCCGGCTCAGGAGCCGAAGGACTTCATGCGGTCGAGGACGAGCTGGGCGGTGGGTTCGTCGATGCGGTCGACGATGCGACCGTCGGCGAGGAACAGCACCGAGTCGGCGTGGGCCGCCGCGACGGGGTCGTGGGTGACCATCACGATGCTCTGGCCCTGGTCGCGCACCGCCGACTGCAGGAACGACAGCACCTCGGCCCCCGAGCGGGAGTCCAGGTTGCCGGTGGGCACGTCCGCGAAGATCACCTCGGGACGGCTGGCCAGGGCCCGGGCCACCGCCACACGCTGCTGCTGGCCGCCGGAGAGCTCCGAGGGCCGATGGGCGAGCCGGTCGCCGAGACCGACGGTCGCGATCACTCGATCGAGCCACGCCTCGTCAGGCGTCTGGCCGCCGAGGGTGAGCGGCAGCACGATGTTCTCGAGGGCGCTGAGCGTCGGGATCAGGTTGAACGCCTGGAACACGAACCCGATGCGCTCGCGGCGCAGCAGGGTGAGCTGGCGGTCGCTGAGCCCGCCGAGGTCGACGTCGCCGACGAGGATCCGTCCGGAGGTCAGCGTGTCGAGCCCGGCGACGCAGTGCATGAGCGTGGACTTGCCCGAACCCGACGGGCCCATGATGGCGGTGAAGCGGCGGGCGGGGAACTCGACGGTGACGCCGTCGAGCGCACGGACCTCGGTGCCGCCCTGGCCGTACACCTTGACGGCGTCGATCGCACGGGCGGCGACGTCGCCGGTGGTCACGGTTCCGAAGGGGTCGGTGCTGCTGTCGGTGATGGTCATCTTCTCGTCTCCTCCGAGTGCTCCTGCAGCACGCTACGGATCGGGTCGGACCGGTCCCATGGAGGGTCCCGGCGTCGTTCGGGTGGGGACAACCCCACCCCTCGGGTGGTGCCTGGCCCCGTGGTGTCGGTGGGCTCAGCCGGTCGGCTCAGTCCGGGTACCGCACGACGATGTCGTCGTTGGACGTCGTGACCTGCAGCACCCGGTCGCTGTCGGGGTCGGAGCGCACCTCGGCGCTCGTCCCGGCGTTCGAGGTCGACAGCTGCAGGCGGTAGAAGTCTGCGGTGTCGGGCACGACGACGGTGGCGGCGGCGTTCGTGGAGCGGATCACGACCGACTCGGGGGCCACGTCGAACTCGGCGCGGACGTCGTCGTTGCTGGTCTCGATGTCGACGTCGGTGGCACGAAGGCCGAGGGCTTCGACCGACGCGTTGGTGGCCCTGAGGCGCACCGGTCCGGACAGCCCGGCGACCGACATCGAGGAGTTGGTCGATCCGGCGTCGACCGCGCCGCCCAGGTCGCGCAGCGTCAGCTCGCTGTTGGGTGCGTCGATCGTGACCGCGAGGTCGCGTGGCACCTCGATGCGCAGGTCCGCCGAGCAGTCGTGGAACGCCTGCCAGCGTCCGCAGCTCATGGTGACGAGCACCCTGCCGTCGCGGGGTTCGGCGCGGAAGTCGCTGCGGCGCAGCCCGCTGGTCACCGTGCCGGTGATCGTGACGTCGTCGACGTCGGCCCCGACGACCTCGACGTCGCTGTCACGCAGGCGCACCTCGAGCGCCCGCACCGCGGTCCCGTCGATCACCTGGTCGACGGGCTCGTCGCGCTCGGCGAGCACCCCGACCACGCGGACCACGCCGCCGAGCAGCATGACCACGGCGACGATCGAGCCGACGACCCGCCACCACGGCCGGTAGCGGCGCCACGGGTCCGCCGGCGGCGGCCCGGTCAGGCCGTCGCCACGCAGGGTCGTGTCGGTCGGAGCGCTCATGACTCCAACCAGCGCAGGACGGCCAGGACACGACGATGGTCGTTGCCGGCGGGTGGCAGGTCGAGCTTGGCGAAGATGTTGCTCACGTGCTTCTCGACCGCACCGTCGCTGACCACGAGCGCGGCCGCGATGGCGGAGTTGCTGCGGCCCTCGCCCATGAGCGCCAGGACCTCGCGCTCCCTCGGGGAGAGGCGTCCGATGGGGTCCTGACGGCGGGACCGGGCGAGGATCTGCGCGACGACCTCGGGGTCGAGCACGGTGCCGCCGCCGCCGACGCGGCGCACGGCGTCGAGGAACTCGGTCACGTCCGCGATCCGGTCCTTGAGCAGGTAGCCGATGCTCCCGGAGTCCCCGGCGATCAGCTCGGTCGCGTACTGCTCCTCGACGTACTGCGACAGCACGAGGATGGCGACCTCGGGCCACCGCTCCCTGATCTGCAGTGCGGCGCGCAGGCCGTCGTCGGTGTGGGTCGGCGGCATGCGCACGTCGACGACGGCCAGTTCGGGTCGGTGCAGCTCGACGGCGTCCACGAGCGCCTCGGCGTCGCCGACGGCGGCCGCGACCTCGTGCCCGCTGTCGGACATCAGGCGGACGAGCCCGGCCTGCAGCAGCACGCTGTCCTCTGCGATCACGATGCGCACGGAACCTCCACGATGAGACGGGTCGGGCCTCCGACCGGGCTGGCGAGCGAGATGGTGCCCCCGAGCGCCGCGACACGGTCCGCGAGACCGCGCAGTCCCGTGCCCCGCGCCGGATCGGCACCGCCGTGACCGTCGTCGCACACCTCGATGTGCAGCCGGTCGTGGCTGCGGGCGATCGTCACCGACGCACTCGCGGCGCCGGAGTGACGAGCGACGTTGGCGAGCGCCTCGCACACGATGAAGTAGGCGGCGCTCTCGACGGTCGCCGACGGGCGCGGCTCGACGTCGACCGAGAGGCTGACGGGCACCGTGGAGCGGGCGACGACCGCCGACAGGGCCGCGTCGAGGCCTCGGTCCTCGAGGATCACGGGGTGGATGCCGCGCACCAGGTCGCGCAGCTCACGCAGCGCGGCCTTCACCTCTTCGTGTGCGCTGGCCACGAGCGCCTGGCCGGCCGGTGGGTCGCTGACCAGCCGGTCGCGGGCGACGCCCAGGTCCATGGCCGCGGCGATCAGACGCTGCTGGGCGCCGTCGTGCAGGTCGCGTTCGATGCGGCGGCGCTCGGCCTCGGCGCTGTCGACCGCGGCGACGCGGCTCGACTCGAGGCGGGTGACCTGCTGTTCGATCTCGGTCTTGGAGCCGTGGGCCAGCAGCGACCGTCCGAAGGCCACGTCGACCTCCCCGAGCCCGACGGTCACCCAGGGTGCGAGCTGCACGAAGGCGGCGATGCCCACGACACAGGCGAGCAGCGCCGGCGCGCCGGACTCGATGGTGAAGCCGGCCAGCTCGGCGCGGCCGTCGGGGAGGCGACCGACGTAGAGCGGCAGGAACGCGAGGGCCACCGAGCCCGACCACACGACGGTGAGGACGAAGACCTGGACGACGGAGACCGGCAGTCGCAGCAACAGGTAGAGCAGCTCACGCCATCGTGTGGCCGAGCGCATGCGCTTGGAGTAGCGGGTCCACCACGAGCGCCCCGGGAGCAGCTCGGTGGTGTCGGTCAGGTCGACGTCCTCGAAGGCGGCGAAGCGCGAACGCTCGACCTGGGCGAACCAGCGTCCGACGACGAAGGTCAGGTAGATGCCGATCATGGCGACCGGCACCACGATGATCGTCGAGACCGACACGATCACCGCGACGGCGACGAAGACCGTCGTCACGTAGCCGACGGCCAAGCCGGTGAGGACGTGGACCAGGCTCCACCAGGTGGTCACCCGGGTCCACGGTCGCAGCAGCGAGGAGTTCACACGGTCAGAGTAAACATCGGGCCCGATGGGACCCATGGCGCACACCGGCGTCCGCGGGGTGGGGTTGTCCCCACCCCGCGACGGGGCCGGAGCGGACGG
>JAEWED010000163.1 GCA_023389745.1 Actinomycetes bacterium
TGTCGGCTGGGTCAGGGGGTGAGCGCGACATCTCATACCTGGAGGTGTGGTGATGGCTCGTCCGTTGATTCCGGAGTCGGTGTTGGTTCCGGCGTATCGAGCGTTGGCTCGGGGTGCGACGCAGCTCGAGGCGGCTGCCTTGGCGGGCGTGTCGCACGGGACGCTGGAACGGCGTCTCGCAGAGCAGCCTGTTCCGATGTTGTGTCACCGCAAGCAGCGTGAGAACGCGTTGACCTTGGCCGAACGCGAAGAGATCCGGGTCGGGATCGTCACGGGCGAGACCGACGCGTCGATCGCCCGTCGCCTGGGCCGGCATCGCGGCACCATCGGCCGCGAGATCAGAGCTGGTGGCGGCCGTCAGCGCTACCACGCATACAGCGCGCAGTCCGGTGCCGATGCTCGAGCTCGGCGACCGAAGCCGACCTGGATCGAATCACGGCCCGAGGTGTGGGCCGTGGTGGTCGCCAAGCTCCGCTTGAAGTGGTCGCCCCGTCAGATCGTCGGGTGGCTACGTCTCGAGCATCCCGATGATCCATCGTGGTGGGTGTCCCACGAGACGATCTACCAAGCGATCTTCGTGCAGCCCAAGGGCGAGTTCCGCACCGAGATCGCCCAGTGTCTGCGCAGCGGCCGGGCGACACGACGGCCTCACAGCCGTGCCCGCCGGGGCAAGGGGTCGTCGATCAAGGACATGGTGATGATCTCCGAACGGCCCGCAGAAGCCGACGACCGCGCCGTTCCCGGGCACTGGGAGGGCGACACGATCATCGGCGCACGCGGCGCCAGCGCCGTGGCAACACTGGTCGAGCGTTCGACCCGCTACGCGCTGTTGATCAAGGTCGATTCCAAGCACGCAGCCCACGTCGCGCAACGCCTCACCGACGCGGTCGTCACGCTGCCGGAACAGCTGCGCCGATCACTCACCTGGGACCAAGGCATCGAGATGGCCGCACACGTCGATTTCACCATCGCGAGCGGCGTGCCTGTCTACTTCTGCGATCCGGCGAAGCCCTGGCAGCGCGGCACCAACGAGAACACCAACGGACTCGTCCGCCAGTTCCTCCCGAAGGGCACCGACCTCTCGGTTCACTCCCAAGCTGACCTCGACGAGATCGCCCACCTCCTCAACACCCGGCCACGCGAAACCCTCGGATTCGAGACCCCCGCACTACGGTTCGAGCAACTCGTCGCGACCACGACTTGAATCCGCCGTCGATGAGGACCCCACTCCCAACTGACGTCACACGCTCACTTCGGAGCGCTGGCTCACTCGCTCACTTCGGAGCGAAGTGCTGCCCTGCGTCGAGGCGGATGCAGGAGCCGTTCAGCATCGGTGTCTCGACGATCGCCATCACCAGACGGCCGAACTCCTCGGGACGACCGAGGCGCTTCGGGAACGCGGCGTCGCGGGTGAGCGCCGCGGCGAACTCGTCGGGGATGCCCTCGGTCAAGCCGGTCGCGAACAGGCTGGGAGCGATGGCCATCGCACGGATGCCCAGGCCACCCAGGTCACGGGCGATCGTGAGGGTCATGCCGGCGATTCCCGCCTTGGCGGCGGTGTAGGCGACCTGACCGATCTGCCCCTCGAACGCCGCGATCGACGCGGTGTTGATGATCACACCACGCTCGTCGTCCTCTGGCTCGTTGCGGGCCATGTGCGCGGCGACCAGCCGGGTGACGTTGAACGTGCTGATCAGGTTCAACTCGATGGTCGAGCGGAACGCGTCGAGCGGGTGCGGCCCGTCCTTGGACAGCGTCCGTCGGGCGCCACCGCCACCGGCGGTGTTCACCGACACGTGCACCTCGCCACCGAGCGCCTCGACGGCCGCGTCGATGGCCGATTCGGTCGCGGCGTCGTCGGTCACGTCGCACGGATGGAACGTGCCGCCCAGCTCTGCCGCGACGTCAGCCCCGGCGGACTGGGGACGATCCAGGATCGCGACCGAGGCGCCCGCCTTCACCAGCAGCTCGGCCGACGACCTCGCCATCCCCGATGCGCCGCCGACGATGATCGCCTTCTTGCCCTGTGGGTCCATTGTGTCCCTACCCTCCCCTTCGATGCCCCCGGAGATCCAATACCTCTAGAGGTTAGGCGCAGTATCCTACGCGCCCGTGACCGTTCCAGCGCTCTCCCTGCCGACCGATGCACCCGTCGACGCCCGCCGTGCGACCGACATCGTGGACATCGATCTGACCTCTGCCGCGACCTTCGCCGACGAGGTGCCCCACGCGGCCTTCGACGCGCTCCGCGCCGCCGGCGGCGTCGAGTGGCACGACGAGCCGCCGATCAACCCCGACATCCTGCCGAACGACTTCGTCCGCTTCATTGACGCTCCCGGGTTCTTCTCGGTCACCAGCCACGAGCTCGTCAGCGAGGTGCTCAAGGACCAGGCGCGGTTCTCCTCAGAGCTGGGCGCGACGACGATGCTCACCGTCGATCCGGAGACGCTGCCGATGCTGCGGGCGATGATGCTGAACATGGATGCGCCGGGGCACACCCGCCTGCGCCGCATCCTGCAGCCGAGCTTCACCCCGAAGTCGATCGGCGCGCGGCTGCACGACCAGGTCACCGTCAACGCCCGGGAGATCGTCGACGAGCTCGGCGACGCCGACCACTGCGAGCTCGTGACCGCCGTGTCGGCAGAGATGCCGCTGCGGGTGCTCGCCGATCTACTCGGCATGCCGCGGGAGGACCGCCACCTCATCTTCGACTGGAGCAACGCGCTCATCGACTCCGACGCCTCGGAGGACGCGGACGGCGCCGCCGCCGGCGTGGCCGCAATGGGCCAGGCGATCGAGTACGGCCTGGCCATGGTCGCCGATCGTCGGGCGAACCCCCGCGACGACATGACCAGCGTCATCGCACACGCCGAGATCGACGGCGAGAGCCTCGACGACACCGAGATCGCCATGTTCTGGGTGCTGCTCATCGTGGCCGGCAACGAGACGACCCGCAGCGCCATGTCCGGGGCGACCGTCGCGCTCGCCGAGCACGACCTGTGGCGCTGGCTGGCCGAGCACCCCGAGGCGATGGGCACCGCCCTCGAGGAGCTCCTGCGCTACGTCTCACCGGTGATGCACTTCCGACGCACCGCGACCCAGGACACCACCCTCGGCGACCAGCACATCCGGGCCGGCGACAAGGTCGTCGTCTGGTACGGCGCCGCCAACCGCGACCCGCTCGTCTTCGACGATCCGCACCACCTGGATCTGCGGCGGGCGCACAACCCACACCTGGCCTTCGGCGTCGGCCCGCACTTCTGCCTGGGCGCCCACCTGGCCCGACTCGAGCTCACCACCATGCTGCAGGCCATGCTCGAGCGTGCGCCCGGTCTGACGCTCGACGGCCGACCGACCCGGGTGCCGTCCAACTTCGTCAGCGGCATCCGCACGCTTCCGGTCACCCTCGGCCGCTGACCCGCTCCTGGCGGGCGCTACTCAGTCCGGCGGTTCGTCGTAGAACTGCTGGGCCCAGCGACGCAGCGCCTTGTACGGCTTCGCGTCCTGCTTGGCGAGCGCGGGGTTGACGACGTAGCGCTGGTAGCGCCAGATCTCCAGGTCGTCCTCCATCGTCGAGAGGAACTGCTGGTCGATCCGTGTGCGGATCTCGGGTGGCGGCTCGACGGCGTCGTCGCCCGCCTCCCTCGGCCACCACACGGTGTAGAAGAGGTCCGACGCGCCCTTGTCGACGGGTGTCACCGTGAAGGTCAGCCGGTGCTGCTGCACACCCTCGAACGCGGTGAGCGATCCGCCCAACCCGGCGAGCCAGCTGTGGATCCGCAGTGACATGGCGTCGGGATCCTCGCTGCGCACGTCGGGCCAGCCGGTCAGGAACTTCCAGATCGGACCGTCGGGCTCCCAGTCCAGGGCGACCGGCGCCACGGTGGCGTGGTGCACGTACTGGAAGTGGGCGCTGTCGGGACCGTTCTCGGCGACCACCTGGGGATGCACCGGCTCGGCGACCGCCTTCGCCGTGAGCGGCGCGTAGTACGCGGCCGGATCGGTCTCGAACTGCGGGAACGACCTGAAGATGTCGGGCATCTCCCACGACGGCTCCGCACCCTCGGGGTGGTGCCACATGTAGACCGACCCGTACTGCTCGACGGTCCGCCACGCCCGCAGGCGCTTCGACCGGTTCGGGGTGTCCTGGTACGGGATCGACACGTTGACGCCGTCCGCGTTCCACTCCCACCCGTGGTACGGGCAGGTGACGCAGTCGCCGGTGACCTTGCCGCCGTGGCCGATGTGCGCACCGAAGTGCGGGCAGTGGGCATCGAGCACGTGCAGCTCGCCGTCGGCGTCGCGGTACGCCGCGAGGTCCTCGCCGAAGTACCGCAA
>JAEWED010000111.1 GCA_023389745.1 Actinomycetes bacterium
CGCCGCGCCGCCCTTGTAGTCGACCAACAGGAACGTGAGCCGCTCGGGAGGGTGGTGCAGCGCCAACGACCCGAGCAGCGTGCGCAGCAGCTCGCTCTTGCCCGCACCGGTCGTGCCGGCGACGAGCGCGTGCGGGCCGTCGAGCTCGAGGTCGACCGACACGACCCCGGCACCGGCGCGGCCGATCGGCGCGGCGAGTCCGTCGCCGCCACGGTCGCGACACGCTGCCCACGTGTCGAGCACCTGCTGGGTGTCGTCGACCAGCTGCGGCTGGGCGAGCACCTCGGCGAGGCGTGCCGACGTCGGCGCGGCCCGGCTCGACCCTGTGGCGCCACCGTCGTCGCCCGGCCCCAGGTCGACGGTCGACCCGCCGGGACGCCACGCCGCGAGTCGGCGGGCGCGGGGCAGCACTTCGTCCTCGTGCAGCACGTCGGGCTCGATCGAGCGCACCACCTCGACGTGCTCACCGAGGCGGTGCAACGTGGCCCGGTGCTCGTCGAGCTCGACGGTGCACCCGAGGTGGCGCGGCAGCCCGACCGCCGAGGCCGACAGCCACAGCACCGCGACCGGCGGATCAGCGCCTGCCCTGTCACCGCCTGTCCTGTCACCGATCGAGGCCGAGACCTGGTCATCGGGCGCGCCGTCGACCACCAGCAGTCGTGCGCGACCCGATGCGCCGGCGGGCTCGGCGGGCTCGACGCTCGGTGGTGCCAGGTGGGGCAGCCACGCGGTCCACGCCCAACGCTCGACCCGTGCGGGGCCGGCGAGCACCTCGATCGTGAGTTGGTCGGGGCCAGCGGCCGCCGCGGCTTGCAGCACCAGCGAGGTGGCCAGGTCGGTGGCCGCTTCGCCGCCACCGACGACCGCGAGTCCGCCGTGCTCGAAGAGGTCGACGCGCACCGGGAGCAGGTGCGTCCCGCGGTCGGCGACCAGCTCGTCGAGCTCGCGTCGCAGGTCACGGCGGCCCTGGCGCGGCGCGACCAGACGGTGCTGTCCGACCTGTTCGGCCACGCCGACCGACACCGGCAGCCGCGGCGGTCGACCGTCGAGCGGGCGGACCGACCACACCCGGGGATCCGACCGGTCGATCAGCGTGAGCGACCCGGCGCCGCCAGGGGTCACCCGGTCGGCGTGGACCCGTTCGCCGCGCCGCATGGTGTCGAGCCGGTCGAGCACGTCGGCCAGGTCGGTACGGAACTCCTCCTCGCGGAACCGAGCCTCACCACGCGACTCGCGACGTGCTTCGATCCCGGACGCGACGACGAAGACGAACGAGAAGAACACGAACGCCGCGGCGGCGACCGACCGGGTGGCGACCCACAGCCCGACGCCCATGAGCAGCGGGACCATCGCGGACAGCACCGGGAAACCCGGGACGCGTGCCGACCCGGGCGGCTCGGGCAGACCGACGGGTCGATCCTCGCCGGCATCGTCCGGTGCTCGGATCGAGGCGTGTTCGACGGTCGTGCCGGCAGCCGGGGGCGGGAGCAGCGGACCGTCGACCCGCACGACCGCGAGCAGGTCGCCCGCGCCGATCAGGTCGCCGGGCGACACCCTGGCGCTGCCACGGACCCTTGCTCCGTTGTGGGTGCCGGTGCACGCTCCGGTGGAGCTGAGCTCGATCGACGCGCCGACGTCGATGCGGGCGCCGTGCACGTCGTTCTCGCCGTAGCCGAGGCGCCGTGTGATGCCGCCGGCGGCGACGAGCACCACCGGCGAGGCGTCCTGCGGGCGAGCCGCTCGATCGGGGTCCGGGCTGGGCACGACCCGCACGGTGGAGCCCGACGGCGGTCCCGAGGTGCGCACCGGTCGTGCCGGGTCGAGCGGGCCGGTGGCGAGCTCCGGTGGCCACACCACCTGGATCGTCGAGCGCCCGGCCGACCCCGGACCGGCGTGGCCGGCCAGGTGGTCGGCGAGCTCACCGACGGTGGTGCCCTCGGGCAGCTCGACGGCGAGGTCGGCGGGGCCGTGGGCCGCGCTGCTGGGCGCTGCGGCGCCGGTGGGGGAGAGGGGCGGGGCGCCGGCATCGCGGACGAGCCTGAGGAGGAGCCGTTCCACGACGCCGACGCCCGCTGACCGGGGAGGGTGAAGGAGGGGCCGACCCGGTCAGGCCTGGGAGGCTTGTGTCTGCTGCGAGACGTTCGTGGCGATGACCTTGCCGGCCGCTTCGAGCGCCGCGCAGACCTTCTCGAGGTTCGCCTTGTGGTTGCCGTTCCACTCGGAGCGGAACTTGTCGGCATCGGCGCCCTTCCACCACGCGCCGCTGAGCTGGCCGTCGAGCTTCTTGGCGAGGGTGCGGATCGCCCCCGCATCGCGGAGCATCGCCTTCTGCAGCAGTCCCATCTGCTCGGGATCGAGACCGAGTTGTGCCATCTGTGTCCTCCTGGTCGAGCCGAGTTGTTTCGGCACGGATCAGGAGACCCCATCGCAGCGGCACTGTCATCGGGGAGCGCACCCCGGTGGCAGACTCGAACGAGCGCGGCCCCTCGAGATGCAGGACCGTCAGCGCGGCGGGCGTCGGCGGGCGGTCGTGCCCTTCATGCGCGACGGATGCAGCCCTGGCCCACGGCGCGGTGCGGGCCCGCGGCCCAGCGCGTCGAGCGCGTTGCGGTAGTCGTTGGGTCCGCTGCGTCGGCGCGAGCTCGGCCGCCCGCCGCCGACCTCGTAGCGGCGAGTCACGCTCGCGGTGACGAGCGCGATCCCGACCAGCACCAGCAGGTCGCCGATCGAGACGACGACACCCCACGGCAACGGGATCGTGTGGCCGAGGAATCCGAGGAACGCGCCGTCGCCGAGCGTGCGGCCACCGTGCAGCACCACCCGGTCCAGGTCGCCCTCGTCGACGATCCCGGCGCTCACCAACGCCGAGCCGCTCACCGGCATGCCCCAGTTCACCAACCCGACGAGCAGGTTCAACCCGAGCCCGGCGACGACGAGCACCATGCCGCCGATGCGCACGTTGAGCACCGCGAACGCCAGCAGCGCCGCGGTCGCGGCGAGCCAGCAGAACGTCACGATCGAGCCGCCCGCGGGGATGATGTCGAGCAGCACCAGCACGACGGTGCCGCCGAGCAGCGCCTCCCACAGCGGTGGGCGCCAGTCGGCGACGTTCGAGAGCTGCCCGCCCCAGTGGACCCCGAGCCCGAGTCCGATCCCGATCGCCAGGAGTGTCGGTACCAGGGCCATCACCCGAAGTTAGCCGGGGGGTCGACCGCTAACGTGACTGCCCATGGCAGAGCTGCGCTACGAGGTCGGCGACGGTGTCGCCCGACTGACGATCGACCGGCCCGGACGGCGCAACGCCCTGAGCTGGACCGTGATCCAGGGCCTGCGCGACCGGGTCGCCGATGCGAAGGCCGACCCCGAGGTCAAGGTGCTGGTGCTGACCGGCGCCGGCGACAAGGCGTTCTGCGCGGGTGCGGACCTGACCGGCATGCGTGCCGAGGCCGGCTACGCCGCGGTGCACGACGACCGCGGCGAGCTCGCCCGGCTCTTCGACGACCTGTGGAACCTGGGCAAGCCGACGATCGCCCGCGTGCGGGGCTACTGCCTGGCCGGCGGGCTCGGTCTGGCCCTGTCGTGCGACCTGGTCGTGGCGGCCGACGACGCGGTGTTCGGCACGCCCGAGATCGACGTCGGGCTGTGGCCGTACATGATCACCGTGCCGCTGTGCCGCTCCATGCCACCCAAACGAGCGCTCGAGTTGATGATGACCGGCCGTCGCATCGACGCGGCCGAGGCGGACCACCTCGGCTTCGTCACCCGCGTGGTGCCCGTCGACGAGCTCGACGCCTCGGTCGACGAGCTCGCGGCGACGCTCGCGTCGAAGTCGCCGTCGGTGATGAAGCTCGGCCGCGACAGCTTCTACGCCGTCTGGGACCAGTCCGCGGCCGACGCGCTGCGCCTGCTGCACCCGCTGCTGACCGTGACGACCGAGCTCGAGGACGCTCAGGAGGGGATCGCGGCGTTCATCGAGAAGCGGCCTCCACGTTGGACCGGTCGGTGAACTAGACACTCTGCCCATGCAGCAGTTCTGGCTCTTCCTCCACGTCCTCGCCGCGATCATGGCCTTCGGTGTCGACTTCGCCCGACCGATGGTCCAACGAGCCGTCGGCTCCGAAGCGGCCGGCAAGGCGTACTCCAAGGCAGCGACGTTCATCCAGGCCCCGGCGCTCGCCGTGCTGCTGCTCAGCGGCATCATGCAGGCCTACGGCATGGAGCCGCGTGAGGTCTTCAAGGAGACGTGGATCTCGATCGCCTTCACCCTCTGGATCATCATGGCCGTCGTGCTGTTCTTCCTGATCCGGGCGGAGCGCTCCGACTCGCCGGCGGTCGCCCCGCTCAGCGGCGTGCTGCACGTGCTGCTGGTGATCGCCCTGTGGGCGATGATCTGGCAGCCCGGCGCTCCCGGCTGATCGAGGCCCCGATGAGCGCGATCAGCTACTCCGCGTCGGACGGCATCGGCCAGATCGTCATCTCGCGTCCCGAGCGCCGCAACGCGCTCAACCACGCGGCGCTCGACGCGCTGCACGACGCGGTCGGTCGGGCCGCACGCGACGAGCTCCGGGTGCTCGTGCTGTCCGGCAGCGACGACCAGTTCTGCAGCGGCGCCGACCTCAAGGAGCTCGAGGACCTCGAGTTCACCAACGCGCTGCGGCGCATGCTCGACGACCTCGCCGGGCTCACCTTCCCGACGATCGCGGCGATCTCGGGCGCCTGCATGGGCCTCGGTGCCCAGCTCGCGCTCGCGTGCGACCTGCGCATCGCCACCGGCGATGCGCGCTTCGCCGTGCCGGTCGCCAAGTTGGGCCTCATGGTCGACCACTGGACGATCCAGCGTCTGGCGATGCAGGTCGGTCACTCGACCGCGCGTTGGATGGTGTTGACCGCGACACCGGTCGACGCCGCACGGGCGTACGAGATCGGCTTCGTGCAGGAGCTGGTCGCCGACGGCGACGACGCCCCGGGCGTCCGCTCGCTCGCGGCGGGCACCGAGCTCGCCGAGTCGATCGCCCGGCTCGCGCCGCTGTCCCTCGCGGGTTCGAAGCACGGCTTCAACCTGCTCGAGCGCGGCGACGCCGATGCCGAGGGCACCTTCCGGGCGGCGTTCGAGACGGCGTGGGGCTCCGACGACCTGGTCGAAGGTCGCCTCGCCTTCACCGAGCGCCGCGCCCCGGAGTTCCGCGGCCGTTAAGGCCGTTGGTCAGCGGGCGGCACCGCGGAGCGAGCCGGTCACCTTGTCGCTCCATCACCTGCGACGTCAGCGGGCGGCACCGCGCAACGTGCCCGTGACCTTGTCGCCGTCGTCCTCGAGCAGTGCGCAGATGACGGTGTCGTCGCCGCGGTCCCAGCTCTCCTCGGTCGGCCACCAGAGCTGGATCTCGAGCTCGGACACCGTCCACCGCTTGCCGACGAAGGCCTCGAAGCGGTCGTGGCACGCCTGCTCGGACCAGTCCTGCACGACCTGGATGCCGGGGTAGCCGCCCTCGTCGGGGGTCTCGCCCTCGTAGTCGAACTGGTCGTAGACCTCGAAGGTGTGCGGCGTCGCGCAGTCGAGCGCCCAGACGGCGAGCTCGGTCACGACGGGATCGTCGATGGTGTCGAAGCACTGGCCGATCTCGAGGTCGCCGAAGCCGAGCTCGACCGCCCCCGGCGGCACACCGGGCGGCGCGGTGGTCACGGGCGCCTCGGTGCTCGCCGTGACCTCGGGGTCGTCGCCCGAGGACGAGTCCCCGTCGCCGCCGGAGCAGGCGCCGGCGACCACGGCCAGGGCGAGCACTGCGGCGACAGCCGACGAACGCAGCATCGATCGGAGATGGGAGCGGTCGATCACAGGGCCGGCAGGTAGCGGTCCATGTAGACGTACCCGAACCACACGAGCACGAGCACACCCGGTGCGGCGACCAGGTAGACCGCCCACGGGCGGAAGTGCCGGCCGAGGAACCACGCCAGCGCCACCAGCGCGAGCGCCGCGGCGCCGAACATGAGCACCTTGGGCAGCGCCGAGGAATCACCCTGGAGGCCCTCGTCGAACTCCTCTGCGGTGGCGACCTCGTCGACGACGGGCTCGGCCCGGTCGACGGGCACCTCGGCGGCAGCAGCCGGCGGGGTCGACAGCACCGCGTGCACGATGATGCGCTGGCGTGCGGAGTACTTGGGATGGCAGGCCGTCAGCGTGATCCGGTTGTCGCCGACGTCGGCGAGCACACCGACCTCGGTCGGCGCGACGGCGTACCAGGCCTGTGTCGTCTGACCCGGCGCCGGGATCACCTCGTAGGTGAACTCGCCCTGCGGGGTCGCGACCTTGATCTCGTCGCCGGGCACCAGCTCGTCGATGCGGTTGAACGGCGCGCCGTAGGTCGTGCGGTGCCCCGCGATGCCCGAGTTGCCCTTCTGGCCGGGCAGCGGCGTGCCCGGGTAGTGGCCGGGGCCCTTCTTCAGGTCGGCCTTGGTGACGCCCTCGACGATGACGTTCGAGACGCCGATCTTCGGGATCGTGATGATGCCGACGGGCTCGCCCTCGGGCGGGGGAGCGGTCGGGGGTGCGGTCTCGCTGTTCACCTCGGCGAGCTGCTCGCTCAGCTGGTCGAGGTCGACCGTGCCCTCGTCGACCGCGGGGTCGCCCACGTCGACCGCGAGCTGCTCGGTCAGCTCGGACTGTCCGCGGGAGGTCTCGAGCCCTGTGCCCCACAGCTGGTAGCCCACGAATCCGAGCACGAGCAGGCCAGCGGCGATGAGGACCTTGCCCAGCCCTCCCAGGATCTTTCCGAGCACCCGGTCACCGTATCGGCGTCCCGGGTCGGGTTGCACCCTTCGGGATCCGGCGGCTGTGCAACTGCTCGGCGCCGCTCCGGCGGGGCACTTGGTGCCGGCCACGACGGTGCCGGTACCGTGGCGCCATCGGCGCGCCACTCGTCCACCTCCGCCACGCGGTCGCGCTGATCGGCCGGTTCCCCGCCCTCGCCGGGGTCGACCTCGACGTGCACCACGGCGAGATCGTGCTGCTCCGTGGACCCAACGGTGCCGGCAAGACCACGTTGTTGAAGGTCTGCGCCGGTCTGGTGCCCGTCACGTCGGGCACCGTCGAGGTGCTGGGCCGCGACCTGACCCGCCATCGCGCCGCGGTGCGACGGCGCGTCGGCATGCTCGGCCACGCCACGTTCCTCTACGAGGACCTGACCGTCACCGAGAACCTGGACTTCTGGTCTCGCGCCGCCGGAGCGACCCGTGACGACGGCCGCGCCGCGCTCGTCCGCCTCGGTGTCGCCGAGCGGCTGTGGGATCTACCGGTGCGCGCCCTGTCGACCGGTCAGCGTCGCCGGGTGTCGTTCGCGTCGATGGTCTGTCGCCGACCGGAGCTCTGGCTGCTCGACGAGCCCCACGCCGGCCTGGACGCGGATGGTCGCGACGTGATCGACGAGCTGATGGCCGAGGCCGCCTCGGTCGGTGCGACCGTGCTGTTCGCCTCGCACGAGCTCGACCGCGCCGAGGGCATCGCCCACCGGACGGTGACCATCTCGGGTGGGGTGATCGGCTGATGGCCGACTACCTCGCACAGATCCGCCTGGTCCTGGTGAAGGACCTGCGCCTCGAGCTGCGCTCGCGCATCGCGCTCGGCCAGGTGCTGCCCTTCGCGGTGCTGGTGCTGTTCCTCTTCGCCTTCGCCCTCGATCCCGACGGCGACGTGCTCGAGGTCGCGACGCCCGGGCTGTTCTGGGTGACCGTGTTGTTCTCGGCGGTCCTGATCCTGCAGCGGACCTTCGCACTCGAGGCCGACGACGGCGTGCTCGACGCCCTGCGGCTGTCGGGCCTCGCCCCGTCCGCGATCTTCCTGGGAAAGGTCTCAGCGCTGGTCGTGCAGCTCCTGGTGCTCGAGGCCGTCCTCGCCGTCGGCGTGGCCGTGCTCTACGACGTCACGTTCTCCGGGATCGGACTGCTGGTGCTGGTCGCGCTGTCGGCGACGGTGGGCATCGCAGCGTCGGGAGCGATCTACGGCGCCCTGTCCGCACGGCTGAAGAGCCGCGACACGCTACTTCCCGTACTCTTGTTGCCGCTCCTGGCACCTGTGTTGATCTCAGCAACGCGCGGGTTCGAGATTGGCCTCCGCCACGTTGCTGGGGGAGGGTGGTCGTGGATCGGCCTGCTCTCGGTGTTCGCCCTCGCCTACCTCGCGCTCGGTGCCGTGCTGTTCCGGCCGCTCCTGGAGGACGCATGACCAACACGACCACACCCCGCGGAGACGCACCCTCCGCCCCGGCGCCCGTCGGCACCGGCTCCACCGGCACCAGGGTGCTGGGGGCGGTCGCCCTGGTGCTCGTCGCGCTGACCGCGTTGTACGGCCTGGTGATCAGCCCGCCGGATCGCCAGCTCGGCGAGACCATCCGGATCATCTACATGCACGTGCCCACGGTGTCGGTGGCGTACATCGCGTTCATCATCACCGCGGTGTCCTCCGCGATGTACCTGTGGAAGCGCACCGAGTTCTGGGATCTGCTCGGCGCCAGTTCGGCGGAGCTCGGCGTGCTGTTCTTCGCGCTGACCATCCTCGAGGGTGCCCTCTGGGGCAAGACCACCTGGGGCACGTTCTGGGAGTGGGAGCCGCGCCTCACCACCTCGGCGGTGCTGCTGCTCGTCTACATCGGCTACCTCGCGGTGCGGGCCATCCCGGCCGACGCCCGCACACGTGCGACCCGCAGCGCCATCATCGGCCTGGTCGCGGTGGTCAACATCCCGATCGTGCACAAGGCGGTCGACTGGTGGCGCGGCCTGCACCAGGGACGCACCGTCATGTCGACGATCGATCCCGAGATGGGCGGCAGCCAGCTGGTGGCGATGTACCTCGCGCTGCTCGCCGGGCTGATCGTGTTCGTCTGGCTGCTGATCCACCGCTTCCGGGTCGCCTTCCTGGCCGAGCGGGCCGCGGACTCCGGACTGGAGCACGCGATCGAGCAGCGCCGCGTCGAAGGAGCCACGTCATGACCGAGGCCTGGTGGTACATCGTCGCCGCATGGGGTGCGACCCTGGGTGGCGTCGGCATCTACGCCACGCTGCTGCTGCGCAAGGGCCGTCGCCTGTCCCGGGTGGTGCCACCCGAGGACCGGAGGTGGATGTGAGCGACCACGGTGTCGGGTACGACGACGAGGAGTCCGTCGATGCTCGTGGCGGACTGGACGTCACCCCGAGGACCGGGGCGCACCACGACGTCGACGCCGGCAGCGGACGCCGCCGGCTCGCGGTCGCCGGCGTGGTCGTGCTGGTCGCCGCCCTCGGCGTCGTGCTCTTCAACGGCCTGACCGACGCGTCGACCTTCTACTACAACGTCGACGAGGCGGTCGCGCAGCGCGACGAGCTGGGCGCCGACCGGTTCCGCATGCAGGGCAACGTGATCGACGGGACCATCGCCGAGACCGACGAGGGCGTGACCTTCGTGATCGCCTTCGGCGACACCGAGCTGCCCGTCGTGCACCGGGGCGATCCGCCGGAGCTGTTCGACGCCGAGATCCCCGTGATCATCGAAGGGTCCTTCGACGGCGACGAGTTCCGCAGCGACAAGATCCTCATCAAGCACGACAGCACCTATGAAGAGGAGAACGACGTCCGCATCCGCGAAGCGGAGCGTGACGCCGAGCGTCGTGCCGAGGCATCGGGGTGACCCCGGTCGCACCCATGGGCCGGGCGTCCCGATGACCAGCGCACCTCGATCGGCCAGCGCACCTCGATCGGCCAGCGCACCTCGATCGGGAGGAACCCGCCGATGAACCGGGCACTGGGGCTGGCCGGCGTCATCGTCGCGTTCAGCGGCTCGATCCTGGGGATCGGGGTGCTGCTCAGCGGGCTGCGCCAGCACCGGCCACGTCAGCTGCGCCTGGGCCGTGCCTACGCGTTCATCGTGTTGATCGGTGCGGTGACCGCCGTGGTCGCCATGCAGCTGGCGCTCGCCCAGCGCGACTACACGGTGCTGTACGTCGCCGAGCACGGCTCCTCGACGACCCCGTTCCTGTTCAACGTCGCCACGATGTGGTCGGCGCTCGAGGGGTCGATCCTGCTGTGGGGTCTGATCCTCGCGGGCTTCGTCGCTGTCGTCGCCAACAAGTTCCGCCAGCGGCTCGAGGATCCGCTGGTCGCCTGGGCGCTGATCACCATGTTCGTGGTGTGCGTGTTCTTCTTCGGGCTGATGCTCACCGCGTCGAACCCGTTCGCCGCGAACAGCCCGCCGCCGGGGTTCGACGGCCCGGGGCCGAACCCGTTGCTGCAGAACCACATCCTCATGGCGTTCCACCCGCCGATGCTGTACCTGGGCTACGTCGGGTTCACCGTCCCCTTCGCGTTCGCGATCGCCGCGCTCGTCACCGGTCGGGTCGGCGAGGGGTGGCTCGTCGAGACCCGCCGCTGGACCCTCTTCGCCTGGGGTTTCCTCACCGCCGGCATCGTGCTCGGCGCCTGGTGGAGCTACGAGGTGCTCGGTTGGGGCGGCTACTGGGGTTGGGACCCCGTCGAGAACGCCTCGCTGCTGCCATGGCTCACCGGCACCGCCTACCTGCACTCGGTCATGGTCCAGGAACGTCGCGGCATGCTGCGTGTCTGGAACCTGTCGCTGCTGTGCGCCACGTTCTCGCTGACCATCCTCGGCACGTTCCTCACCCGCTCCGGCGTGGTCGAGTCGGTGCACGCCTTCTCCGACGGTGCCATCGGCCCGCTGCTGCTCGGCTTCTTCGCGGTCATCGTCATGGTGTCGGTCGGGCTCATCGGCTGGCGGGGCGACCGGCTGCGCTCGGTCGGCAGGATCGACTCGCCGGTGTCACGCGAGGGTGCGTTCCTGGCCAACAACGTGATCTTCGCCGCCTTCGCGTTCGTGGTCCTGCTCGGCACCGTGTTCCCGCTGATCATGGAGGCGACCCGGGGCGACACGCTCTCGGTCGGTCCGCCGTACTTCAACCGGATGACGATGCCGATCGGGCTCACGCTGCTGCTGCTGATGGCGATCGCCCCGGTCCTGCCGTGGCGCAAGGCCAGCGGCGAGCTGCTGCGTGACCGCCTGTGGTGGCCCGCCTGGACGGGCCTCGCGGCCCTCGCGCTCGCCGTGGCGATCGGCGCCACCGGTGTGGCACCCCTGCTCGCGTTCGGCCTGGGTGGCTTCGCCGCCGGCTCCGCGATCCGTCAGATCGCGCTCGCGACCCGTCGCCAGGGGTGGCGGGGCTTCGTCGGGCGTGCCAACGGCGGCATGGTGGTGCACCTCGGCACGATCATGATCGCCGTCGCGCTGGCGGCGTCGATGAGCTTCCTGAAGCAGGGCGAGTTCTCGCTCGCCGAGGGTGAGACGGCGCGGGTCGCCGGCCACGAGCTCGAGTTCATCGGGTCGCGCACCGTCGAGTACGACAACCGGGTCGCGCTGGTCGCTGACGTGCGCGTCGACGGCGCGCAGGTGTACCAGCCCAGCCTCAACCGGTACCGCTCCGGTATGACCGTCGGCACCCCGTCGGTCCGCACCGGCGCGACCCAGGACGTGATGCTGTCGGTCGTGCGGGCGCCGAGCGAGGAGAACCCGACGCTCGGGCTGCGTGTCATGGTGCAGCCGATGGTGCTGTGGCTCTGGATCGGCGGTCTGATCATGGTCGTCGGCACGGGGCTCTCGCTCTTCCCCGGTCGGCGCCGCAACCCGCTCGACCCGGTGTCGGCCCCGGCGCCGATCGAGACCGTGGAACCGGCGGGCCCGACGACGGCGATGCCCGTCGCGGCGAACAGCACGGTCGGGGCCGACGGCTCCCCCGAGGGCGACGACGATGACGACGCGGTCGAGTCGGTGGGAGCGGATCGATGAACGGCTCTCGTCGTGCCCCGATCATCGCCGGGATCGTCGGCGTCGCAGCGATGGCGCTCGTGGTGCTGTTCGCGACCAGCCCCGGCAGCGGCGGACGAGAGACGTCGAGCCCGCTGCTCGGCAAGATCGCCCCGCCTCTGATCGGCCCGACGATCTCCGGTGAGGACTTCGACATCGACGACCACCGCGGCCAATGGGTGCTGGTCAACTTCTTCGCCACCTGGTGCGTGGAGTGCGTGGTCGAACACCCCGAGCTCATCAAGTTCTCGGAAGCCCACGAGGGCGAGGTCCAGGTCGTCAGCGTCGTCTACGACGAGTCGCCCGAGAAGGTAGAGGCGTTCTTCGAGAAGAACGGTGGCGACTGGCCGGTGGTGACCCGTGGCCAGTCCGCCTCGCTGGAGTACGGCGTGAAGAAGCTGCCCGAGTCGTTCCTGGTCAACCCGTCGGGCACCGTCGTGGTCAAGATCCTCGGCGGGGTCAAGGCCGAGGACCTCACCGAGCTGCTGACCGAGCAGGACGCCGCGGCACGCGGAGGCGAGGGATCGTGAGCGACCAGCCCCAATCTCACACCCAGCCCCAGCCCCGGGCGCCGCGTCACCCGCAGCGCCAGAAGTGGTGGTGGTGGGCGCTCATGGGCGTGGTCGCCGTCGGGTTCCTCGCGTCCGCCGCCGGTCGTCCACCGACCGAGGGCACCAGCGACGAGCGGCTCTTCGCACTCGCCGCTCAGCTCAAGTGCCAGCAGTGCGTGGGGGAGTCCGTCGCCCAGTCGCAGTCGCCCGGCGCGGTGCAGTTCCGTGAGGAGATCTCCTCGCAGATGGCGCGGGGTCGCACCGACGACGAGATCCTGTCGTTCTTCGCCGAGGCCTACCCGGGTGTGCTGCTCAACCCGCCGTCGTCCGGGGTGGGTGCGCTGGTCTGGATCGTGCCCGTGGTGGTCGCGGCGCTCGCCGTGTTCGGCCTGGCACTCACGTTCCGCCGCTGGCGCGGTGAGCGCACGACCCGTGAGGTGACCGACGCGGATGCCGCGAGGGTCGATGCCGCGCTCGCCGAGCGGCGCGGCGACCGCACGTCATGACCTCGCCGCGCACCACGTCCTCGCAGCGGCTGGACCTCGACGAGATCGCCCTGCTCGAGGAGGAGCGCGACCACCTGCTCGCATCGCTCGAGGACCTCGAGCGGGAGTTCGCCGCGGGCGACATGGACGAGCTCGACTACCGCACGCTCAAGGACGACTACACCGTCCGGGCCGCCACGGTGCTCGAGGCACTCGACGAGCAGCACCGGGCGTTGCGGGCGGCCGCACCGACGCGTCGCCCCGCGGTCACCGTGGCGATCGCCGCGGGAGTGGTGGCCTTCGCCGTGGTGGCGGGCCTGTTCGTCGCCCGTTCCTCGGGTCAGCGTGGCGACGGTCCGATCACCGGGGCGGTGAACACCCAGCGGGCCGAGCTCGCACGTTGCCAGACCGTCTCGTTCCAGGAGCCGAAGGAGGGCATCGCCTGCTACGCCTCGATCCTCGAGGGAGCACCCGACCAGGTCGAGGCGCTGACCTACCAGGGCTGGGCCATGGTCCGCAGCGACGACGTCGAGGGCGGCGCCGCCAACTTCGCACGGGTCGTCGAGCTCGACCCGACCTACCCCGACGTGCGGGTGTTCCGGGCCGTCGTCGCCGCCAGGGCGGGCGACCACGAGCGTGCGGCCGAGGAGATCGACCTCTTCTACCGGAACGACCCCTCGCCGGCCGCCCAGCAGGTGCTGGCGTCGCAGGGCCTCGAGCGCGAGATCTTCGTGCTCACCCTGGACGAGTCGACGCGGGCCTGCTGGCAGAGCTCGGCGACCGACGAAGCCGGCGAGGCCCGCGACGCAGCAGGGTTCGTGACGACGCTCGGCGCGTGCCTCGACGACGTGCTCGCGAGTGTGCCGGACCAGGTCGACGCGCTGGTCTCACGTGCCTACGTCACCGCCAGCGCCGGTGACGTCGCGGCGGCGCTCGCGCTCGCCGAGCGGGCGGTCGCTGCCGATCCCGGCGATCCCAACGCCCGGCTCATCCGGGCCTCGTTGGCGGCGGTGCAGGACGCCCCGGCCACGGCCCAGGCCGATCTCGAGGCGCTCGCCGACATGCCGCGGCCGACGGCGTCGTTCCTGCTCGGATCGCCGGCGGAGCTCGCCAGGGCGATCGACGAGGGGCTCACGACGACCACGACATCGGCGCCCGGAGCGAGCTCGACGGGCGGCGACACACCGATCCCCAACCCCGACGGCGGTTGACCGTCGGGGTCGGGGAGTCGGGCGAGCAGGTCCTCAGCCTCGAGCGACCTCGCTGCGGTACGTGTAGTCCGCTGCGTCGGTGGTGAGCCGGAAGCTGGCCGAGGACTCGGTCAGGGTGCCGACCCGGATGAGCAGCCCGCTGGGCAGGCCCTCGAGCGGGATGAAGCCCTGCTCGAGCCCCGGGGCGAAGATGCCGCCGATGGCGAAGGCGGTGTTGACCAGGTCGGTCAGTCCCCCGCGGGTCGGCAGGTGGATCTGCGCGGCGACGCCGATCACGTCGTCGGGGTTGCCGAGTCCCTCGATCACCGAGGCGATCAGCGAGCCGGCCGCACTGATGAAGTCGCCCAGGTGGCTGACCACCAGGTTGATGAGCGCATCGGTGTCGGGCGGCGTCGGGGAGTTGGCGATGAGCAGGTTGAGCGCATCGCGCAGCGTGCCGACGAGCGCGCTGCGCAGCGCGTCGCTGACGGCGCAGCTCTCGAAGATGCCGTCGCGCTCCATCACGAACGTCAGCGTGCCGATGACCTCGAACGGCGCCGTGCCGGCGGCCAGGTCGGACAGGTCGAGGTTCTCCACGTCGGGGAACCGCGAGTCGGCCGAACCCGGAGGGATCTGGTAGGTGGACCCGCTCGGGACCGAGTCGGGCGCGGGCAGTCGCTGCGCGTAGCACTGCGACGAGAGCGACACGTGCGAGGATCCGGCGACGCCCAGCTTGGAGCGGAACCCGAGCTGGATGATGTACGGCTCGTCGCCGGCGTCGTTGTCCTCGCTGTCGTGGACGGTCACCGACTTCGGTGAGACCCTCCACTCGACCGGTGTCGGCGGCGGTGAGCACGCGGCCAGGACCGCGACCGTCGCGAGTGACGCGGCGAGCGCCGCGACCCTTCGGTGATGCATCTGAACTTCCCCCCGTTCCCGACCTGAGTTCCAGGTCCCTTCGGTGCCGACGAACCTAACCCGTCGGGGTGAGCGCATGCGGCCTTTGTGCGCGCAGCCTGCCGCCGAGCGGGATGGCCGGGCCCGAGTGCGTCGGGCAGACTCGGGTTCGATGAGCGACGCGACGCAGGACCGCAGGAGCACGGGGCATCGCACCGGCCGGCCGGTGGTGCGCATCGGGGGCGGGCAGGGCTACTACGGCGACGGTCACGGCGGTGTCGGACCGCTGCTCGACGCGGGCGTCGACTACCTCGTGTGCGAGGCGCTCGCCGAGCTCACGCTGGCCATCCTCCAGAAGGACCGCCAGCGCGACGAGAGCCTCGGCTACACCCGCGACCTGCCCCTGTACGTGCAGGCGGCGCTGCCCAAGATCGTCGAGGGCGCCACCCGGTTCATCACCAACGCGGGCGGCATCAACCCGATCGCCGCGGGTCGGGCGGTGATCGACGGTCTCCGCGCCGCCGGCGTGTCCGGGCTGACCGTGGCGACGGTGGTGGGCGACGACCTGCGTCCGCACGCGGATGAGCTCGCCCTTGCCGACGACACGCTGTTCGCGTCGGTGTACCTGGGCGCCAGGCCCATCGCCGATGCTCTCGAGGCCGGCGCCGACATCGTCATCACCGGCCGCGTCGCCGACGCCTCGCTGTTCCTCGCCCCGCTGGTCCACGAGTTCGGCTGGTCCGAGGACGACTGGGACCGCCTGGCCGCGGGCGTCACCATCGGTCACCTGCTCGAGTGCTCGGCCCAGGTGTGCGGCGGGAACTACTCGGGGGAGTGGTGGACGAACGGCGACTTCTCGCGGATCGGGTTCCCGATCGCCGAGTGCTCGGCCGACGGCACGGCGGTCATCACCAAGCCCGACGGCACCGACGGGGCCGTCACGTTCGACACGGTTCGTGAGCAGCTGCTCTACGAGGTGCACGACCCGCGGGCGTACCTGAACCCCGACGTCACGGCGGACTTCACCTCGGTCCACCTCGACGACCAGGGCGACGACCGGGTGCGGGTGCACGGCGTGAAGGGCACGCCACGACCCGAGACCTACAAGGGCCTGGTGTGCACCCCCGCCGGCTACTCGGGCGAGGCGCGCACGTCGTACTCATGGCCCGACGCCGAGGCCAAGGCCCGCGCCGCGGCCAGGTTCATGGTCGCCCGTGCCGAGCAGCTCGGCGTGCCCGTGCTCGAATGGCACGAGGAGTACTTCGGGGTGAACGCCTTCGGAGGACCGACGGTGCCGCTCGGCGACCCGAGCACCGGCGACGCCGTCGACCCGCCCGAGGTGCAGGGGCGCCTGGTGTGGCGCTGCGAGCAGCGCGCCGACGCGGCTCGCCTGGCCCGCGAGGTCGGTCAGCTCGGCCTCGGTGGTCCGCCGATGGTGACGACGTTCGGACGGATCCGCGACACCGGGCCGACGCAGCTGCTGTCGCTCGAGGCGATCGGCGTCGAACGTGGCCTCGTCGATCCCGGCGTGCGGGTCTCGCTCGAGACCGTCTGAGCGTCGGGTCGGCAGCCCTCAGCGCGGGATGGGCGTGTAGATCCCCGTCGCGAAGGTCTCGCCCTCCCAGTGCTGCAGGGTCCACACCGAGCCCTTGGCGCTGCCGGACTTGCCCGGCACGTGCATGCCGCGCAGCTGCGCCCGTCGGATCAGGTCGGGGACCACGTCGCCGTGGCTGCACAGCACCGCGGTGCCCGACACGACCGAGACGAGCAGGTCCCAGCTGCGCTCGATCGGCGTGGCCTCGGCCAGCGCGTCGCTGATCGTCACCTCGATGCCGAGCGCCTCGGCGAGCGGCGCCACCGTCTGGCGGCAGCGCAGGAACGGGCTCGACACGATGGTGTCGATCGGCTCGTGCCGGAGCCACGACGTGAGCTTCGATGCCTGCACGATCCCGGTCTCGTCGAGTGGTCGTTCCTCGTCGCTCGGGTCGGCGTCGTCGCGCAGCCCGGCCGAGGCATGGCGCACCAGGTAGGTCGTCACGGCCACGAGGGTAACCCCGCCGCTGGTCGCCGCCTGTCCAATGAACCGGCGCGCCGGTGGTCGTCCGACACGCGGTCGAGCCATCGCCCCTAGCCTCTGGTCGTGGCCACGACGATCATGCTCCGGGACCTGTGCGGCGTCCGCTCCGGCGACAAGGGCGACCGCTCCGACCTGACCCTGTTCGCGGACGACCGGGCGACCTACGACGCGCTGCTCCGGGTGGTCACCCCCGAGGTCGTCGCCGAGCACTTCGACGGACTGGTCGAGGGGCCCGTCGAGCGGTTCGAGGTGCCGAACGTGTGGGCGATCAAGTTCGTGCTGCACGGCGCGCTCGCCGGCGGTGGGCCTCGTTCGCTGCGTTCCGACAACCTCGGCAAGACGCTCGGCGGCGCGTTGCTGCGCCTGCGGGTCGACGTGCCCGACGAGATCGCCGCGGGCTCCGCCCGTGCGGGGCGCCGCGCCCCGATCGACCGCACACCGATCGCCCGCACACCGAGCGGCTGAGCACCGCCCGCGCCGTCGGCGGGTCAGACGTCGATGCCGCAGGACCGCAGGAAGTCGACGGTGCCGGCCCGGTCGACGTGCTGGTGTGCGGTGATGCCCACGGCTCGGGCGCCCTCGACGTTGACCACGAGGTCGTCGATGAAGAGCGCCTGTTCGGCGGCGATGCCGAGCTCGGCCAGGACGTGCTGGAACACCTCGGGGTCCGGCTTCGCGACGCCGATCTCGGCGGTGTTGAAGATCACATCGAGCTCGTCGATCAGGTCGAGCTTGTGCAGGTCGCTGCGCAGGCGCGTGGTCGCGTTGGAGAGCAGCGCGACGCGGGCCTGGCGACGCACCGTGCGCACGACGTCGAGCATCTCGGTGTCGACGAGGCCGACGTTGGCCTCCCACTCGTCGAGCGCGCCGGCGACGGACCCGCCGTGGCGGTCGATGACTCGGCGGCGGATCTCGTCCATCCACTCGCGGTAGGTGAGCCGGCCCGTCATCGATGCCGGGCCGAGGTCCTCGCTGAAGCCGACGGCCAGGATCGTGCCGGGCTCGAGGCCGAACGCGGTCTCGACGTCGGACATCTCGGAGTCGTTCCAGTCCCGGATGACGCCGTCGAGGTCGAAGATCACGGCGAGCGGGGCGGATGGCATCGGAGCAGTCTGCCATCCGTGAACGACACCCTCCGAGCGGATCCGGTGTGTCAGGTGCGATACGCCCGCAGCTCTCGGTGCGGTACGCCCGCAGCTCTAGGTGCGGTACGCCCGCAGCTGGTCCAGCACCGCCGGCAGCTCCACCAGCAGCCGATCGATGTCGTCGTCGCTGGTGCTCCAGCCCGTCGAGATGCGCAGCGACCGCTCGGCGTCGACGCCCATCGCCTCGAGCACCGGCGACGGTTCGAGCGACTCGGTGCTGCACGAGCTGCCCGAGTGCACGGCGATCCCCGCATGGTCCAGTCCCATCAGCACCGGCTGCGGTTCGATGCCCTCGATGCCCAGGCAGACCAGGTGCGGGAGACGCTCCGTCGGGTCGCCGAGCACGGCGACACCGTCGGTGCGCTCGGCCCAGTCCACGACGCGAGCCGTGAGCCGACGAGCCACCTCCTGCTCCGCGTCGAGGGTGCCGAGCAGCTCCTCGGCCGCCGCCCCGAGCCCGACGGCGGCTGCGACGTTCTCCATTCCGGCGCGCCGGGCTCGTTCCTGGTCGCCGCCGACGAGCAGGGGAGGGAGGCGGACGCCCCTGCGCACCAGCAGCGCACCCGACCCGGGTGGCGCACCGAACTTGTGGCCAGACAGGGACAGCAGGTCGGCGCCGAGCGCGACGAAGTCGACCGGGACACGACCGACTGCCTGCGCGGCGTCGACGTGCACCAGCACGCCGCGCTCCCGGCAGCGCTCGACGACCTCGGCGACGGGCTGCAGGGTGCCGACCTCGTGGTTGCCCCACTGCACGTCGACGATCGCGGTGGTCTCGTCGACGTGGGCCATGAGCTCGTCGGCATCGATGCGGCCGAGCCGGTCGACACCGATCGCGCCCGCCGCGACGTGGGTGCCTCGCCCAGCCCACTCACGGACAGCCGAGTGCTCGACGAGCGAGGCGACGACTCCCGTTCCCGCACCCTCGCGCTGCAGGGCGCCGAAGTGCGCCGTGGCGATCGACTCGGTCGCCCCCGAGGTGAACACGACCTCACGGGGTCGGGCACCCACGAGCGAGGCGAGCTGCTCCCGAGCCTGCTCCAGGGCGACCCGCGACATCATGCCCTCGTGGTGGATGCGCCCGGGATCGGCGCCGGTGGAGCCGTCGACTGCTCGGAGCTGAGCGACCATCGCCTCGAGCGCCGCAGGGCGCACCGGCGAGGTGGACGCATGATCGAGGTACGAGCGAGGCATCAGTCCACCTACGAGCAGGTCGCCACGAGCGTCGGAGCGGTCAGGCCTGGTCGTCGAACGCGGTGACGCAGTGACGGTCGCCGCCGGCGCTCGCACTGGTCAGGTCGACCTTGGTCTCGCCGTAGAGCGTGCCGAGCATCCCCTTGACCATGCCGCGGTCGACCGCGCAGATGACCGGGTGCTCGACGGCCGCCTCGCCGAAGGGGCAGTGCTCGGTGACGAGCCGCAGCGAGTTGCCCTCACGCTCTGCGTGGGCCGCGAACCCGTGCGCCGAGAGGGCGTCGGCCACGGCGTGCAGCGCGGCACGGAACGAGCGGGTGCTCTGGTCGCCCATCGCGCCGGCCATGGTGCGTCCGTAGTCGATGCCGACCTCCTCGGCGAGGGCCGCGGCGCGTTCGGGACCGAGCTCGGCGAGGGCCCGACCCAACAGCTGGACGAGCACGTCGTCCTGTCGGACCGGCACGTTGAGCGTGACCTGCTCGTCGAGCGCCTTGTAGCGCTTGGACGGGCGACCCGCACCGCCTGCGGGGCGCGCCATGGTGATCTCGAGGTACCCACCCGCGGCGAGCTTGTCGAGGTGGTGCCGTGCGACGTTGGCGTGCAGGTCGAAGTGCTCCGCCACCGCGGACGCGGTGACCCCCGACGGGCTGCGGTGCGCGAACAGGTAGATCTCGCGCCGGGTCGGATCGCCGAACGCCGAGGTGATCGCGGTGACCGCCGAGTTGAACTCGGTCGGGCTGAGCTGGTCCACGGATCCCAGTCTACCGGTGCGGTCGTCCCGGCCCCCTGCGGTGCGCCGTCGGGCACAGCACCGGGCACAGCACCGGCACAGCACTGCTGACGGTGTGACCAGCGGCGCGGCCTTCTGCGCGCTTTGACCCTCGTGTGCGGGGTTGGGAAGCTCGCGGGGTCAGACGGAGTTCGACCCGTCGACCGACGACCGCGAGGAATCCCCCACATGGCGCTGACCGAACAGGACATCATCGAGGCCCTCCGCCCGGTGCAGGACCCGGAGCTCCACCGCTCCATCGTCGATCTCGACATGGTCCGCTCGGTGCAGCTGGCGCTGCCGCGCGTCGATGTCCAGATCGCCCTGACCATCCCGGGGTGCCCGCTGAAGGCCGAGATCCAGTCGCGTGTCACCAACGCGGTCACCGCGCTCGACGGGGTCGAGCAGGTGAACCTGGACTTCACCTCGATGACCGACGCCGAGCGTGAGGCGCTGCGCACCAAGCTGCACGGCAACCCGGGCGCCACCGCCGGCTCGCAGCCGTCCCACGGCCACGCCGAGGGCCGCGAGATCCCCTTCGCCGACCCGGCGTCGAAGACCCGGGTGCTGCTGATCGCCTCGGGCAAGGGCGGCGTCGGCAAGTCCTCCGTGACGACGAACCTGGCGATCGCCCTCGCGGAGCGCGGCAAGCGCGTCTCGGTCGTCGACGCCGATGTCTGGGGCTTCTCGATCCCCCGCATGCTGGGCATCGAGCGCCCGCCGGTGCTGATCGACCAGATGATCGTGCCGCCCGAGGCGCACGGCGTGAACTGCATCTCGATGGGCTTCTTCGTCGAGGAGGACCAGCCGGTCATCTGGCGTGGCCCGATGCTCCACAAGGCGCTCGAGCAGTTCCTCACCGACGTGTACTGGGACGAGCCCGACTACCTGGTGGTCGACCTCCCCCCGGGCACCGGCGACATCTCGCTGTCGCTCGCCCAGTTCCTGCCGCGCGCCGAGCTCTACGTCGTCACGACCCCGCAGCCCGCGGCGCAGAAGGTCGCGCAGCGCGCCGCGTTCATGGGGCACAAGGTGCACCTCGACGTGAAGGGCGTCATCGAGAACATGTCGTGGTTCACCGGTGACGACGGCACCCGCTACGAGCTCTTCGGTGCCGGCGGTGGCCAGGCGCTCGCCGACAAGATCGAGGTGCCGCTGCTGGGCCGCATCCCGCTGGTGCCGGCACTGCGCGAGGGCGGTGACATCGGCAAGCCGATCACCGTCACCGAGCCCGACTCCGAAGCCGCACAGGCGTTCCGGGCCATCGCCGAGCGCGTCGACGTCGAGCTCGCCCCGACCCGTCGCTACAACCCCGAGCTCACGATCATCTAGCGACTCGCGGTCGCGACCTCGGCGCCCGGCTGAGCCGTCGGGCAGTTCGGACACGAGAGAAGTTCAGGCCCGGTTCGTCGGCGCCGAAGAGTGGACATGCCGGCCCCTGTGCGCTGCACCGCCTCGTCTTCCCCGTCCGCCCCCTCCTCTCCGTCCGCTCCCTCCTCTCCGTCAGCGCTGCCCGCGTCGATCCGCAGGTCGTGTCCGTCGACACGGCGCCTGCTCGTGGCGTTCGCCGTCGTCGGCGCGGCCGTCCTCGGTGCGTGCACGCCGCCTCCGGCGCCGGACGCACCCGAGGGATGGGTCCGGGCGACGATCACCAGCGACCCGGCCGACGTGCTCGCGCTGTCGTCGGCCGCCGCCGATGCGGTTCGTGTCGACGCGCCCGCGACGAACGTCGGCAGCAACTCGCGGGCGCTGTTCTGGCGTGCCGACGCCCTGGTGTCACGTGAGCACAGCGTGTGCGCGACCGTGTCGCACTCGGGGTGGCTGAACCAGGAGGGAGTCGCCCTGCGGGTGGCGACGTCCCCGCACGGCGGTGTGCGGGGCATCACGGTGAACAAGAACGTCTGGGCCGCGGAGCACTCGGTCTACAAGGTCATGCTGTGGGACACCTCGAAGGGCGACGACCACGGACTCGGCATCCGTTCCAGCGCGCAGCACGCCAGCGTCGACATGCGCGACGCCGTGCGGCGAGCGGCCGCCCCCGACACGCCTCGTCGGCTGTGTGCCCGGGTGTCGGGAGCGACGCTCGAATGGAAGCTGTGGCCGGCCGACGTCGTCGAGCCGTCGTGGGACGATCCCGTCCACACCGCGCGTGTCGCGCTGCCCGGGTCGTGGGTGTACGACGGGTCGCCCGGGCTCTACATCGGTCACACGCCGCCCGACGGGTGGGCGGAGTTCCGCTCGATCAGCCCCTGACCAGGAGCAGCTGCAGCTCGAGGACGCCGACGTCGTCGACCGACAGCACGATCGGGCTCTCGGGCACCGTCACGCCGTAGTCGGAGAAGGTGATCTCCTTCGACGCGGTCATCACGATCGTGTCGCCGACGAGCTTGGCCTCGATCGGGATCTCGACGGCCTGCGTGACGCCGTGCACCGTCAGCTCGCCCACGCCGGTCACGCTGACCGCCTCGCCGTTCGTCGCGTCGGCGCCGAGCTCGATCGGCTCGGTGAGCGAGAACGTCGCGGTCGGGAACTGCGAGGTCTCGAGAGCCTGCTGGACCTTGTCGTCGCGGCGTGACTCGTTGGTGGTGATGGTGGTGACGTCGACCTCGATGTCGGCCGAGGTGACGGTCGTGCCGTCGATGACGACCGTGCCGCTGACGTCGCCGGTGCGGCCGACCGCGGTGGTCGAGCCGATCGAGGCCAGCTCCTCCTCGATGCGGATGCCGGCGAAGGTGCCGGTGGCCGACTCGTAGTCGAACTCGCCCGTCTCGGTGTCGACGGTCCAGGTTCCCGAGACGTCACCCGAGTCGGTGGCGACCCCGCCGCCGACCGCCGACGTGGTCGTGGAGCGGTCCTCGACGCCCTGCGCGGCGGTGTCGAGGTCGACCTCGTCGGGGGAGTCGTCGCGGAGGAACCAGAAGACTCCTGCCGCGCCGGCCACGAGGACCACGACGAGTGCGATCAGTCCGTACTTCGCTGCTGGTTTCATCCGCTCGACCATAGGGAGCGAACCTGGGAGTTTCCTGGCAGCGACCTGAGCACGGGCCGCGGTGGCCCAATGAGGACCGGCGGCGTCGGGTCCCTACGATGGGGTCACTACGATCAGGGACCCGCTCGGAGTTTCCCACCGCCGGGCCGACACCAGGAGACACCCCGTGGACATGCGAATCGGCGTCACGTACTCGCCCCGTGAGATCGAGATCCAGCTCGGCGACGACGTGGACCGGGCCGAGCTCAAGTCCCGCGTCGAGGCCGTGCTCGGCGTCGACGGCACCGTGCTGTGGGTCACCGACCGCAAGGGCCGTGAGGTCGGTGTGCCGTCGGACAAGATCACCTACGTCGAGCTGGGCAGCGCCGCTGACGCCCGGCCGATGGGATTCTCGAGCTGAACGTGCCCGAACCGCGGGCGACGCTCGGACTGCTCGACCGCAAGCTGCTGTTCGTCACCGGCAAGGGTGGCGTCGGCAAGACCTCCGTCGCCTCGGCGCTGGCCCTGCTCGCCGCCGAGCGTGGCAAGCGGACCCTCGTGTGCGAGGTCGACTCCAAGGGCGACCTCGGCGACTTCTACGGCCTCGGTCGCCTGTCGTTCGAGCCGACCGAGGTGCGGCCGAACCTGCACGCGATGGCGATGGACACCGAGGAGTCGCTCAAGGAGTACCTGCGGCTCCACCTGAAGCTGCCGCTGCTCGCCAAGGTCGGACCGCTCGCCCGCACGTTCGACTTCATCGCCAACGCGGCGCCGGGGGTGAAGGAGATCCTCACCGTCGGCAAGCTCACCTACGAGGTGCGCGAGCGGAACTTCGACCTGGTCGTCGTCGACGCCTCGGCGACCGGCCACGTCGTCGGCCAGCTCGCGTCGCCCGTGGCGATCAACGACCTGGTCAAGGTCGGCCTGGTCCGCAACCAGACCGACTGGATGATCGACATCCTCACCGATCCGCGACAGACCGGCGTGGTCGTCGTGACGGTGCCCGAGGAGATGCCGGTGTCCGAGACGCTCGAGCTGATCGAGCGGCTCGGCACCGAGACCGACATCGACGTCGCGTCGGTGGTCGTGAACCGTGTGCTGCCCGAGCTGTTCGGTCGGGGAGAAGAGGCGCTCTTCGAGCAGCTCCGCACACCCGAGGCCGAAGCGGCGCTCGAGGCCGAGGTGGGTGCCGGCGTCCACGCCGTGCTCGACGGCGCCGACCTGGCGGTCAGCCTGCGGCGCAGTCGGGTGTCGCACATGGCCCGGCTGCGCGACGGCCTGCCGTCGGGACTGCCGGTGATCAACCTGCCGTTCCTGTTCGCCCGCTCCCACGGAGTACGCGCGACGGCCAGGATCGCCGAGTCGCTCGGCGAGGAGCTGGGCTTCTGATGGCCCGCCGCTCCGCACCCGTCGACCCGGGCACCCTCGAACAGCTCTGCACGTCGAAGGAGATCGTCGTGTCGACCGGCTCCGGTGGCGTCGGCAAGACGACCACCGCCGCGGCCGTCGCCGCGACCGCCGCCGCCCAGCTCGGGGTGAAGGCGCTGGTGCTGACCGTCGATCCGGCACGTCGCCTGGCGAACGCACTCGGCATGGAGTCCTTCGGCAACGTCGAGACACGGGTGCCCGACGAGGCGTTCGCCGACGCCGGGGTCGACCCCCAGGGCGAGTTGTGGGCGGCGATGCTCGACACCAAGCAGTCGTGGGACGACCTGATCCGGCTGCACGCCCCCGACACGGCCACCCGCGACGCGATCCTGGCGAACCCGCTGTACCAGAACATCACCGGCAAGTTCGTCCAGAGCCACGACTACGTCGCCATGGAGCGTCTGTACGAGATCCACCAGTCCGGTCGCTACGACCTGATCGTCGTGGACACCCCGCCGACGCGCAACGCCGTCGACTTCCTCGACGCACCGGAGCGCATGGCCGAGTTCTTCTCGTCGCGGCTGTTGCGCTGGTTGATCGCCCCGTACAAGTCCAGGGTCGTCGGGTTCGCGTCGAAGCCCTTCTACTCGGTGGCCGATCGCATCCTCGGCACCCAGTTCCTCGAGGACATCGCCGAGTTCTTCATCCTGTTCCAGACGATGTACGACGGCTTCGTCGAGCGCGCCCACGCGGTGACCGAGCTGCTCGGCAGCCCGCAGACCAGCTTCCTGGTGGTCTCGACGCTCGAGGTCGCGCCCGCCCGCGAGGCCGAGTACTTCCTCGAGCTGCTGAGCGACCGCGGCTACCACGTCGGCGCGCTCGTCCTGAACAAGACGCTGCCGGACTTCCTGCTCGACCGGAGCGCCGCCGACGCAGCGAAGGTGCTGGCCAAGCGGTCCGCGGACGTGGCCGAGAAGGTCGCCCCGGTGATCGGCGAGGGGGCGAGCCCCGCTCACCTGAGCCACGTGCTCGGCGAGGTCGGGTCGAGCTTCCTCGACTACCAGGTCGTCGCTCGGCGCGAGGCAGAGCAGCGCCGGGGCCTGGCGTCGATCCCGGACCTGTGCCTCACGGTTCCGTACTTCGACGAGGACATCCACAGCCTCGACGGGCTGCTGCGACTCGGACGGACGATCTGGCGATGAGCGTGCCGCGCGACCCCCTTCCGCCGAGCGACCCCCTCCCTCCGAGCGATATCGACAGCTTCGGCATGTCGAGCTACACCGATCCCGACTACGGCGCGCCGGACCTCGACGACGACGATGACGACGACCGTGACTTCACCGCCGAGCACGTCGGTCTGGTGGTGCCACCGGTCGAGCAGGCGGCGTCGCGGCACCTGAAGCGGCTGGTGGCGGCCTGGGGCACCCTGTCGGACCTGTCGTTCAGCGACCTGCTGCTGTACGTCCCCGTCGCGTCGCCCGACGGCAGCGGCGACCGCTTCCTGGTCGTCAACCAGATGCGGCCGAACACCGGTCAGACGCTGTTCCTCGACGACGTCGTCGGCCGTGCCATGGACGCCACCCAGCGTCCCGTCATCGCGCAGGCCGCCTCGACCGGCGAGATCGTCGAGACGGTCGTCGAGTCGGCCTGGCTGGGGGAGCGGATCCGGGTCACCGCCATCCCCGTGCGCTTCAAGGACCGGGTCGTCGCGGTCGTCGCCAGGGAGTCGGCGTTGTCGATGACGCGCCAGCGCGGCGTGCTGGAGCGGGTCTACCTCGAGGTGTTCGACCGGCTGGCACGCATGGTCGCGGCAGGGGAGTTCCCCTTCGACGAGGAAGAGGTCCTGCCCGCGGGTGGCCCGAGGGTCGGCGACGGCGTCATCCTGCTCGACGACCACGGGCGGGTCGTGTTCACCTCGCCCAACGCGATCTCGGCGCTGCGTCGCCTGGGTGTCTCCGGGCGGGTCCAGGGTCAGAACCTGACCGACCTCGGCGCCGAGTCCGCCGCGACCTACCGGGCGTTCTTCACCGCCCGCCCTGCCGCCGAAGAGGTCCAGCGCGACGACGCCTGCATCGTGCTGCGCTGCGTGCCGCTGCTCGACGACGGCCGCGTCGACGGTGCCGTGGTGCTGCTGCGTGACATCTCC
Source organism: Actinomycetes bacterium (assembly GCA_023389745.1). Lineage (GTDB taxonomy): Bacteria > Actinomycetota > Acidimicrobiia > Acidimicrobiales > Microtrichaceae > JAFAFN01. The sequence continues at coordinate 26,627 of JAEWED010000111.1, forward strand.
GAGCTGCGCAGCAGGGACCGCCTGCTCGTGTCGAAGGACGCGACGATCAAGGAGATCCACCACCGGGTCAAGAACAACCTGCAGACGATCTCGTCGCTGCTCCGCCTGCAGGGCCGCCGCCTCACCGAGCCGTCGGCCAAGGCGGCGATCGAGGAGTCGGTCCGGCGCATCCGCTCGATCGCCCTCGTGCACGAGACGCTCTCGCGCGAGGACGGCGACGAGGTCGACTTCGGTGAGATCGTGCGACCGCTGGTCCGCATGGTCGAGGAGGGGCTCACCTCACCCGACAAGCCCGTGCACTTCTCGATCTCCGGCGATGCCGGCAAGCTGCCGTCCCCGGCCGCGACCTCGCTGGCGGTCGTGCTGACCGAGCTGCTGCAGAACGTCGTCGACCATGCCTACCCGCCCGGCACCCTCGGTCCCGACGACCGAGCGCAGGTCGGCATCGAGCTCTCCCAGCGCGGTGGGGTGCTGCGCATCGCGGTCGTCGACGACGGCATCGGCATCCGTGAGGAGTTCGACCCCGCCTCGACGTCCAGCCTCGGCCTGTCGATCGTCCGCGGCCTGGTCGCCGAGCTCGAGGCCACCATCACGTTCTCGCCGGCGGTCAGCCCCGAGGAGCTCGCCGCGGACAGCCCGGTGCCCCGGCCCCACCACCGCTCGGGCACCCGGGTGGACCTCACGATCCCCGTCGTGCGTGCCCCGGACGCGAAACGACCTCCCGGTTCGGGAGGTCGTTCGGTCGGTCTCTGACCCGTTCGGGCCGGCCGCTCAGATCAGTGGCTGCTCAGGAAGCAGCGGCAGCAGCACGACGCTGCTGTGCGACCCATGCACGACGCAGCTTGCGGCGCTCCTCTTCCGAGGTGCCGCCCCAGACGCCGGAGTCCTGGTTGGTGGTCAGGGCGAACTCGAGGCACGGAGCCTTCGCCTCGCAGGAGTCGCAGACGGCCTTGGCCGCAGCGATCTGCTCGAGGGCCGGACCGGTGGTGCCGACGGGGAAGAACAGGTCCGGATCGGTGTCACGACACGACGAGTGCTCCCGCCAGGTGTCGGTCGCTGTGTTCAGGCTTCGGCTCGAGGTCAGCGCCACGGTTCCTCCGTAGAGTGCGGGACGCGCAGTCGCCGCGTCCGAGACATGTGCATGGTGAATGTGAAAGCAGCGTTCGGAGACCTAGGTTTCCCGCCTGGTTCCGGGTCCGACCTCTTCAGCGATGCTGGGGATCAGGTGGAGAGCCGGAACGCGCTCTGGCTGGGAACTTGTGAATCCGTGAACAAAGTCCAACGTACTGCTGGCCACCCATCGTGTAAAGGGAAAGTTTCGGGAAGATGTCCACACTCCGAATGCCGTTCATCGTCGCTCATCGGGGTGCCTCTGCGGCCCACCCCGAGAACACCCTCGAAGCGTTCCGTGGTGCGCTCGCCGAAGGCGCGGACTGGGTCGAGCTCGACGTCCGACTGAGCGGCGACGGACAACTCGTCGTGCACCATGATCCCTTCTATTCCGGGGGTGTGGGCGTCGCGGTGACGCCTGCCGCAGCTCGTCCGGCAGGCGTTCCGCTGCTCGACGAGGCACTCGACGCGTGCGCCGGCATGGGGGTCAACGTCGAGATCAAGAACAGCCCCGGCGACCTCGGCGGCGAGGGCTCCGACCACGGTCTCGAGGTCGCCGAGCTCGTGGTGTCATTGGTCACTCAGCGTGGATCCGAGCAGCCGATCCAGGTCTCCAGCTTCGACGAGCCGACCCTGGCCCGGGTCAAGGAGCTCGCTCCCGCGCTGTCCACGGCCCAGCTCCTGTTCGACCTGGCGGTGGATCCTGACGCCGTCGAGCGTGCGGCCGCCGCCGGCCACGGGGCGATCAACCCGTGGGACCCGTTCGTCGACGTGGCGCTCGTCGCCCGCTGCGAGGCGCTGGGCCTCGAGGTCAATCCGTGGACGGTGGACGACCCCGACCGGATCCGTGAGCTGGCCGCCCTGGGCGTCACCGGCATCATCACCAACACCCCCGCGGCGGCGCGGGCAGCCCTGCGCTGAGGCAGCAGGGCGCCACCGGCGGCGGGGGAGCGCGTCAGGTGACCGGCACCACCACGTCGAGCACGTCGGGCAGGTGCCGCACCTCGATGACGTCGGTCGGCGCCATCAGGTCGCCATCGATCTGGTGCAGCAGCGGCCCCGCGCCCTCGAGCGCGTGGACCTCGACGTGCTCGACGCCGGTGCGGATCCGGACCCACGGCCGTTCACGGACGCCGCGCCGATCGCGCAGGGCGTCGATGATCAGCGGCAGGAAGTGGGGCACCGACATCGACCGCAGCACGACGACGGTCAGGGGGCCGTCGAGGGAGGTCGACGGAGCGATGGTGAACGGTCGGCGTCCGACGTAGGTGTACGGGTCGCTGTTCATCACGATCGAGAAGTAGCCGTCGTCGATCTGCTCCCCGTCGTCGAAGCGCACCGAGAAGTGCGGGCGCCGGCGGTCGTACCCGCCGAAGAAGGTGCGGAGCCCGGCGTAGACGAACAGCCCGTGGCCGACGCGGCGCTTCCACTTCGAGTGGGCCTCGACGACCGAGACGAGCTCGGCGTCCCAGCCGACGCCAGCGTGGAACAGCGACACGCGGCTGTTCGTCGAACCGCTGCCGGTCGAACCGTTGCCGATCGAT
>JAEWED010000133.1 GCA_023389745.1 Actinomycetes bacterium
GACGCGACCTCATCCGCGAACCGGTCGGGCTCGAAGCCGCGGTTGTCGGCGAAGCCGACCGCGGCGCCGACCACGAGGCACGGCGCCATGGTGATGTTGACGCTCGAGTTGTGCGGGATCTGGATCAGGTACCGGGTGTCGCGGGTGATCTCGTACTCGATCGCGGCGACGGTCGCGTGCTGGAGCATCGCGGCGTGGTCGAACAGCACGCCCTTGGGACGGCCGGTGGTGCCCGAGGTGTAGACGATGCAGGCGTGGTCGTCGCCCTTCGACGAGTGCACGACGTCGGTGGGGCGCGCCGCGCCCTTGGCGATCAGCGCCTCGTAGTCGCTGTCGCCGCCGTCGACGCCCATCGACACGACCGCGATGCCGGCGCGCTCGGCCAAGCGGGCCGCCTCGTCGCGGTACTCGTCCTCGGTGATGACCAGCTGCGGCTCCGCGTTGTCGAAGATCCCGTCGAAGTCCTCGGGCTCCATGCGGAAGTTCAGGCCCACGTAGACCGCGGCGGCCTTGTGCACGGCGACGAGCACCTCGATCACCTCGAGGCGGTTGTGCACGAGCAGCGCGACCCGGTCGCCCGGTCGGACGCCGTGCTGCTCGATGAGCGCGTTGGCGAGCCGGTCGGTGCGCTCGTCGAGCTCGGCCCAGGTACGGGTCCGGGTGGCGCCGCCAGAGGACCGGTCGAAGGTCGCGAGACCAGCGGGATGGGATCGTGCGTTGCGGGTGACGGCGATGCCGAGGTTCATGCGGAGGTCTCCTGGTCGAGCGCGAACGCGGGCAGCGTGCGCTCGCTGTGGTCATCGGGGACGAAGTGGACGTGGACCCGGCTGCCGATCAGGGCGCCGGGCACGGACTCGGCGGGCGGCTCGACGAGCAGACGGGTGAGCAGGTTCCAGCCCTCGTCCATGTCGACCACGCCGAGCACGTAGGGCGTGGCCCAGCTCTGGTCGGGCCCTCGGTACACGGTGGAGTGGCTCGACACGACGCCGAGCCCGTCGCTGTCGACGTAGCCCCACCGCACCGAGCGGCAGTGCGGACACGCGACCCGGGGCGTGAAGAAGCTGCGGCCGCAGTCGTCGCACACCGGGCGGACCAGCCGCCCCTGCGCCGCGGCGGCCCAGAACTCCGCCGTCAGCTCCTCGGGTGTGCTCCTGAGCACGTCAGCGCTCACGCCTGGCCTTCGGCGACGCCGTCCGCGCCGGGCAGCCACGACGCCACGCCGGCGACGGGGATGGCGCAGACGACGGACTCGACCACCTCGGCCTCGGTCGCGCCCGCTCGGCGTGCGCCGCCGGCGTGCACGTCGACGAATCGCGCCGAGAACTCCGCGGCGTTGACCGTGCAGAGCAGCAGCTCGACGAGCTTCGCGTCGAGCAGGTTCTCGGCCAGCGCGTACTGGCGCATCAGCACGTAGCCCTCGAGCGCACGGGGCGCGTGATCGGCCATCAGCTCGATGTAGGACGGGACGAAACCGAAGTAGTCGGTGAAGTACGAGAAGGCGTCGTCGCCGGTGAGCTGGCCCTGGTAGCCGTCGGCCCGCTCGACCGGCAGCGCGGCGAACGTGCCGGGTGCCAGCAGGTCTTCGGCCGCGGCGCGGAAGCGCTCGTGCACGGCTTCGCCACGCGAGATCAGCACCGAGATCGCGGCGCCGCGGACCTGGTCCGCGGTGATGCCGGGGCTGGTCCCGTTGCCGGCGATCGCACGGCGCAGCTCGCGACGCAGCATCGCGTCGTGGCCCTTGACCGCGGCGGCCGCGGCCATGAACAGCGCCTTGACCGGCGCGCTCAGTGCGCCGTCGCGGTCGGTCACGTCACGCACCCGTGCCAGGCCCTCGGCGAACTTGGGCGAGATGCCCGTGAGCGAACCCGAGCCGAGCAGCGTCGACCCGGCCGGCCACTGCCCCGTGTCGGCCGCGCCGGCGCCCTCGCCGACCGGACCGTCGACCTGGCGGTCGGCGAGCAGCAGCGCCGCGGCCTCGCGCACCGTCTGGCCCGGCCGCACGCCGCGGGCGCTCGCCAGCTCGTTCGCCGCCGAGATCGAGCCACGCTCCCAGGCGTCGAAGGCGTCGCCCATCGCCGCGGTCGAGACGTCGTAGCAGGCGCCGGGCAGGCCGGACTCGTCGAGCGCTGCCAGGCCCGAGGTGCCGGACCCGTTCTTGGCGGGTCCGCCATCGGCGCAGATGAAGCCACGCGGCGACACGGCCTCGATGAACACCGCGCCGGTCTTGCCCGTGTGGCCCGCGGTGACGAGCACGTTCTCGGAGTCCTCGGGCAGCGCGAACACGATCGAGTCGGTGACGACGATCGAATGGCCCTGGCCGTCGGAGGCCTTGACCTCTCGGCGCACCTTGGTGGTGGCCTCGCGGTTGCCGGGGTCACGCGTCGCGAGGAGCTCGGCGGCCTCGCGCACCGGCATGCCCGGCTCGACGCCACAACGCTCGGCCAGGATGTTCACCCGCGAGATGACACCTGCGTCGTACATGTCGCGACCCTGGCCCAGCTCGGCGGACTTCGCGGCGACCGACGCCGCGGGGATGCCGATCGCCTCGAGGTACCAGAGCCCGGCGATCCCGGACCCGTCGGCCGCGATGCCGACGTCGTGCGCGATCAGCGCGCGCGGACGATGGGGCGCGACCAGCCGCACCGGCAGCACACCGCAGTACGACGCGGCGATCACCACGTCGCCCTCGTTGCGCTCGTCGCAGTAGCGCGCCGAGTCCATCAGCATGACCCGGCACCCGTCGTGGACGGCCGCCTCCTCCTGGGGGTGGTCCTCGGGTGCCGCGAGCAGCGGCGCGACGTCGTCGACCTGTTCCATCGTTCCTCCTCAGCCCGCGTCCGAGCGCGGCTCTGGTTCCACCAACAACTCACGTTCCACCCGCGGTTCGCGCTGCACCAACAGCCGAGCCGCCTCGACGGCGGTCATCCCCACGCGCACCCCGGCCGCCTCGGCGCTCCGGTTCACGGCACTGATCACACCCGCGTGGTAGGTGCTGTGCCCGTCGCCCATGGCGGCGAGCGACGCGTCGACGGTCGCGCCGGGCAGGCCGAGCTCGTCGACGATCGCCAGTCCGGCCATGCCGGAGTCCTCGGCGCCGCGACCGCCGTCGGAGCAGATGAACCCGTACGGGTGCACCGACGTCAGGTAGGGCACCGCGCTGCGGCCGGTGTGTCCGGCGGTGACCAGCACGTTGCGATCGCGGTCCTCGGGCAGCCCGAAGGCGATCGAGTCGGTGCACACCACCGCACGTCCCGACGGGTGCTCGTACATGACCTCGCGGTTCGAGACCTCTTCGGCGCTCGGCGCACCGGGGTCGCGCTCGAGCAGCAGGGCCGCGGCGTCACGGACCGACATGCCGACCTCGACGCCGCAGTCCGCGGCGGGCCGGTTCACGAAGCTGATGCGCCCGCGCTCGTACAGATCGACGCCGTCACCGAGGCGACTCGTCATCACGTCAGCGGTCGCAGCGGGCAGGTTGAGCGCCTCGAGGTACCACAGGCCGGCGATCGCGGCGCCTTCGGGACCGACGCCGCAGTCGACGCCGATCGCCGCGCGCGGTGCGTGCCGGCCGACGAAGCGCGCCGGCAGCACGCCGCAGTACGACGCATTCACCACGACATCGCGGTCACGGTTGGCCGCTGACACGTGATAAGCCGAGTCCATCGCCATGATCCGGCCGCGTTCGCTCGAGTGCAGCTCGATCTGCAGGTCCTGGTCCTGGTCCACGTTTCCCCCTGGATCTGTCGGCGGAACCGACGGCGGACGTACGGGGTGCCGCCGGCAGTCCTACTGTGCCGGACGGATATCCATGTGTATTGTTATCATAGATTTCTCCGGAGCACTCCCGCTCCCGGATCGACTCGGGGGAACCGACGATGACCTTCTTGAACCTCGACGAGCGCTACCGCTCGTTGCAGCAGGACGCAGCGGCGCTCGCGAAGCAGCTCGCGCCGATCGCGATCGAGGCCGACAACTCCAACGAGCTCCACGCCGGCGTCGTGGAGCTCGTGTGCGACAGCGGCCTGATGTCGCTGATGGTCCCCGCCGAGTTCGCCGGCCAGGGCGACGCCAGCCAGGAGCTGTCGCTCGACCCGGTGGCGGTGTGCATCGTGCGCGAAGCGCTCATGGGCGAGTGCTCGCACGCTGATTCGCTCTTCGCCCTCCAGGGCATCGGCAGCTTCGCCATCACCCGCGGCGGCACCGACGAGCAGCGCGCCGAGTGGCTCCCCCGCGTCGCCACCGGCGAGGTGCTCGCCGGTCTGGCCCTGACCGAGCCCGTGGCCGGTTCCGACCTGAAGAGCATCACCACCACGGTCACCGAGCGTTCGGGCGAGCTGGTGGTCCACGGCCACAAGGCGTTCATCTCGAACGCCGGTGCCGCCGGCTTCTACACGACGCTGGTGAAGGAAGAGGCCGGCCTGTCGGTCGTGCTGATCCCCGCGGACACCCCCGGCATCTCGACCTCGCCCGCACCGGAGCTCATCGCCCCGCACGTGCTCGGCGACGTGGTCTTCGACAACGTCGTGCTGCCCGCGTCGGCCCGCCTCGGCGAACCCGGCAAGGGGCTCGACCTGGTGCTCTCGACGCTGGCGATGTTCCGCATCTCGGTCGCCGCGGCGTCGGTCGGCCTGGGCCAGACCGCCCTCGAGGAGGCCACCCGCCACGCCCGCACCCGCGAGCAGTTCGGCCGTCCGCTCAACCGGCTCGGTCCCGTCGCCGGCCTGCTCGCCGACAGCTGGGCCGACCTGGAGTCGACCCGCCTGCTCACCTACCGCGCCGCCGAGCTCGCCAAGGACGACCCGCTCGCCCACCTCGAGCACTCGTCGCTGGCCAAGCTCGCCGCGACCGAGGCGTGCTGCCGGATCGTCGATCGCTGCGTCCAGGTGATGGGCCGCTGGGGCATCATCCGCGACAGCCGCATCGAGCGTTGCTACCGCCAGGCCCGTCCGATGCGCATCTACGAGGGCGCCTCCGAGGTCCTGCGTCTGGGCATCTCGCGCCGCCTGTCCGAGGAGGTCATCTGATGGATCTCCAGCTGGACGGCCGTGTCGCCATCGTCACCGGCGCCTCCCGTGGTCTCGGTTGGGCCATCGCCCAGGCCTACGCAGCAGAGGGCATGTCGGTCATCGCCGCCGCACGCTCGGTCGACGCACTCGATCAGCTCGCGGCCATGTACCCCGGGTCCATCGCCGCGGTGCCGTGCGACATGTCGGACCGCGACGCGGTGGTGTCGCTGGTCGACACCGCGATCGAGCGCTTCGGTCGCCTGGATGTCGTGGTGAACAACGCCGGCATCGCCCCGGCGGGCAAGTTCACCGACATGCCGCTCGAGACCTGGGAGCAGGTCTTCGCGGTCAACCTGTTCGGCCCGGTCGCCCTCGCGCAGCGCGCCGGGCAGGTCTTCATCGAGCAGGGCCACGGCAAGGTGATCAACATCGCGTCGACCTCGGGCCTGCGCGGCAAGCCGATCCTGGCGGCGTACTCGTCGTCGAAGGGCTCGATGCTGCGCTTCACCGAAGCGGTCGCCGCGGAGTGGGCACCCAAGGGCGTCCAGGTCAACGTGATCGCGCCCGGCGCGTTCGAGACCGATGCGCAGTCCGCCGTCACCGAGGATCCGGAGATGCTCGCGGCGAGGCTCAAGAAGATCCCGTCGCGGCGAATGGGCCACATCGACGAGATCGGCCCGCTGGCCTGCTACCTGGCGTCGCCGCTGTCGAACTTCGTGACCGGCGCGACCTACGTGATCGACGGCGGAGAGGCGAACAAGCTGTGAGCTCCACACCCATCATCGATGCGCACAACCACGTCTGGCCGGACAAGGTCGCCGAGAAGGCGCTCGGCGGCAACATCCCCGGCATGGAGGTCTTCGGCGACGGCAAGGTGTCCGGTCTGCTGAAGGTCAAGCAGGACGCCGGCATCGACCTGTCGGTGTGCCTCGCTGTCGCCAACACGGCCGCGCAGGTCGAGAGCGCCAACCGGTTCATCGGTGGCCTCGACCGCGAGCACTTCATCCCCTTCGGCACGATCCACCCGGACATGTCGCCCGAGGAGAACCTGGAGCACCTGCGGGCCAACAAGGTCGAGGGCGTCAAGCTCCATCCCGTGTTCCAGAAGTTCCGCCTGGACGACCCTGCGCTGTGGGACGTGCTCGGCGCGCTCGCCGGTGAGTTCCCGACGATCATCCACGTCGGCGCCGGTGGTGGCGGCGACGGCAGCACCTGCACCCCTGCGATGCTGCGCGACATCGTGCTCGCGTTCCCCGAGCTCGACGTCATCGCCTGCCACTTCGGCGGCTATCACATGCTCGACGACGCCGAAGAGAGCGTGATCGGCCTGCCGGTGCTGCTCGACACGGCGTGGCCGCCGTCGCTCGCGGCGCTCGACCCCGCGACGGTGCGCGACCTGATCCGACGCCACGGCGTCGAGCGCGTCGTGTTCAGCTCGGACTGGCCGACCGCATCGCCGGCGGCCGAGGTCGAGGCGATCCGGACCCTGGGTCTGGACGACGACGAGACCGCTGCCGTGCTCGGCGGCAACATGGCCAGACTGCTGGGACGCTGAGGCGAGCCGGTGAGCACCCAGGCTGTGGATGAGCGTCGAGTCGCCCTCGTCACCGGTTCCAGCCGGGGCATCGGCCGAGCGATCCTCGAACGCCTCGGCGACGACCACGACTGCGTGGTCCACTACCGCAGCGATCGCGACTCGGCGCTCGAGGTCGCGGCGGGCCTCGAAGCCCGGGGACGCCGCACCCTGGTGTTCCCGGCCGACCTGGCCTCGGCCGAGCAGGTCGCCGAGCTGCTCGGCGCCGTGCGCGAGGAGTTCGGTCGACTCGACACCCTCGTCACGTCGGCCGCGGCGACGAAGTTCGCCCCCGTGCTGAGCCTCGAGCCGCGCCACGTCGACCGCACCATGTCGACGGTGGTGTCGAGCTACGTGCAGCTCGCACGGGGGCTCTCCGAGATGGTGCCTGGCCCCGGCGGGCGCATCATCGCCATCGGCGGGCTCGACGCCCGCTTCGCGCAGTCGGGACACGGCCTGCTGGGCGCCGCCAAGGCGGCGCTCGAGGCGTTGACACGCAGCGTCGCGGTCGAGCTGGCACCGAAGGGCGCCACGGCCAACGTCGTCGTGCCCGGCGCGATCGAGACCGACTCGCTCGACCTGTACTTCCGCGACGGCGACACCGGCGGCGACTCCCCCGCTCGCCGGGCGATGGTCGGCGGCACCCCGGCGGGTCGGCTCGGCACGCCGTCGGACGTCGCCGAGCTGGTGGCGTTCCTTGCGTCGCCCGCCGCGGCGTACATCACCGGCCAGGTCCTGGTGACCGACGGTGGCGCCAGCGCCGAGGGCGGCGCCTGGTCGCAGTTCCGCGACCTCTGGTGACCAGCGGCTGACGCACAGGCCGATCGCACGCGCGCGGGCGCGTTGCGTCGACGCACGTCGCCCTGCCTGGAACTGCGCACAGCCACTCACCCCGCCCCTCATGGTGGGCCCGTTGGTGGTGGGAGGGGTCCGGTTCGTTGGTGGTGGTGGCGTTGGCCCCAGAAGCGGTAGCCGTCGGGGGTGGTCCAGATGGTCCAGCCGTCGTCGGTGAGCTCGAGGGTCCAG
>JAEWED010000168.1 GCA_023389745.1 Actinomycetes bacterium
CGTTCCACCACATCGGTGTGCGCGTCGACGACTTCGACGAGGCCACCGAGCTGATCACCCGCCACGGACGTCGCTGGGAGCAGTACGGATCGACGGGAGCGATCCGCTTCGGCTACCTCGACATGACCGCCGAGCTGGGCCACCGGGTCGAGGTGATGGAGCTCGGCCCCGGCATGCAGCGACTGCTGGAGATGCTGCGCGAAGAGTCCGAACGCTGAATCGACGGCGTTCGAGGACGGGCGACATCCCCACTGTTCCGAGCGGTACAGAGTCACTGCACCGTTCGTGATAACGTCATTCTCCGACAAGGGGGTTCGCCATGACGATGGTCGGGGACGAACGTTCGCTCGTGGAATCGGCTGGGGGGCCGCTCCGCGACGGCAGCGACGACAACGGTGACGGAGGACGGAGCCTGGTGGCCAGAGTGGCCGCCATCATGGAGGCCTTCGACCACCAGGATCCCGTGCTGTCGCTGGTCGAGCTCAGCCGCCGCTCGGGTCTGCCCAAGTCGACGGCACACCGGCTGGCCGAGCAGCTGCGGGCCATGGGCTGGCTCGAGCGTGACCAGCGTGGTTACCGGGTCGGCATGCGACTCTTCGAGCTCGGGGGACTCGCGGCCGAGCCCAGCCTGCTGCGCGACCCCGCGCTCCCCCACCTGCACGCACTCGCCAGCCGCACGGGTCTCGCGGTGCAGCTCGGCGTGCTCGACACCGACGAGGTCGTGTACCTGGAGCGGGTCATCGTCGGGAACTACCGGCTGCCGACCCGACAGGGCGGTCGCATGCCGGCCTACTGCACGGGGCTGGGCAAGGCGATGTTGGCCTTCGACGACGGCGCGCAACAGCTGGTGCTCGAGGCCGAGCTCCCGGCGCGGGCCTCGGGCACGTTGTCGAGCGCGGCTCGGCTCCGTGACGACCTCGAGCGGATCCGCTCCACGGGTGTCGCGTACGACCGCCAGGAGTCCTACGACGGCCTCGGCTGTGTCGCAGCGCCGATCCGCAACTCGGGACGGGCGATCGGCGCGGTGTCGGTGACCGGCCCGATCGACCGGATCGACTGGACGACCCTGACGACGCTGGTCCAGAACACCGCGACGTCGATCTGGAACGCCCGCTTCTCGGCGCGGACGACTCACGCGTCGAACTGAGCCCTCACCGATCCCAGACCGCTGAACACGGCCTCGTAGGTCTGGCCGGGCTCGGCGGCGACGAGCGCGCCCAGCGAGCCCGACAGGATGACCTCGCCCTCCTGCAGCGGCGCACCCCGTTGGGCGACGGCGTTCGCCAGCCAGACGACCGCGTTGATCGGGTGGCCCAGGCACGCGGCGCCGGAACCTGCGCTGAGCGTCTCGCCCTGGCAGGTCAGGGTCATCTCGATCGAGCGCAGGTCGTCGATGTCGGTCAGCCGCCGCGGTGACCCGCCGAGCACGAACATGCCCGACGACGCGTTGTCGGCGACGGTGTCGATGATCGAGATGTCCCAGTCGCTGATGCGGCTGTCGACCACTTCGATCGCGGCGACCACGAAGTCCGTGGCCCGCAGGACGTCGCTCGCCACCACGGGGGCGCCGGGCAGGTCGCGGCCCAGCACGAAGGCGATCTCGGCCTCGACCTTCGGCTGCAGCAGTCGGCCGGCGGGGATCGGGTCGGCGTCGCCGAGTGCCATGTCGGCGAGCAGCACACCGAAGTCGGGGGTGTCGACGCCCATCTGCTGCTGCACCGCCGGTGAGGTCAGACCGATCTTGCGGCCCACCCGGCGCACCTCGCCACGGGTCGACTCGAGCACCCGTTGGGACACGAGGTAGGCGTCGTCGATCGTGGCGCCGGGCAGCAGGTCCCGGATCGGGTCGCAGGGCACGAGCGAGTTGATCGCGCCCGCCAGCCGGGTCGCGGCCGCGTCGTGCGCGTCGGTCCATGCAGGAGGGGTCGGGGTCATCGCGTCGCTCCCGTCGTCACTGCTGTGCTCGTCACTGCTGGGCGGGCGGCGGCGTGAACCGGTGACCCCAGTACGCGCCGGCGGTGATCTCGTAGGTGGGCACGGGTTCCTCGACGCGCAGGCCGTCGTAGCCGACCTCGATGGCGTAGTGCTCGGGTGAGTACACGTAGAACGACACCATCCGGTCGTTGGTGTGCTTGCCGAGGGTGTGCATCATCGGGACGTCCATGCGGTGTGCCCGGTCGAGGGCGAGCCCGACGTCGTCGAGCGTGGCGACCTCGAGCATCAGGTGCAGCAGTCGGCCGGGGCCCTTCTGGGTGGTGATGCCGAGTGTGTGGTGCCGAGGGTTGCAGCCCATGAACACCACCCGACCCCGGGCCATGGTGTTGCGCTCCACGAACCCGAGCACCCGTGTGTAGAAGTCGTAGGCGGCGTCGCCGTCCTCGGCGCTCACGATGACGTGGCCCATGCCGATGTCACCGGTGACGAATCCCGAGACCGTCGGCGTCTGCACCGGCGAGTGCTCGAGCCGCGGGCCGTAGTAGAGCTCGATCGGGTTGCCGCCGGGATCGTCGAAGCGCACGAGCCCGGTGACGCGTCGTTCGGCACGCTCCTCGGGTGTGCCGTCGACGACGTCGATCCCCTCGGAGCGGATCGCGTCGGCGAGCTCGGCGAGCTCCCGGCGATCCATCACCTCTAAGCCGATCGCGGTCGCACGGGCCTCGGGTCCGGGGGTCACCACCAGGCGCGCCGGGACGTCGTCGATGCGGAAGTAGGCCGCGTCGGGATCGTCACCGTCGGTGGGCATCATGCCCAGGAACTCACCGGCGAATCGACGCCAGGCGTCCACGTCGGGGGCGGCCAGGCGCAGGTAACCGAGTGATCGAACTCCCATCGCTGCGGAACCTACCAGCGGCCCCAGCGGCGCCGTCCGGGGCCGTCTCGCAGAACGGAACGCAGCGGTCGTTGCGATCGGCACCCTCCGCGACGATGACCCCATGACCTCATCCGCGGTGATCGTCGGTTCGGGCAACATCGGCACCGACCTCATGTTCAAGCTGCTTCGATCGGACCAGATCGAGCTGCGCGCGATGATCGGCATCGACCCCCGCAGCGAGGGTCTCGCCCTGGCCGCCGAACGAGGTGTCGAGGCCGTCGCGGAGGGGGTCGACTGGATCTTCGAGCAGTCCGAGCTGCCGGACCTGGTCTTCGAGGCGACATCGGCCTACGCACACGTCGCCAACGCCGAGCGCTACCGCGACGCCGGCATCCGGGCGGTCGACCTGACTCCCGCGGCGGTGGGCCCGTACGTGATCCCGGTGGTCAACCTGACCGAGCACCTCGACCAGGACAACGTGAACATGGTGACCTGCGGCGGGCAGGCCACCATCCCGATGGTCCATGCGGTCTCGAGGGTCACGACGGTGCCGTACGCCGAGATCGTCGCCACAGTGGCGTCACGCTCGGCCGGGCCCGGCACCCGGGCCAACATCGACGAGTTCACCCGGACGACGTCGTCCGCGGTCGAGGTGCTGGGCGGCGCGCAGCGGGGCAAGGCGATCATCATCCTGAACCCCGCGGAACCGCCGCTGATCATGCGCGACACGATCTTCTGCCAGATCCCCGACGACGCCGACCAGGCGGCCATCGAGGCGTCGATCGACGACGTCGTCGGCCAGGTCCAGGAGTACGTGCCCGGCTACCGGCTGCGCCAGCGACCTCAGTTCGACGAGGCCGCACCAGGGCGACCCGCACGCGTCGCCATCTTCATCGAGGTCGAGGGAGCCGGTGACTACCTGCCGCCGTACTCCGGGAACCTCGACATCATGACAGCGGCGGCCACCAAGGTCGGCGAGGAGCTCGCCCGTCACATCGCCACTCGAACCGAGGTTCCGACCTGATGCCGTTCTCCGACGTCCTCGACATCCGCATGACCGACTCCGCGCTGCGCGACGGGTCCCATGCGAAGGCCCACCAGTTCACCGAGCAGATGGTGCGCGACATCGTCACCGGCCTCGACGCGGCAGGCATGCCGGTCATCGAGGTGACCCACGGCGACGGTCTCGGCGGGTCGTCGTTCAACTACGGGTTCAGCCACACCGACGAGCGCGTGCTCATCGCCGCGGCGGTCGACTCCGCGAGCCGCGCCAAGATCGCGGCGCTGATGCTGCCGGGGCTCGGCACCAAGGACGACATCACCGCCGCGGCCGACCTGGGCGTGTCGGTCATCCGCATCGCGACGCACTGCACCGAGGCCGACATCGCGGACCAGCACTTCGGCCTGGCGCGCGAGCACGGCCTCGAGACGGTCGGCTTCCTGATGATGGCGCACACCCAACCGCCCGAGGTGCTGGCCGCGCAGGCCCGCACGATGGTCGACGCCGGCTGCCAGTGCGTCTACGTCGTCGACTCGGCGGGCGCCATGATCCTCGAGGACGTCACCGAGCGCGTCTCGGCGCTCGTCGCCGAGATCGGCAGCGACGCCCAGGTCGGCTTCCACGGACACGAGAACCTGGGCCTCGGCGTGGCCAACTCGGTGTGCGCGGTCCGGGCCGGTGCGACGCAGATCGACGGTTCGACCCGGCGCTTCGGCGCGGGTGCGGGCAACACGCCGTGTGAGGCGTTCGTCGCGGTGTGCGACAAGCTCGGCATCCGGACCGGCATCGACGCGCTCGCCATGTTCGACGTCGCCGAGGATGTGGTGCGCCCGGTGATGGACGGCGAGGCCGCACTCGATCGCCTGTCGCTGATCATGGGTTACGCGGGGGTGTACTCGTCGTTCCTGCGCCACGCCTACCGGGCGGCCGAGCGCTACGGAGTCTCCGGCGCCGACATCCTGCTGGAGTGCGGCGAGCGGCGGCTCGTCGGTGGCCAGGAGGACCAGATCATCGAGATCGCGGTGGGGCTCGCAGCGGCACGCTGAGCCAACCCAGCCCGCAGCGCGTGTCGGCGGGACACCACATCGCGGGAGTCGTCCGCACAGCCCGGCAAGGCAGTTGGAGGCCACAGTGAGTGCAGCACCGTTCCTCGCGACCGATCGACTGGGAGCCCCCGTGCTGGCAGCGGTCGTGATCGTGATCGGCTCGTTGGTCGTGCACTACTTCAGCACCCGGACCGCCCAGAACCAGCGTGACCGTGACCGTCTGGACCACGAGCGTGAGTTCTACAGCGAGCTCCTCGCCTGGGCCGGGGACATCGCCGACTACGTGGTCCGAGTCGACGCGGGCTTCGCAACCGTCCTCACCGGGAGCGAGGAGAGGATGAAGTGGATCGAGCACCTCGCTCGAGCGCGCCTCCTCAAGGATTCCCACGACAGCGTGCTCGACGCCCTCACCGAGTTCCTGTGGAGCGTCACGGACTTCGAGATGGCGGTCGTCAAGGCGGCGAGCACGGACCACGAGAGGAACGGGCAGACAGCGGACCAGGTCGACGGCGCATCAGGACACGACATCGAGGGGCAACTCGACCCGAGGATCCTGATCGTCAACCTCAGCACGAGTACCCGTGATGGAACACGACAGGACGTCCTCGAGATGCACAAGGCGCTGGTGAACGCGGTGCGCACAGATCTGGGCTTCACGACGATCGAGCGGGGCATCTACACACGAGACATCCCGCCCCAGTCGGAGGGGCACGGGTCGGCGCCGCCGAGTCCCGGAGCGGCCGGCGCGGCAGAGGACTCGCCGCCTTCGGGTCGCTCGTCGCCGCAGGGATCCTCGTCCGACGGCTGATCCGCGGCGAGGCGGACACGACGGCACGCGGGACCAGGGCGACTGGGGGCAGGACTAGGGATTCCTCGGGGGCGCCCGGTGGCGAGGACTCGTACGTTCCTC
>JAEWED010000191.1 GCA_023389745.1 Actinomycetes bacterium
GCGTCCATGACCCCCGGGGCGTCGGTCAGCAGGACCAGCAGCTCGGCACGAACAAGGTGAGCGACCAGCGACGCGATCCGGTCGTTGTCGCCGAAGCGGATCTCGTCGTCAGCGACGGCGTCGTTCTCGTTGACGACGGGCACCACCGACAGCTCGAGCAGCCGCTCGAGGGTCGAGCGGGCGTGCAGGTACTGCGAGCGCACCATGAAGTCCTGGGGAGCCAGGAGCACCTGCCCCGCCACCAGGCCGTGGCCGGCGAAGTGCTCGTTCCATGACTGCATGAGCCGGACCTGGCCGATCGCGGAGATGGCCTGCAGGGTCCGGGGGTCCCCGGGACGGTCCGCCGCGCCCAGGCCGAGCGCGGGCAGTCCCGACGCGACGGCGCCCGAGGACACCAGCACGACCTGGTGGCCCTTCGAGCGCACCTCTGCGATCTCGGCGGCGGCCTTGGCGAGTGCCGCCTGGTCGATCACACCGTGCTCGTCGGTCAGGCTCGACGTGCCGAGCTTGACCACCACTCGCATCAGTCGGCCTCGTCGAAGGGCTGCACGTCGAGCTCGACGTCGGACTCGAAGTCGAAGCTCAACGACGCGATGTGCACGGTGTCGCCGTTGCGGGCGCCCGCCCGGGCCAGGGCGCGGTCGACGCCCAGGCGGTTGAGCCGGGTGCGCGCCTCGTCCATGGCCTCGGGGTTCGTCAGGTCGTTCAGACGGACCGCGCGCGCGGCCTCTCGACCGAGCACCTCGAAGCTGCCGTCGTCGTTGCGGGCGATGCGGATGCCCTCGGGGACCGGGC
This sequence comes from Actinomycetes bacterium, assembly GCA_023389745.1. GTDB lineage: Bacteria > Actinomycetota > Acidimicrobiia > Acidimicrobiales > Microtrichaceae > JAFAFN01. The sequence goes on from JAEWED010000191.1 coordinate 796, forward strand.
GCAGGGTCACGAAGCCCTCGGGCTCGGGATCGAGCGCGCGGACGGCCTCGACCGCGGACCGGAGCGCGCCGAGCAGCTGCGGGATGCCCGCGCCCGTCACCGCCGAGATCGGCAGACCGTCGAACTGGTCGATGGTCTCCTCGTCGGCCAGGTCGGCACGAGAGCCGACCCGGACCCGAGGCCGGTCGAGCAGCTCGGGGCGGTACTGGCCGAGCTCGTGCAGCAGGACCTGCTCCTGCTCGTCGGGCGACAGCTCGGCGAAGGGCGACAGGTCGCACAGGATGACCAGCACGCGGGCGCGCTCGATGTGGCGCAGGAACTGGTGGCCCAGGCCCTTGCCGTCCGCGGCTCCCTCGATCAGCCCCGGGATGTCGGCGACGACCATCTCGAACGGCGCGCCGCCGTCCGCGAGGCGCACCACACCCAGGTTCGGCACGAGCGTCGTGAACGGGTAGTCGGCGATCTTGGGGTGCGCGGCCGAGATCCGGGAGATGAGCGTGGACTTGCCCACGTTCGGGAAGCCGACGAGCGCCACGTCGGCCATCAGCTTCAGCTCGAGCCAGATCCAGCGCTCCTCGCCGTACTCGCCCTGCTCCGCGAAGCCGGGCGCTCGGCGCTTGTTCGACAGGAACCGAGCGTTGCCCTTGCCACCGATCCCGCCCGCTGCGGCCAGCCAACGGTCACCGTCGTTCGACAGGTCGGCCAGGACCTCGCCGTCGCGGTCCTTCACCACGGTGCCGACGGGCACGTGCACGGTCAGATCCCGGGCGCCCGCGCCGTGCTTCTTCTTGCCCGAGCCGTGCGCGCCGCTCTCGGCCTTGCGGTGCGGATGGTCCCGGAACGCGATCAGCGAGGCGACGTTGCGGTCCGCCACGAGCCAGACGTCGCCGCCGTCGCCGCCGTCACCGCCGTCGGGACCGCCCCGTTCGACGTGGGCCTCACGGCGGAACGAGACGCAGCCGGCACCACCTTCCCCACCCTTGACGTTGAGACCGCACTCGTCGACGAATTCAGACACGGTGACCCAGGATACGGCCGATTCGCAGGTGCCGATGGTGTCCCACCGCGGTCCTACGATCAGAGCCATGAGCACCGAGATCGACGGCACGCCGACCGGCGAGATCAACAGCGGGATCGACCAGGAGCGCGCACGCCGTTGGGCGCAGACCATGGCGGGCACCCAGGTCAGCGCCTCGGGTGTCGTCGCCACGGTCGACGTGCGTCGTGCCCACGGGGGTTTCGACCTCGGCATCGGACGCTCCTCCGCCATGAGCCGCTCCCAGCGAGAGGCGCTCGAGGACGCCACCATGGCCGACGGCGCCACACGTGCCGACGGCGCCGGCACCCGGGCGGTCGCCGAGTCCGCCGACCCGGAGCGCACCTGCTTCGAGCGCGACCGCGACCGTATCCTGCACTCCAGCGCGTTCCGCCGCCTCGCCGGCAAGACCCAGGTGTTCGTCTTCCCCGACGACCACCAGCGAACGCGGCTCACCCACGCGCTCGAGGTCGCCCAGGTCGCGACCGCCATCGCACGTTCCATCGGCGTCAACGTCGCCCTGACCGAGGCGATCGCCCTCGGCCACGACTGCGGGCACGGCCCCGGTGGCCACGCCAGCGAGGATGCGTTCTCCCCCTATGTCGACGGCGGCTACGACCACGCCGTCTGGGGCGCCGACCAGGTGCTCGCACCGCTGAACCTCTGCGTCCAGACGCTCGACGGCATCCGCAACCACTCCTGGTCCCGCCCGGCGCCCTCCACGCCAGAGGGCGAGGTCGTCGCGTGGGCCGATCGCATCGCGTACGTCTGCCACGACTTCGAGGACGCCGAGCAGGCCGGCATCGTGCACGCTCAGGACCTGCCCGACATCGTGCTCGAGCGCTGCGGCGACCGCCGCAGCCGGCAGCTGCACGCCTTCATCGCGGCGGTGGTCGAGGCGGTCCGCCACACCGGCTCCATCTCGATGACCGAACCGTACGCAGAGGCGCTCGCCGAGTTCCGCCGGTTCAACTACGAGCGCATCTACATGCGCCAGGAGTCGATCGCGCAGTCCGAGTCCGTCATCCGCGTGCTGCGTGCGCTCGTCGAGCTGCACGGCGACTCACCCCAGCTCGTGCCCCGCGCCGACGGCCTCGTCGCACCGGCTGCCGGCAGCACCCAGGCCGTCGTCGACGCCGTCACCTACGTCGGCGGCATGACCGACCGCTACGCGTTCGACCGGGCCGTGCAGCTGCTCGACTGGAACGAGCGCGACCTGCCCATCGGCATCCGCTGAGCCGGATCGCGCAGCCGCACCCGGAACGCGCAACCGCACTCCGAACGCGCAACCGCACTCCGAACGCGCAACGGCCCGCTCCGAGGAGCGGGCCGTCGTCAGATCTCCAGGGTGGAGCGGATCACTCCGCTGCGGCTCCCACGGGGAACACGTTCACGATCTTGCGGTTGCGGCGCGAGCCGAACTTCACCTGACCGTCGGCGGTGGCGAACAGCGTGTCGTCGCCACCGATGCCGACGTTCTCGCCGGGGTGGATCTTGGTGCCGCGCTGGCGGACGATGATCGCACCGGCATGCACGACGCCGCCGTCGTACACCTTCACGCCGAGGCGCTTGGACTCTGAATCACGACCGTTCCTGGTGGAACCGCCGCCCTTGGTCTTCGACATGGCCTGCTACTTCCTGAGGTGGTGGGGGTCCGAGGGCCTCAGCCCTTGGAGATCCCGGTGATCTCGATCGACGAGTACGTCTGACGGTGGCCCCACCGACGACGGTTGTTCGACTTGTTCTTGTAGGTGAAGGCGTTGATCTTCTTGCCCTTGACCTCTTCGACGACGCGCGCCGACACGGTCGCACCCTTGAGCTGGTCGGGCGTGGCCAGGACGGTGTCGCCGTCGACCAACATCACCGGAGCGAGCTGCACTTCGCTGTCGGGCGCACCGAGGCGCTCGACGTTGAGGCGCTGCCCCTCTTCGACCCGATACTGCTTTCCACCGGACTTCACGACTGCATACATACGGCTTGCCACGTTACCGGCAACCACGCTCCCGATGAAAGTCGAGCGCCGGTCCGTCATGATGGTCAAGGTGATCTGGGCGTTCCTGGTCATCCTCCTGGCCGTTCCCGTCGGCCTGTTCGTGCTCCGCCCCCGTGTCGCCGCGCGGGTCGACAACGACGTCCAGGGCATCAAGACCGAGCACATCGTGTCGCCCCTGGTGACCCTGGCGGTGTTCCTCAGCGCGTTCGTGGCCGCGCAGGCCACCTCGTCGTACCGCGCCGCGACCGAACAGGCAGGCAACGAGGCCGGCGCCGTGGACCAGTTCTTCGAGACCGCCGGCCTGCTGCCCGGGCCCGAGGGTCGATCGATCCAGGCGTCGACGGTCTGCTACGCCCGGGCCGTGCACCGCCTGGAGTGGCCGTCGATGGAGCACGGGCAGACCGCGGACGCGGTGGGCCACTGGACCGACGAGATCCGCTCCGAGCTGCCGGCGATCATCGAGGGCCCCTCACCGGTCGTGAGCTCGATGTTGACCCTCGACCGCCAGCGCTCCGAGGCCCGGCGGCTCCGGCTCACCGAGATGGTGCCGTCGATCCCCGTGCCGGTGCTGATGCTGATGTTCCTCGCAGTGCTCGGCGTGGTGCTCGCGCTCGCGACCCTCGCCCTGCCCGCGATCCGTCGCAGGAACCTGGTGGCGATCATCGGCGTGATCGCCCTGTTGCTCGGCGGCACGTTGTACCTGGTCGAACAGCTCGAGGAGCCGTACTCCGGGATCATGCGGATCTCGCCGGTCGCGATGGAGCGGACCGCCGACAGCGCGGCCGAGGACTACGCAGCGGCCCACACCGCCGGGCTGCCCTGCGACGCCGACGGCGCGCCGCTCACGACCTGAACGAGCCCCTCACGAGATGAACGGGCTCAGGAGATGAGCAGGCTCACGAGGTGAACCGGCTCAGGAGATGAGCAGGCTCACGAGATGAACTCGGTCGGGATGACCACTCCCCTGCCGTCGCAGTGCTCGCAGCGCGACGACACCGACTCGAGCAGGCCCTCGCCGATGCGCTTGCGGGTCATCTCGACCAGACCCAGGTCGGAGATGTTGAAGACCTGCGTCCGCGTCTTGTCGCGGCTGAGCGCCTCACGGAACTGCTTCACGACCCGGTCGCGGTTCTCCTTGACCTCCATGTCGATGAAGTCGATGACGATGATGCCGCCGATGTCGCGCAGCCGGAGCTGACGGGCGATCTCGTCGGCCGCTTCGAGGTTGTTCCGGAAGACGGTCTCCTCGAGGCTCGACGACCCGACGTTGCGACCGGTGTTGACGTCGATGACCGTCAGCGCCTCGGTCGCCTCGATGATCAGCGAGCCGCCCGAGGGCAGCCACACCTTGCGGTCGAGCGCCTTCGCGAGCTGCTCGGCGACGTGGTACTTCTCGAACAAGGGCAGCGGCTCGGCGGAGCGGTCGAAGTACTGCACCCGGTCGGCGAGCGCCGGGGCCACGGCCTCGACGTACTCCTTGATGTCGGTGTGCAGCGCCTCGTCGTCGATCACCACGGCGCGGTACTCGGCGTTGAACTCCTCACGGATGAACCGAACGGCCATCTCGGGCTCGCGGTAGAGCAGCCCGGGGCGGTTCTGCTTGGCGGCGAGCTCGCTGATCCGGTCCCACTGCTTGATCAGGCGCTTGACGTCACGCTCGATCTCCTCGGCGGTGACGCCCTCTGCCGCGGTGCGCACGATGACGCCGTGCTCCTTGGGCTTCACCCGGTCGAGCAGCTGGCGGAGCCGCTTGCGCTCGTCGTCGGGCAGGCGCTTCGAGATGCCGTAGGTCGACGAGTTCGGGACCAGCACCACGAAGCGTCCCGGCAGCGAGACCTCCTGGGTGAGGCGGGCGCCCTTGTGCGCGATCGGGTTCTTGGTGACCTGGCACAGGATGAGCTGCTTGGCCTTGAGGACGTCCTCGATCCGGGGCGGCTCACCCTTGGAGTCGACGTCGTCCTTGTCGTACTGGACGTCGCCGCGGTAGAGCACCGCGTTCTTGGGCGTGGCGATGTCGATGAACGCCGCCTCCATGCCGGGCAGCACGTTCTCGACCTTGCCGATGTAGATGTTGCCGTGGATCTGCGTGACGTCGTCGGTGGGTCGTGAGACGTAGTGCTCGACGAGCGAACGACCCTCGAGGATCGAGATCTGCGTGGCGTCGTCGTGCACGTGCACGTTCATCTGGTAGCGGCCGACGGCGCGGCCCTTGCGGCTGCGACCGCCGCGACGCTTGAGCGTCTTCTCGTCGAGCTCGAGCGGCTTGTCGTCGACGAGCACCGCCTCGACGGGGGTCGGCTGCTGACCGCGCTGGCCCTTCTGGCCACCGCCCTGACGCTGCTGGCCGCCCTTCTGGCCGCCACCCTGGCGCTGCTGACCGCCCTGACCGCCCTGCTGGTTGCCGCCGCCCGACGCTCCGCTGTTGCCGCCACCGCCTCCGCCGCCACGTCCGCGGCGGCGACGACGGCGGTTCTTCGACGGGCCCGTGCCCGAGGTGCCATCCCCTGACGATCCGGCACCCGATGATCCGGCGCCGCCTCTGTTGGCATCCGCGCCCGCCGCACTCGGCGGAGCGGGCATGGAGTCGCCGATCTTCGGCTTACGTGGCGCGGCCGGAGAGCTCGCGGCGCCCGCAGTCGCGGGAGGTGAGGCAGGCGCGGTGTGCTCCGGGGTGGTGGATCGGCCCTGATCTGGGTTCGATTCGGTGTCCGACATGGGACAGTCCTCTCATGATGCGCGCCGATGGGCGCGCGGGGACGGCGTCGCGAGCCGCGGGGGCCCGACGGGGACGCCGTCGCTCGTGGTCCGCGGTACGACCCTCGGGTCGGACCGCTGGTTGCTCAGGATCCTCGGGGCGTTCCCGGCCCGGCCGCAGCGTCCGGGACCGACAGCATGCGGGCCCGCCGCACGCCGCACCACCCGGGTGCCGAAGGGACCGTCCGCCCGCTCGTTCCAGGTCCCAGGTCGTCGACAGGACGACCGCCAGGCACGCTCGGATCACACGGTGCCGCACGCCGGAGCACCGGCGTGGTTCGCGCAGATCGACCTGACCGAGGGACATGGTGCGCCCGAGTGTACCTCTCAGGAACGTCCCGGCCCGCACCCTGGCACACGCCGGTCGTTCACCGGCACAACGAGCGAGCTCCACGCGGGTCGTGCACCCGGCGTGCCGCTCAGGCGAAGCGGTGCATGTGGACCGACTGCACCAGTCCGATCGCCACGAACGACGCGATCACCGACGAGCCGCCCTGTGAGACGAACGGCAGCGGGATGCCCGTGATCGGCATGATCCCGAGGTTCATACCGATGTTCTCGAAGATGTGGAACAGCAGCATCGACATCACACCCACGCACATCAACGTGCCCATCGGATCCGCCGCGAGCTGGGCGATGCGCCAGATCCGCCAGATCATGATCGCGAAGAGCAGCACGAGGGTGCCCGCACCGATGAAGCCGAACTCCTCGCCGGCGACGGTGAAGATGAAGTCGGTCTGCTGGGCCGGCACGTAGCCGAGCCGGGTCGAGGGCCCGTTGCCGAAGCCGAAGCCGGTGAACCCGCCCGACGAGATGGCCGTCTGGGCCTGCTCGACGTTGTAGCGCACCGCCTCGGAGACCCCGTCGGGGTTCGCGAACGACAGCAGGCGGTCCTTCTGGTACTGGTCGAGCGCGTCGGACTGCAGGATCCCGATGACCCCGACCAGACCGACCAGCACCAGCACCGCCAGGTGCCGCAGACGCACGCCGCCGACCACGAGCATGCCGACGCCGGCCACGATGAACACCAGCGCCGAGCCCAGATCGGGCTGCAACAGGGTGAGGCCCATCGGCACACCGATGAGCGCCAACGCGCCGGCGAGACGCCGCAGGTCGACCCGGTCGACCGAGCCGAGGTAGGCGGCGACCGCGATGATCGTGGCGAGCTTCGCGAACTCGGCCGGCTGGATGGTGATCGCCCCCAACCGGTACCAGCCCTGGGTGCCGTTGACCGTCGCCCCGAGCGGGGTCAGCACACCGAGCATCGCCACCAGCGCCGCCCCGTAGATCAACGGCCACCAGTCGGCGATGCGGCGGTAGTCGATGAGCGACAGGCCGGCCATCGCGGCGACGCCGACGAGCACGAAGGCCGCCTGGCGGGCGACCACACCGGTGCCGCTCGGCAGTCGACGGGTCGCGCTGAAGACCATGACCAGTCCGCACAGCGTGATCAGCGCGGTGACCACGAGCAGCGCGACGTCGACGTGGCGCCAGGGCGCAGAGAGGTCCTGGGCGCGGAAGCGGCTGCTGTGCCGCGAGGATCCGAGGGCGGTGTTCACCATCAGCCGGAGGTTCCTGTCGTGGTGTCGTTGCGGGATGCCTGCAGTGCCTGGTCGGCGGCGAGGTCGCAGGCCGCGGTGTCGATCACCGGGCAGGCGGGGGTCAGGCTGCCGTCCGAGACCGGCTGCAGCACGCGGAACGCGAGCGGCGCGGCGACGGTGCTGCCGAACCCGGACTCGGGGATGACGACGCCCACGGTGTACTGCGGCGGGAAGCCGGCCACGGCCGGGCCCCAGCCGACGAACAGCGCGGTGTCGGCCTTCTTCGAGACCTGTGCGGTGCCGGTCTTGCCCGCCATCGGCCACGCGGTCGGTGAGTCGGCGAACGCCGCCGAGGCGGTGCCTCCGGAGCCGGGAGCGGTCACCCCGACCAGGCCCTGCCAGATCTGGTCGTAGTGCCCCCGGTCGATCTGGAGCACTCCGTTCACAACCGGTTCGATCTCGTCGACGACCTCGTAGTTGCCCTCCTGGCCGGGCGGCAGGGTCGCGTCGAGGGCGCGGGTGATCTTGATCGCCACCTGCGGCTGGTAGCGGGTGCCGCCGTTGGCGAACGTCGAGTAGGCGTCGACGAGCTGCAGCGGTGTGGCGGCGACGTCGCCCTGACCGATCGACATGTTGATGTTGTCGCCGGTGCGCCAGTCACCGGTGAGGAACAGGTCGGGGCGGGCCTCGTAGGCCTCCTTGCGCTTCGCCGGCGTCGGCAGCCGACCGGCGTTCTCGCCGCCGAGCGGGATCCCGGTCTTCGAGCCCAGGCCGAACTCCGCAGCAGCGTCCTGGATCGGCGTCTCTCCGAACTCACCCCGACGGTTCCAGAACTTGTCGGCCATCCGGTAGTAGTAGACGTCGGACGACACGGTCAGGGACTTCGCCAGGTTCACCGTGCCGTGCGGCGTGCGCCCGGCGTTCTGGAATTCGCAGGTCTCGCCCTCGCAGTTCTCGGCCTTGTAGTGGCCGGGGTCGACGATCACGTCGTCGCCGGCGAGCAGGCCGGTGCGCTGACCGGCCCAGGCGGTGAACAGCTTGAACGTCGAGCCCGGTGCGTAGGCGCCCTGGATCGCCCAGTTCACCAACGGCTGGCCGCTGTTGGGGTCCTGGAAGGTGGCCCACAGGTCCGACGAGATGCCGTTGACGATCGACGACGGGTCGTAGTCGGGGTACGACGCCATCGCCATGATCTGGCCGTTGTTCGGGTCCTGCACCACGACCGAGCCCTGCGGGGCGTTCGTGCGGTAGACGCCGGCGTTGTCACGCTGCGGCGGCCCGTTGCGGACCTGGTTGATCTTCGCCTCGAGCAGCCGCTCGGCGTGTGCCTGCAGATCGACGTCGATGCTGAGCCACACGTCGTCGCCGGCCACGGGCGGGTCTATCGACACCACGTCGACCAGGTCGCCCTTCGCGTTCACCTCGATGGTGCGCTTGCCCGGCACCCCGCGCAGGTGCTCCTCGTAGGCGGCCTCGACGCCGCCCTTCCCGATGGAGTCGCCGAGCTGGTAGTCCTTCTTCGGGTCGTCGTCGGAGGCTTCGGTCGTCGTCGTGGTCGACTCGCCGGGCGCGGTGCTGCTCGTGGTGGTGCCCCCTCGGGCCTCGAGCTCCTTGTCGTTGATCTCGCCGACGTAGCCCAGCAGGTGCACGGCGACGTTGCCGTACGGGTAGACGCGGATGGCCTGGCGCTCCACCACCACACCGGGGAACCGGTCGCCGCGCTCCAGCAGGTAGATCTCGACGTCCTTGGGCACGTCCTCCGCGATCGGCACGTAGGCCTGGGGCGCCCAGCGCTTGTCGTCGTAGCGCTTCTCGATCGTGGCCACCTTCGTCGCGACACCGAACGAACCGAGCGTCTCGGCGAGGTCCTCGAAGATCGCCGTGCGCTCCTCGGGCTCGAGCTTGCGCAGCGGCTCGCGGTCCAGCGACACGACGGTCGACGGGCGGTTGTCGACCAGCACCTTGCCGTTGCGGTCGAGGATCCTCCCTCGGGGCGCCTCGTCGTGGATGTAGCGCAGACGGTTCGACACCGACGTCGCCTCGAACTCCTGGCGGTCGATGCCCTGCAGGAACCAGAGGCGCATGAACAACGCCAGGAACAACGAGATCGCGACGATGCCGATCGCGCTCAGTCGTACCTGGTTGGAGTCGGTGTCCACGTCTCAGCTGCCCTCAGAACGATGTCGACGCACGGTCGTCTCGGCTCCCACGACCAACGCTCAGTACGACCGTGCCCGCAGCGGCTCGCCCTCGGCCCACCGGCACGCGGCCAGGCCGGGGATGCAGAGCAGGCCGTTGACGGCCGAAACGATACCGACGATGGCCCAGAGCCGCGGGTCGGACAATGAGCGTTGTCCCAGCATCTCCCCGACCGCGGCGTACAGCAGCGTGCCGATCGCGCTCGCGGCGACGGTGATCGCGATCGAGATGCCGCGCGACGAGCGGATGACCGACTCCTCGGCCGCGCCGACCGCGAACCCGACCAGCGCGAACGCCAGCGCCGAGACGCCGAGCACCCCCGGGATCACGAGATCGGTGAGCACCCCTGCCGCGAAGCCGACCTCGGCACCCCTGGCGGGTCCACCGACGAGCCCGCCGCAGATGGCCACCAGCAGCAGGATCTCCGGGTGCACCCCGAAGAGCTTGAGGTCGGTGAACACGCCGATCTGCAGCACGAACGCGGTCAGCAGCAGCGCGCCCCACCGCACGATGACCTGCACCTCGCTGGTCATGGACGAGTCCTCATTCGGGCGGCGTCCACTTGAGGACCTGCACGACGTCGAGCTTCGAGAAGTCGACGGCGTAGTTGACCTGCACGATCTTCACCTGTTGCGCCTCGTCCGGGGTGACCTTGTCGACGGTGCCGACGGGGATCGCCGGTGGGAGGCGGCTCCGTTCGATGCCGCCGGTGACGACGACCTCGTTCGGGCTCACCGGCTTGTCCAGCTCGATGCCTCGGTCGATCACGAAGGTGTCGTTGTCGCCGCCGCCGTGTCCGACGCCGGCGATGCCGGAGTCGACCAGCCGCACGCCGACGTGCAGATCCGGATCGGTGAGCAGCTGCACCACGGAGCGGGTGCGCGACGTCTCGTCGACCACTCCGACCAGCCCGCGGTTGGTGATGACCGGCATGCCCTTCTCGATGCCCGACTCGGTCCCACGGTCGAGCTGCAGGCGGTGATCCGAGAAGTTCGAGTACGGACCCGTCGTCACCCGGGCGATCTGGGTGGGGATGTCGCCCGCGAAGTCGATGCCCAGCTGCTCGCTGAGGCGCTCGAGCTCCTTCTCGGCGTTGGCGTTGCGCACCTGGGCGCCCTCGAGCCGGTCGATCTCGCCGCGAAGCCGTTCGTTCTCGATGCTCAGGTCGTCGTAGCGGGTCATGCCGTTCCAGGCGTTGCGGAACGGCGTGGTGACCCAGCGCGCCGCACCGCGCACGGGGGCGAACACGTCGACGGCGCCCTCACGAGCGCCGGAGATCGCGACGACACCTCGAGCGTCGAGGGTGATGAGGGTGACGGCGAGCAGCGTCAGCACCAACAGGACGTAGCGAGCACGTCGTCGGCCGCTACCCGGCTGGGAGAGTGGACGCACTGATCAGTCGATGCAGCTCAGTCGCGGTGACCCGAGAAGAGCACGCCCTCGAGCGCCTCGAACTCCTCGAGTGCCTGCCCCGAACCCAGTGCGACGGCCTCGAGCGGGCGAGGCGCGATGCGGATGGGCATACCGGTCTCCTGTGCGAGACGCTCGGGCAGCCCCTTGAGCAGCGCTCCCCCGCCGGCGAGCATGATCCCGCGCTCCATGATGTCGGCGGCGAGCTCCGGAGGTGTCTTGTCGAGGGTCACCTTCACGGCGTCGACGATGGTCGACACGGGCTCGTCGATCGCCTCGCGGATCTCCGGGGTCGACGTGACGATCGTCTTGGGCAGGCCGGTCACCAGGTCGCGGCCCCGGACCTCGGCCTGGAGCTCCTGCTTGAGCTTCCAGGCGGAGCCCAGCTCCATCTTGACGACCTCGCTCGTGCGCTCACCGAGCGCGAGCGAGTACTCCTTCTTGATGTACTGGATGATCGCGTCGTCGAGCTCGTCGCCCCCGACGCGGACCGACTGGCTGGTCACCACGCCGCCGAGCGAGATCACCGCGACCTCGGTCGTGCCGCCGCCGATGTCGACGATCATGTTGCCGGTCGGCTCCTGCACCGGGAGGCCTGAGCCGATCGCAGCGGCCATCGGCTCCTCGATGATGCGGGCCGGCTTGCGGGCGCCGGCGAACTCGGCCGCGTCCTGCACCGCACGCTGCTCGACACCGGTCACGCCGGACGGCACGCAGATGATCATGCGGGGCTTGGCGAAACGGCTGTTGTGCACTCGCTGGATGAAGTAGCGCAGCATCGTCTCGCAGACCTCGAAGTCCGAGATGACGCCGTCCTTGAGCGGTCGGATCGCCTGGATGTGCGCCGGCGTGCGGCCGATCATCCGCTTCGCCTCGGTGCCGACGGCCACGGCCCTGCCGTCCTGCTCGCGGATCGCCACCACCGAGGGTTCGGACAGCACGATGCCCTCGCCACGGACGTAGACGAGCGTGTTGGCCGTGCCGAGATCGACAGCGATGTCACGGCCGAGGAGATTGGAAGATAACCGTGCCATAGAACGTCCTCACGCTAGCCCCGACGCGTGCGCCCACAGGACGCGGATCAGGGCTGGAACTCAGCAACGAACCGATGCGGTCTCGGGCCGCCCGACCCGCCGGTGCCACCGTCGGCGACCGCAATGGAACCGTAACAAGCCTACGCAGCGCCTGCGCTCCGACTCCAGTGGTGTGACGCGAAACGGCGGGGCAGCTGCGAGGACGTTCAGCGGGGCACCGCACACGGCGGTGCCCCGTCGATCACGAAGGACTCCCGGTCAGGAGGGGAACCAGAGCGCGATCTCGCGCTCGGCGGACTCGGTGGCGTCCGAGCCGTGCACCAGGTTCTCGTTCGTGGTGGTCGCGAAGTCGCCGCGGATCGAGCCGGGCTGGGCGTCGTCGACCTTGGTCTTGCCGATCAGGGTGCGCATCAGGGCGAAGGTGTTGTCGTCGGGGCCCTCGACGACCATGGCCACGACCGGGCCCCGGGTCAGGAAGTCGACGAGCTCACCGAAGAAGGGCTTGTCCTTGTGCTCGTCGTAGTGCGCCTCGGCCAGGGCACGGTCCGGGGTGCGCATCTCGAGGCGGCTGATGGTGAGGCCCTTGCGCTCGATGCGGGCGATGATCTCTCCGACGAGACCGCGTTCGACGGCGTCGGGCTTGCACATGATGAAGGTCTGGTTCACGCCGCTCAGGGTACGGCCGCGCACTGGCACCCGGCGAACTCGCTCGGCACGCCGGAGCGAACTCGCTCGGCACACCGGAGCGAACTCGCACGGTACCGCTGTGCGAGCTCGCTCAGGGCTGCTGTGCGAGCGCGCGCCGGGCGGGGCCGAGCAGTCGGAACGAGCCGGTCACGACCACCATGTCCTCGTCCTGGGCGATCGACAGCGCCCGCGTGACCGCGGTCGCCGGGTCGGCCGCCCACTCGTTGGGCAGGCCGGCCGCGTCGCACGCCGCAGCCAGGGTGCGTGCGTCGACACCGCGGTCACCCGGGATCGTCGTGCAGATCACCAGGTCGGGTCGCAGCGCGGCGAGCGCCGAGACCGTCGTGTCGACGTCACGGCCCTGCAGCGTGGCGGCCACGACGAGCCGGGAGCCGACGGGTGTGAACTCCTCGTCCAGGGTGCGGGCGAGCGCCCGCAGCGCATCTGCGTTGTGGGCGCCGTCGAGCACCACCAGCGGCTCGTGCCCGGCGACCTCGAAGCGCCCTAGCAGCTGCAGCGTGGCGAACGCCTCGGTCAGCACCTCGTCGTCGACGGGCCGACGGAAGAACGCCTCGACCGCGGCCAGGGCGATCGACGCGTTGACGACCTGGTGGTGCCCGTGCACGCCCAGGAACAGGTCCTGGTGCACCGACTCGGGGCCGCGCAGCGTCACGACGTGTCCGCCGACGGCGATCCGGTCGTCGAGCACGCCGAAGTCGCCCCGGTCGCCGTCGCCGTAGCGCAGCAGCTCGGCGGGCCCCTCGGCCGCGAACACGGCGAGCAGGTCATCGGAGACGTCACCGATCACCGCAGTGGCGTCCGGTCCGATGATCCCCGCCTTCTCGCTCGCGATCGCCATCTCCCAGCCGGGGCCGAAGTCGGTGTGGTCGCCGCCGATCGAGGTGACGACCGCGACCCGTGCCTCGGCGACGTTGGTGGCGTCGTAGCGCCCGAGCAGCCCGACCTCGACCACCGCGACGTCGACGGGTGCCTCGGCGAACCAGCGGAACGCCGCGGCGGTGACGACCTCGAACCAGCTCGGACGGCTCTCGAGCAGCGGCTCGACCAGTGCGATGCCCGAGAGCACCTCGGCCAGGTCGACGTCGCTGATCGCCTCGCCGTCGCGGGCCAGCCGCTCGTTGAGGACCTCGAGGTGCGGGCTGGTGTAGGTGCCGACGCTGAGTCCGTGGGCGCGCAGCAGCTGGGTGATCATCGCAGCAACGGTGCCCTTGCCGTTGGTCCCGGTGATGTGGATGACCGGGACCTCGTGCTGGGGGTCGCCGAGCAGCGCCATGAGCGCGGACATGTCGTCCAGGCCCAGGCCCTCGATGCGGCCCGCGGCGATGCCGACCGAGCTCTGCTCGTGGTCGAGGCGACCGTCGAGCCAGGCCGTGGCTTCGTCGATGTTCAGCGCGTCACCCCGGCGTCAGGAGCGGATCAGGACGCGGCGCGCCGCGGGCGCGTGGAGCGCGGCTTGGTGCTGCGCGGCACGAGCGTCGGGTACACCTTGTCGCGCACCACGTCACCGTCGACGACGACCTTCGACACGTCGCTGCGCGAGGGCAGCTCGTACATGACGCCGAGCAGCACCTCTTCGATGATCGAGCGCAGGCCACGGGCGCCGGTCTTGCGGGCGAGCGCCTGGTCGGCGACGGCTCCGAGCGCGTCCTCGGTGAACTCGAGCTCGACGTCCTCGAGCTCGAAGAACTTCTGGTACTGCTTCACCAGCGCGTTCTTCGGTTCGACCAGGATCTGGATGAGCGCCTCGCGGTCGAGGCTGTCGACCACGGCGGTCACCGGGAGACGGCCCACGAACTCGGGGATGAGCCCGAACTTGAGCAGGTCCTCGGGCAGGACCTTGGCGAAGATGTCGCCCTCGCTCTCCTCGCCCACCGAACGCAGCTCGGCACCGAAGCCGACACCCTTGCGGTTGCTGCGCTGACCGATGATCTTGTCGAGCCCGGCGAACGCCCCACCGCAGATGAACAGGATGTTCGTCGTGTCGATCTGGATGAACTCCTGGTGCGGGTGCTTGCGCCCGCCCTGGGGCGGCACCGACGCGGCGGTGCCCTCGAGGATCTTCAGCAGCGCCTGCTGCACGCCCTCGCCCGACACGTCCCGGGTGAACGACGGGTTCTCGGACTTGCGGGCCACCTTGTCGATCTCGTCGATGTAGATGATCCCGTGCTCGGCCTTCTTGACGTCGAAGTCAGCGGCCTGGATGAGCTTCAGCAGGATGTTCTCGACGTCCTCGCCGACGTAGCCGGCCTCGGTCAGCGCCGTGGCATCGGCGATGGCGAACGGGACGTTCAGCATGCGGGCCAGGGTCTGGGCGAGCAGGGTCTTGCCGCAGCCGGTCGGGCCGATCATCAAGATGTTCGACTTGGCCAGCTCGACGTCGTCGGAGCCCGGACGGGCACCGTGCTGGACTCGCTTGTAGTGGTTGTACACGGCGACGGCGAGGATCTTCTTCGCCCGCTCCTGGCCAACGATGAAGTCGTCGAGGAACTCGAAGATCTCGATCGGCTTGGGCAGCTCGTCGAGGGTCAGCTCACCGGTCTCGGCGAGCTCCTCCTCGATGATCTCGTTGCAGAGATCGATGCACTCGTCGCAGATGTAGACCCCGGGGCCCGCGATGAGCTTCTTGACCTGCTTCTGGGACTTGCCGCAGAAGGAGCACTTGAGGAGCTCACCACCATCACCGAACTTGGCCACGCTGCACCATCTCCTTGGCCACTCGCCGTTGGGCCTCTGGCTCCTCGACCACGAACACCGTGGTCACCCTGCGGCTTCCGCGACTCGGAAACGCAGGATGTCCATTCTGGCCGATCGATCAGCTGACCGCGGTGATCGCGCCCGAGTTGTCGACGAAGGCACGGGAATCGATGACCTCGTCGACGATGCCGTACTCCTTGGCCTCGGCGGCGGTCAGCACGTAGTCACGATCGGTGTCCTTCGAGATCTTCTCGATGGGCTGTCCGGTGTGCGCGGACAGGATGGTCTCGAGCGACGACTTGAGACGCAGGATCTCGTTCGCGGCGATCTCGAGGTCGGACACCTGCGCGTAGCCGGACTGGGCGTACGGCTGGTGGATCAGGATGCGGGCGTTCGGCAGCGCCAGGCGCTTGCCGGGTGTGCCCGCGGCGAGCAGCACCGCGGCGGCCGAGGCGGCCTGACCGAAGCACAGCGTCGAGATCTCGGCCCGGACGTACTGCATCGTGTCGTAGATCGCGAGCAGCGCGTTGATGTCGCCGCCGGGCGAGTTGATGTAGATGTTGATGTCCTTGTCGGGGTTCTCCGACTCGAGGAACAGCAGCTGGGCGCAGACCAGGTTCGCGATCGTGTCGTCGATCGGGCTGCCCAGGAAGATGATGTTCTCGCGCAGCAGCCGGGAGAACAGGTCCGAGTATCGCTCACCGCGGCTCGTCTGCTCGATGACGTTCGGAACCATGTAGTTCTGCGGGTTCAGCAGAGTGTTGAGTCCGCCGGTGTTGAGATCGCCTGCAGGCATGTCGTCTCCCTCGACCCCGCAGGGTCAGTCGTGGTCGTGGCCCGCGTGATCGTGGTCCGCGTGGTCATGGCCGGAATGATCGTCCTCCGGCAGGGCGAGGAGCTCCTCGTCGACCGCGTTGCCGTCCTCGTCGACGATCTCGCTCTGCTCGACGAGCCACTCCAGCGCCTTGCGCTTCGAGAGATCCGAGCGTACCGCCGAGAGCTGCCCACCGCGGGTCAGCTCCTCGCGGGCGTCGTCGAGGGTCAGGTCGGCGTCGCCGATGAGCAGCTCGATCTCTGCGTCGAGGTCCTCGTCGGTGGCGATCAGGTCCTGGGCGGCGGCCACGGCGCGCAGCGCGAGGTCGACCCGCACCGCCTCCTCGGCGGCCTCCTTCAGCTCGGCGCTGAACGACTCGGGGTCGCGGCCGGTGATCTGCAGGTAGTCCTCGAGGCGGATGCCGCGGCCCTGGAGCTGGTACGCCAGGTTCTGCAGCCGGGCCTGCATCTCGTTCGACACGAGCGCCTCTGGCACCTCGTCGTCGACGAGCTTGGCCAGCTCGACGCCGAGGTTGTTGCGCACCGCGTTGCGGGTCTGCTCGGAGCGGTTCTCGTCGAGGCGGGTGCGGGTGTCGGCACGCAGCTCCTCGACGGTCTCGAACTCGGTGGCCTCTGCCACCCACGCGTCGTCGAGCTCGGGCAGCACCCGCTCCTTGACGTTCTTCACCGTGAGCGTGAAGTGGACCTGGTCCTCGTCGGGATCCGGGTGGTCGGCGTCGAACTCGACGACGTCACCGGCGCTGACGCCCACCAGGTGCTCGTCGAACTCGGGGGCGATCATGCCCGAGCCGATCAGGTAGAGGTAGTCGTCCGCGGTGAGACCGTCGACCGCTTCGCCGTCCTGGGTGCCGGCGATGTCGATGGTGACGTAGTCGGTGTCGGCCGCCGCACGCTCGACCTCGGTGAGCTCGCCGTACTGGCCGCGCAGACGGTCGATCTGCTCGTCGATCTCCTCGTCGGTCGCCCGGGCACGGGGCACCTCGACGCGCAGGCCGTTGTAGCCGGCGACGGTGACCTCGGGACGGATCTCGACGATCGCCTCGAACGCGACGGGGCCGGACTCCTCACCCGAGGTGATGTCGAGCTCCGGCGGAGCGATCACGTCGACGTCGTTCTCGATCACGGCACGCGAGTAGAACTCGGGCAGGGCGTTCTTGAGCGCCTCGGAGCGTGCGTACTCGTCGCCGAACTGCTTCTGGAGCAGCTTGCGGGGTGCCTTGCCGGGACGGAAGCCCGGCAGACGGACCTCCTTCGCGATCTCGCGCCACGCGGCGTCGATCGCCGGCTCGAGCTCTGCCTCGTCGACCTCGACGGCGACCTTGACCTTGTTGCCCTCTGCGGGCTCGACCGTTGACTTCATCAGACAGGCGATTGTAGACGCGCACCGGGACACCTCCCCCCATCGGGCTGGCCGGTCGCGTCGAGGCAGGGGTCTCGGTGCGCTCGGGTAGAGTGACGCCTTCGGCACGGGACGTGGCGCAGCCTGGTAGCGCACCTGCTTTGGGAGCAGGGGGTCGGGAGTTCAAATCTCCCCGTCCCGACCACCGGTGGATCTCGCCGGTCACGAGCCCTCCGCTCACGTCCTGCAGTTCGCTGCCGATGGGGAATGCCGCCGCCGGACGACCGGAACGGCAAGACTGAGGAGACGACGTCGCGGATGCGGCGTCGTGTGGGAGGCGTCGTGGAGATCCAGACGGTCAAGGTGCATGGCCACGAGATTGCCTACCGCACCGGAGGTACGGGGCCGGTGGTCCTGCTGGTGCACGGCATGGCGGGCAGCTCCGCCATGTGGAAGGAGTGCCTGCCGCTCCTGTCCCCGCACGTCACCTATGTGGCACCCGACCTGCCCGGTCACGGGCTCTCCGACAAGCCTCGGGGCGACTACTCGATCGGTGCCCACGCGACCTTCCTGCGCGACCTGCTCGTCGCGCTCGGCCATGAGCGGGTCACGGTCGTCGGCCAGTCCCTCGGCGGGGGCATCGCCCTGCAGTTCGCCTACCAGTACCCGGAGCGCTGCGAGCGCCTGGCGCTGGTCTGCGCCGGCGGCCTCGGCGACGAGGTCATGCCGCTGCTGCGTGGCCTGACGCTGCCCGGCGTCGACCTGCTGCTCCCCCTGGCGTTCCAGCCGCTCTACAGCAACGTGGTCGACACCGTCGTCGGGCTCATGGCGAAGATCGGCCTGCAGCCCACACCCGTGGCCCGCGAGACCTGGCGCAGCTACACGTCGCTGATCGACCCCGACACGCGGCGGGCGTTCCTGCTGACCCTGCGCTCGGTGGTCGACCACCGCGGACAGCGCATCAGCGCGAACGATCGCCTCTACCTGGCCTCGGCGCTCGCAACGCTCATCGTCTGGGGCGACCGCGACCCGATCATCCCGGTGAGCCACGGCTACCAGGCGCACGAGCGCATCCCCGGCTCACGGCTCGAGATCTTCGAGGGCGCGGGGCACTACCCGCACTGCGAGGACCCGGTCCGCTTCTCCGAGGTGCTGCTCGACTTCATCGCGACGACCGAGGCGGCCGACTTCACCCACGAGGACTGGGCCGCCAAGTTCAGCGACCTCGCCAGCTGATCAGCCCAGGATCTTTGCTGGCTCCACGGCGGCCACGAGGACCGCATGTCCGATCAGCCCAGGATCTTCGCTTTCTGCGCCTCGAACTCGGCGTCGGTGAGGATGCCCTGGTTCTTCAGCTCGGCCAGCTCCTTGAGCTGGGCGATGACGTCGTTGGTGCCGTCCGCCGGCGCTGCGGCCGGTGCCGGGGCGGGCTCGGGGGCAGGAGCCGCCTCGGGGGCAGGCGCCTGCTGCGGTTGCGCCGCTGCCGCCTTCGCCTGCTGACGTCGGGCGACACCGCCCGAGACCGCCGTCGCGGTGCCGGCGACCACCGCCGTGCGTGCCATCGTGCCGATCAGGCCCGGACGACCTGCTCGCATCCCTCGTCGCATCATGTTCGTGTTCCTTCTCTCCGGGTCCGAGGACCCAACGCACACTCTCGGGGTCCAGGACCCGCTTCCGCTGTCGTCGTCGGCTCGCTCAGAGCCGGCCGCTCTCGGCGCTCTCGGCGATCGCCGCGACGACCAGCTCGTGGGGGATCCGCTCGCCCGCGATGAACGTGCCGCCGGAGTCGCGCACGGCCTCGGCGAACCGGGCGGCCCAGAGGTCCTCCCACACGAGGAACGCCGCCGAGCTGTTCGGCTCGAGCGTCTCGGCGGCCATCTCGACGTCCTCCTCGTTGAGCAGCCCGAGCGAGTCGTCCGCGACCGCTCCGAGCGGCAGCAGGGTCTCGAGCTCGTCGTACTCGAACGCCGTGACGTTGCCCTCGCCGTCCTTCGAGATGAACACGACGTCGAGGATCCGGACCATGCCGCTGTCGACCAGATCGACGATCGCAGGGACGATCTCGCCGTTGAACTGGTTGCCCTCGAACCCGATGATCACGTACTCGACCGGTGCCACCGTCATGTCGCTCCCTCTCTGCGCGCCGACACGAACGATTCGGTCAGACGGCTGCTATCTTCTCACGTCGACCCGCCCCCGAGCGCGGTCCCTGCGGGTGTAGCTCAATGGTAGAGCCACAGGTTTCCATCCTGTTGACGAGGGTTCGATTCCCTTCACCCGCTCCGCCAGGTCGCAGCGACCGACGCAGCCGGCACCACCCGGTGCGTCCCGCTCCCCGGCCCCGTGATGAGCCACGGCCTGCGAATGACCTCTCATCATTCGGGTCGTCCTGCCGACGAGAAATGTTCACCCGCCGAGTCGGCGGTGTGGCACGGACCTCGAGGAAGGACGCGAGATGGACAAGCACCGGAGACGATCGCTCGCAGGGCTCGCGGTCGCGTCGCTGATGTTGGGCGGCGCGCTGAGCGCCTGCACGCAGGACGAGGGACTCGGCCTGGGCGACGAGGTCGCCCGCACCGCCGATGCCGCCGTGCCCGCCACCGAAGAGGAGTTCGTCGACTGGTTCGGCCTGGCCGCCGAGGCGGTCCAGCACTGCAACACGGCGAGCGAGTCCGCCGACGGCCTGCTCGACGGCCACTCGTCGCAGCACGGCGGTGCCGACGAGAACCTGGACGCGGTCCTGGCGGCCGGCCAGGCCCTCGAGAACTGCTGGTCCGCCCTGGACGGCTCGATCTCGCGCATCTCGGCCGAGGATCTCGCCGACGTGTGGACCGAGGGCACGACCCAGCTCGGCAGCTGGCTGGACAGCATGGGCGAGACGAACCGTGCCGCGGTCGTCGTCGCTGCCGGCAACGCCGATTCGCGACCGCTGGTCAGCCAGCTCTTCGAGCTGGAGCACCGCACCGACGACCTGGCCGACACCCTCGACGCGCTCGTGATCGAGCAGGCGGAGAAGGTCGGCATCGAGCAGCCCGAATCGCTGCACCTGTACCGCTGGAACGCACCGGAGCACTGACATGACGAACCGACACGACACCAACCCCGCTCCCACCAGCAGCTCCGCTGTCACTCGCAGCTCCGCTGTCACTCGCAGCTCCGCTGTCACCCGTCGAGCCCTCCGGAATGTGCTCACCGGGCTGTTCGTCGTGGCGCTCGCAGCGACCGCGGTCGTCACCACCAGGACGCCGTCGGCCGAGGCCTTCGGCACCGTCGACAGCTCCGTGCTGAACCAGAAGGCCGTGCACGAGCAGATCACACGAGTGCTCGGCTGCACCTCGACCCAGGCACCGGAGCAGTGCTTCGACACCATGTCGATCTCGGCGCTCGCCGGACAGTCGGGCACCTTCGGCGCCGTCGGCGAGCCGGACAACCCCCTCGACGGCTTCCCGAACCCCGCCGCTCGCCACTGCGACGACGGGGACCACGGCTACGGCAGCACGCACGCCCAGGACGACGCAGCGACCGAGCTGTCGAACTGCCTGGAGTACTACCAGCTGTACATGCAGTTCGCCGTGGACTCCGCAGGCGCCCTGATCGGCGCCGACGGGACCATCGACCCGGCGCAGACCATGGTGACCAGCATCTTCGGTACGCCCAACGGGTGCTCGTTCCCGGACCCGGCCAAGGGCAACACCTCGGACGACTCCGCGAAGTGCAACGTGCTCAACGGACTCGGCCGGTCGCTGCACCTCTACGAGGACTTCTGGTCGCACTCGAACTGGGGCGACCTCGCGGATCCCCGCCAAGAGGTCGGGCTCACCAACCCCGACGGCCTGGCCAACGCCGACCAGCCCGAGTTCTTCGCGTTCCCGGGGCCAGTGCCCACCTCGTTCCCCGATCTGCTCATCAGCGGCTGCGACGACAGCCTCGAGAAGAGCCGTTGCACCGGTCGCACCGGCCACTCCGTGCTGAACAAGGACAACGGCACCGTCGACCCGGCGACCTGCACCGCGGCCACCCCGCTGACCACCCGCGGACAGGTCACCGCGAAGGGTGCCCGGAACTTCCAGCGTGCGGTCTCGGGCGCCTGCGGTGCTGCGCTGAGGGCGTGGTCGGACCTGCAGGCCGCGCTCGTGGCCACCTACGGCGATGCGAGGGCGTCCCTGATGATCCAGGCGATCACCTCGGACCACTCGCTCACCGCGTGCGACCTGTCGGGCTCGGCGTCGAAGGCGCTCGACCCGCCGGCGGGCAACGTGTCGAGCGCCCGTTCGGTCGACGTCACGTTCGTCAACAACTCGTCGGCGGCGCTCACCTGCAGCCAAGGCATCCTCGACGGCGGCGAGTGGTCGAACTACCCCGCCGACCACATCGCCGCCGGCGCGACCGCGACGTGGCGGACCCAGAGCAACGGTCTCGCGACCGGCACCGAGGGCACGGCCAAGCTGCGCGTCGACGGCACGAACAAGGTCGTCACGGTGTACTGGAACAACCCGTACCTGGGTTCGAACTCGGCCAAGTGCACCGTCGACGCACCGTTCACGTGCTCGGCGGGTTCGATCAAGGGCAACAACGCCGCCCTCACCGTCACCCTGACCGGGGGCTGAGCGCAGGCGTCGCGATCGACGCCACGTGGCTCCGTCCGTCACGATCCCGTCGAGCGAAGGGCCCCGGGCATCACCCGGGGCCCTTCGTCGCGTCCGCTGCCACGACGCTGGCAGACTGCTGCGATGTCTCGGCTCCTCGTGCTCGGCGCGGGCTTCCTCGGTTCCGCGGTCTCGGACGTGGGTGCGCGACGTCTCCCGACCACCGTGGTCGACCCGCCCTTCGACCCCACGCTGCAGCGTCGGGACCGCGCCGCCACCGACGCGCTGCGGGCGCTCGTCGCCGAGCAGGCGGCGCACGACGGCGAGGTCGCCGTGATCAACGCCTGCGGCCGCGTCGTGGGCACCCGCGAGGAGCTGCACGACGCCAACGTCGCGTTCGTCGAGTGGCTCGTCGACGCACTCGGCGACACCGGCGCCCGGTTGGTCCACGTCGGGTCCGCCTCGGAGCTCGGCGACCCGGGCACCGCAGCGACGGTCGACGAGTCCCAGCCTATGGCTCCCGCGGGCGACTACGCGGCGACCAAGGCCGAGGGCACCGAGGTCGTGCGCCGGGCCGCGGCCGACGGGCTCGAAGCCGTCGTCGCCCGGGTCTTCAACGTCGTGGGCCATCCGGTGCCCGCCAGCTCGCCCCTGAGCGGCTGGCTCACCGAGGTCCGGGCACTGCCCGAGCACGGCGGCGAGGTCGAGGTCTGGTGGCCGGCCACGACCCGCGACTTCGTGCACGTCGACGACGTCGCCACGTCGTTGATCGACCTCGCGCTGGTCGACGCCGCACCGGCCGTCGGCGACTCCGCCGCAGCGCTGCCGTCGCTGGTCAACGTGTGCACGGGGACCGGGATCCGCTTCGGCGAGATCGTCGAGGCACTCGCGGCCGAGCTCGGTCGCCCCGTGCAGGTGCGCTCGCTGGAACGACCCGGCATCGAGTGCGTGGTCGGCGACCCCTCGCTCCTGATCAGCCTGACCGGCTCGGCCCCCACGATGACGCTGGAGCGCCTGGCACGCACCGTGGTCCGCGGCGACTGAGGCGCGTCCCGCGGCGCCGACAGGTGCGCGGACGTTCGGGTTGAGCTGCGCAGAGTTGTCGGTAGAGTCCCCCACCATGCATGCGGTGATCCTGGCGGGCGGACGAGGCGTGCGCCTACGTCCCTACACGACGGCCTTCCCGAAGCCGCTGGTTCCCATCGGCGACGAGTTCGCCATCATCGAGATCGTGCTGCGCCAGCTGCGCACCGCGGGCTTCACGAGCGTCACCATCGCGATCGGTCACCTCGGCCAGCTGATCCGTGCGTACTGCGACGACGGCTCCCAGTGGGGCCTCGACATCACCTACTGGCCCGAGGACGAGCCGCTCGGCACGATGGGCCCCGTCGTGAGCAACCTCGACGACCTGCCCGACGACTTCATCGTCATGAACGGCGACGTGCTCACCGACCTCGACTACCGGGCGCTCATCGAGGGCCACCGTGCCTCGGACGCGCCGCTGACCGTCGCCGCCTACGACCGGGTCGTGAAGATCGACTTCGGTGTGCTCGACATCGGCGGCGAGCAGGGCGACCGCATCACCGCGTTCCGCGAGAAGCCGGTCGAGCACTTCTCGGTCTCGATGGGTGTCTACGCCGCGTCGCGCGAGACGCTGCGCAGCTACCCCGCGGGCAAGCCGCTCGGCTTCGACGAGCTGGTGCTCGACCTGCTCGCAGCCGGCACTCCCCCGCGGGTGCACCGCTTCGACGGCTACTGGCTCGACATCGGTCGACCGGATGACTACGACCGGGCGAACGAGGAGTGGGACACGCTGCGGGCGCGACTGCTCCCCTCGGACTGACCGCTCACCCCGTGTTCCATCTCGCGGTCTACTCCGACGCCCCGACGCTGGGCGGCGCCGAGGTCAACCTGTCACGGGTGCTCGGCGCACTGCCCGACCACATCCACGTGACGGTCGTCGGTGTCGACGACGACGTCGTCGACTGGCTCGCTCGACACCGGCCGGGCACCGACCGGCTGGTGCTGCCGGCGGTCGTCGACAAGCGCGACGTGCGGGGCCTGCTGCGGCACCGGGCGATGTTCCGCCGACTGGCACCCGACCTGTTGCAGTTCAACCTCTCGACGGCGTCGTCGTGCCAGTGGGCGATCCTCGCAGCGTCGACGCTCCCGCGCCTTGCCCTCGTGGTCATCGAGAACTCCCCGATGGGTGTCTGGTCCTCGACCTCGGGACGGCTGAAGCGATCGACCGCCAAGCGCCTGGCCGCACACGTCGCGGTCGGTGACCGCACCGGCCGGCTGATCGAGACGTCGTCGGGGCTGCCGGCGGACTCCATCGAGACGATCTACCACGGCGTCCCGGACGTGCGACGTGAGCCTGCCGAGCGGCCCGAGCAGCCGACGCTGCTGACCGTCGCCCGTCACGACCCGGTCAAGGGCGTCGACGTGCTGCTCGACGCGTTCGCGGACGTGCCTGCACCGACCCGCCTGGTGTTGATCGGCGACGGGGCCGAGACCGAGGCGCTGCACCGGCAGTGCACCGAGCTCGGCCTCGACGACCGCGTCGAGTTCCGACCGATGCCGTGGGACGGGGTGCGCGTCGCGGACGTGATGTGGAACTTCGACGGCCTCGTGCTGCCCTCCCGGCTCGAGGGCTTCCCCGTCACGATCGCCGAGGCGATGCTCGCAGGGCTCCCGGTCGTCGCCACCGACGTCGGCTCCGTGCGCGAAGCCGTCGAGCCCGGACGCACCGGCTGGGTCGTGCCGCCCGAGGATCCCGCCGCGCTGACCGCGGCGATGGTCGAGCTGGTCGACGACCTCGACCGCGCCAGGTCCTACGGCGAGACGGCTCGACTCCAGGCGGAGCAGCGCTTCACCATCGAGGCGACGATCGACGCGTACCTGGACCTGTACCGCCGGATCCTGCCCGGCGCCGCCGTCTGAGCCCAGCCCTCCGAATCGCCGCGCGCCCTGCCCACATCTGTCTCGGTGTCGAGGTGATCACCCGGACACCGAGACGAATTCGCGATCGAGCGGCTCGGTTCAGATCTGGTAGGCGCTCGTCTCCAGGTCGGCGAGGTGCCCGGCGACCCACTCCGAGGTGCGCCGCAGTCCCTCTTCGAGGCTGACCTCGGGGCGCCAACCGGCGATGCGGGTCGCCACCGAGTAGTCGCACAGCAGGCGGTCGACCTCGGAGCCCTCGGGACGGACGCGGGCCTCGTCGGTCACGATCTCGGCGTCACGCCCGGTGATCTCGCAGAGCAGCTCGACGAGCTCGCCGATCGAGATCTCACGACCCGAGCCGACGTTCGTCGCACGCCCGAGTGCCTCGTCGCAGTCCGCGAGGGCCAGGAACCCGGCGACGGTGTCGGTCACGTAGTTGAAGTCCCGCTTGGGCGACACCGCACCCAGCTTGATCTGGGTCGCACCGGCCTGCAGCTGGGCGAGGATCGTCGGGATGACGGCGCGGGTCGACTGGCGCGGACCGTAGGTGTTGAAGGGGCGCACGACGGCGACGGGCACCTCATGCGCGTGCCAGTAGCTCAGCGCCATCATGTCGGCGCCGATCTTCGACGCCGAGTACGGCGACTGCGGCTGCAGCGGGTGCTCCTCGTCGATCGGCACGGTGATCGCCGTGCCGTAGACCTCGGAGGTCGACGTGTGGACCATGCGCGCCCCGTGGGTGCGGCAGGACTCGGCCACGTGGAAGGTGCCGGTGACGTTGGTCTGCACGTAGCTCTCGGCGGCGTGGTAGCTGTACGGGATCCCGATCAGCGCGGCGAGGTGGAAGACCGTGTCGGCGCCGGCGACGGCCTCGTCGACCCGACGGGCGTCGCGGACGTCGCCGGGCAGCACGTGCACCGCGTCGCGGATCTCGGGATCGAACCCGTCGAGCCAACCCCAACGGCCGAACGAGTTGTAGTAGACGAGCGCCGTGACGTCGGCGCCGTCACGCACCAGGCGTTCGACGAGGTGGCTCCCGATGAAGCCCTCGCCGCCCGTCACCGTGACCCGTCGCCCTGACCAAGTTCCCATCGTGGGTACGTCCCCCTCCGCCGCCGGTGTCTCCGGACGCACAGGAGGATACCGACCCGCGGTGCCGGGCCCACACTGCAGCGCGGCGCGTCGGGGCTCTCTTGACGGAAGCCTCGGGGAGGCGGTCGACGGGAGCGTCGACTCAGTCGGCCACGCCGAGCGATCCGGTGATCCTCGTGGGGTGCACGACCACGAGCAGCTCGCCGGGCACGCCGTTGCGACGGCCGTAGTCCTCGGCCCGGTCCTCACCCATGTAGCGACCGGCGATCGTGGTCGCCCAGCGCAGCAGCTCGTCGGGATCGTCGCGCAGCTCGACCTTCCCCCGGACGCTCACGAAGCCGAAGGGAGGGGTCTCGTCGTCGAAGCACAACGCCACCCGCGGGTCGCGCTGCACCGCCTGTCCCTTCTCTGTCGCCGCGCCCGTGTTGAACACCAGCAGGTCGCCGTCGCGGGCCACCCAGACCGGAGCGACGTGGGGGAAGCCGGTGGCCGACGTCGTCGCGAGCTTGGCGGTCCTCGGGCGTTCGAACACCCAGTCGAGCGCCTCGGACGGAGTGAGTCGTCGTGCCATCCGTCCAGTGTGACAGGGCAGGACGGCAACGGTGCGGCGCGCGCCGCGGGCGGACGTGGGACCATCACGGGATGGACGACGACTCGACCCAGGCCGACGGCACCTACGTGGAGCCCGGAGAGTTCACGCGCGACACCAACTACATCACCACCCGCATCACCGCGGATGGCCGCGACGGCTTCCCCGTGGAACCGGGCCGCTACCGACTGGTCGCTGCTCGTGCGTGTCCGTGGGCGAACCGGGCGATCATCGTGCGACGGCTGCTCGGGCTCGAACCGGTGCTGTCCATGGGGCTGACCGGCCCGACCCACGACTGGCGCAGCTGGACCTTCGACCTGGATCCCGGCGGCGTCGACCCGGTGCTCGGCATCGAGCGGCTGCAGCAGGCCTACTTCGCACGCTTCCCGAACTACGAGCGCGGCATCACCGTGCCGGCTGTCGTCGACATCCGCAGCGGCGAGGTCGTCACCAACGACTACCCGCAGATCACCCTCGACTTCTCGACCGAGTGGACGCCGTACCACCGCGAGGGCGCACCGCAGCTCTACCCGGAGCACCTGCGTGCCGAGATCGACGAGGTCGCCGACCTCGTGTTCCGTGACGTGAACAACGGCGTGTACCGCTGCGGGTTCGCGGGCGACCAGGCGGCCTACGAGGCGGCCTACGACCGGCTGTTCGCCCGCCTGGACTGGTTGACCGAGCGGCTCGCGGCGCAGCGCTACCTGGTCGGCGACACCATCACCGAGGCCGATGTGCGGCTCTTCACCACGCTCGTCCGGTTCGACCCGGTGTACCACGGCCACTTCAAGTGCAACCGGCAGAAGCTGACCGAGATGCCGGTGCTGTGGGCGTACGCCCGTGACCTCTTCCAGACCCCGGGCTTCGGCGACACCGTCGACTTCGAGCAGATCAAGCGGCACTACTACTACGTGCACACCGACATCAATCCGACCCGGGTGGTCCCGAAGGGTCCCGAGCTCGGGAACTGGCTCACCCCACACGGCCGCGAGGCGCTCGGCGGTCGACCCTTCGGCGACGGCACGCCCCCGGGGCCGGTGCCGCCCGCCGAGGTGGTGCCCGGCCCGGGTGCCCGAATCGGGCAGGCCGGACTCGGACAGGCCGGATGAGGTCGTTCGCCTGTCCGAACTGCGCACAGCTGGTCTTCTTCGACAACAGCGTGTGCCTCCGCTGCGACACCGAGGTCGGGTTCGATCCCGGGTCCCTCGACCTGGTCGAACCTGGCAGTGAGCTCGTCCGGTGTGCGAACCAGCTGCTCGCCGCCTGCAACTGGCTCGTGGCCCGCGATGGGGAGCCGGCCTCCGAGCGCGACGCGCCCTCCGACGGCCTGTGCCTGTCGTGCCGGCTCACCCGAACACGCCCCGACGACACCGACGACCAGGCGCTGGCCGCCTTCGCGGACGCGGAGCGTCAGAAGCGCCGCCTGGTCTTCCAGCTGCTCGACCTCGGCCTCCCCGTGGCACCCTTCGACGACGACCTCGGCACGGGTGTCGCGTTCGACCTGCTCTCGAGCCGGTTCGACCGGGTGACGACCGGCCACGCGGACGGCGTCATCACCCTCGACCTCGCCGAGTCCGACGACGTGCACCGCGAGCGGGTCCGCCAGCAGCTCGGCGAGGCGTACCGGACCGTGCTCGGCCACCTGCGCCACGAGATCGGCCACTACTACTGGGACGTGCTCGTCGGCGACGACCGGCTCGGAGCGTTCCGCGGCCTGTTTGGCGACGAGCGCCTCGACTACGGCGAAGCGCTCGACCGCCACTACTCGTCGGGCCCGCCGGCGGACTGGGCCGAGCTGCACGTCAGCGAGTACGCCACGATGCACCCGTGGGAGGACTGGGCCGAGACCTTCGCGCACTACCTCCACATCCGCGACGCCCTGCAGACCGCGGCGGCGTTCGGCATCGAGGTCCACGGACCGGCCGCCGATGTCGGTGACGACGACCACGAGCTCGAGGTCGCCCCCGAGGAATCGGCCGACGGCCGGCCGATCGACGACATCGTCGCCGACTGGCTCGCGCTGAGCTACGCCCTCAACGCGATGAGCCGCAGCCTGGGCAACGACGACCTGTACCCGTTCGTGCTGACGCCGAAGGTGGTCGAGAAGCTCGGCTTCGTGCACGACCTGGTGGCGGCCCCGCGACCGTTGGCTCCGGCCTCCTGAGCACCGGGCTCAGATGTACTGGCGGACCGTGTCGCGAGCCGTGGCGGCGAGCTCGGCGATCTCGTCGTCGCCAGCGGGCCCCGCAGCAGGTGCCTCGCCGCCCTCGGCCTCGCCGCCGTCGCCCGCTCCGGTCGGAGAGATCGCCTCTCTGAGCGCCGTCACCGCGCCGACCAGCGTGCGCCACTGCGCGGGTTCGAAGCCGAACGGCAGCGCCACCTGTGCGAGCAGGTCGGCGGCGTCGACGACGTCGACCGTCGCAGCGGCGTCGGAGGGGCGTTTGGCGAGCCGTCCCGCCGCCATGAACACCGAGTCGAAGAGCTCGTGCAGCGCGACCCCGTCGTCGCTCGACACGCCCTCGTCGTCGAGCTCGGGCAGCTCGTCGATGACGGCCGAGACGGCGTCCTCGTCGGACTCCAGGACGACCAGGTCCCCCTGCTCGTCCCACTCGTAGGCGATGTCGTCCACGGCGAGCGCGTCGACCAGCTGGGTCTGGAGCGCGACGGGCCAGGCGCCGACGGCGTAGACGGCCTTGGGCGCGGCCGGATCGAGCGAGGGCCCCGCCGAGGCCAGCACCTCGTCGATGAGGTCGTCGACGGCGGCCTCGTCCTCTTCCCGCACGGTCACCGTGGTGCCCTGCCAGACGTGTGCGATCCCTTTGGTGGTGAGGAGGCTGTCGAGCAGGTCGCGCGACTCTGCGGCCCACGCGTTGCACTCGTAGGCGAGCTGGCCGTCCTCGATCTCGACGTCGGTGCCACCCACGACGTCCACGTCGACGTCGTCGTCCTCGAGCACCTCTTCCAGGCGGTCCTCGACCGCCGCCGCGTCGTCGTCCTCGGGTGCGCTCCCCGTGGCTTCGTCGGTGTCGGGCTCGGGGCGCTCGGTGTCGGTCACCCGGCCATGGTGCCACGAGTTGGGGCGGGCACGGCGCCCGTCGGTAACTTGTCGTCATGACGAAGCAGGCACCTGATCGCAACCTGGCCATGGAACTCGTGCGCACCACCGAGGCCGCCGCGCTGGCGGCCGCCCGCTGGGTCGGGCGGGGCGACAAGGAGGGCGCGGATGGCGCCGCCGTCGACGCGATGCGCCTGATCCTCGGCACCGTCCAGATGACCGGCACCGTCATCATCGGCGAGGGCGAGAAGGACGAGGCGCCGATGCTCTACAACGGCGAGGTCGTCGGCGACGGCTCCGAGCCGCACGTCGACATCGCGGTCGACCCGGTCGAGGGCACCACGCTGACCGCGACCGGGCGTGGCGGCGCCACGTCGATCATCGCGGTCGCCGAGCAGGGCTCGATGCTCGACCCCGGCCCGTGCGTCTACATGGAGAAGATCACCGTCGGCCCCGAGGCCGCCGGAGTCGTCGACATCCGGGCGACCGTCGCGGAGAACCTGGCCGCCGTCGCCAAGGCCAAGGGCCTCGAGGTGCGCGAGCTGACCGCCATGGTCCTGGACCGTCCCCGCCACGACCAGATCGTCGAGGACATCCGCTCCGCCGGCGCACGCATCCGGCTGATCGGTGACGGCGACGCGCCGGGTGCCATCTCCACCGCGATCCCCGAGGCGGGTGTCGACATCCTCTTCGGCATCGGCGGCACCCCCGAGGGCGTCATCGCCGCCGCTGCGCTCAAGTGCCTCGGCGGCGAGCTCGTCGGCCGCCTCTACGCACGTGACGACGCGGAGCGGGCCGCAGCCGCCGAGTTCGGCCATGACCTCGAGCGCGTGCTCGGCACCGACGACCTGGTCGCCAGCGACAACTGCTTCTTCGCCGCGACCGGCATCACCGACGGCAACCTGCTCAAGGGCGTGCACTACACCCGCCACGGCGCGACGACGCAGTCGCTGGTCATGCGCTCCCGCTCGGGCACGGTCCGCTTCGTCGACGCCCAGCACCGCCCCGAGAAGTTCGAGATCTGATCCCCGCAGGGGGAACGATCAGCTGACCACCCGGCGCAGCCGGGTCGACAGCCATCGCGCCGGTCCCGAGGGCACGGCTGCCCGGGCAGCGAGCAGCGCCCGGTAGTTCGTGCCGGGGACGGCGCGCGCACGATCGGCCAACGCGGCCTGCAGCGCGTCGCGCGCCACCTGCTCCGCGCTCAGCCAGGCCGCGCCCGGGAGACGCTCGGGGGCGCTCACGTCGGGGCGGTCGTGGAACGACGTCCGGGTGAAGCCGGCCACCACGTCGGTGATCGCGACGCCGGTCCCCCGGAGCTCGCGGTGCACCGATGACGAGAACGACGAGACGAACGCCTTGGTGGCGCCGTAGGTCGCCGAGCCGGGCGTGGGCTGCAACCCGGCGATCGACGAGACGTTGACGACGTTGCCGTGGCCCCGCGCCACCATCTCGGTGGCGGCGACCGAGGTGAGCCGCATCAACGCAACGACGTTCAGCTGGATCTGCTGGTCCTCGCGGGCGATCGGGAGGCGGTCGAAGCGGCCGCCGGTGCCGAAGCCCGCGTTGTTCACCAGCAGGTCCACGGGGGCGCTGCCGTCGCGCAACCGACGCTCGAGCGCGGCACGTGACACGGGGGCGCTCAGATCCGCGGCGAGCACCTCGACCCCGACGCCGTGAGCGCCGGAGAGCTCGTCCGCGAGTTCCCGCAGCCTCGACACGTCACGCGCGACGATCACCAGGTCGACGCCTCCTGCGGCGAGCTGGCGGCAGAACTGCTCGCCGATCCCGCTGGACGCCCCGGTGACCACTGCGGTCGACCACTTCTCGGAGAGCGACGGGGAGGCACGACCGGGCACCGGGTGAAACTAGTCCGACACGAACTGGCGCACGCGGGTGGTCCCCACCGGCACGAAGCCGTCGGAGTCGAGCAGCTGACGGGTCGCGTCGTCGGACGAGGCGCTCGACATCGCCACGTGAGCCCCGCGCCGGGCCGCCTCGTGGCACCACCGCCGCAGCAGGTGCCGGCCGATGCCCAGCCCTCGTTCGCTGCGCTCGACCACCACGCCGTGCACCACGGCGACGTGCGGGCCGTGGCCTGCGGTGACGACGGAGGGCCCTGCGGGTGCCGTCCCGACGGCGACGCCGAGGGGCGTGTCGCAGGGGTGCGACCCCGGCCGGGCGGCGGTGACGACCAGTGCGTCGCCGAACGGGTCGCCGGGCGGCATGGGCCCGTCGAGCAGCGCCGCTGCCTCCTCGGGCACCAGCGTCGTGGCGCGCAGCGCCAACTCGACACCACCCCGGCCGACGACCGCGGCGGGGCCGAACGGCTCCTCGGCGACCGGCACCCAGCAGCGCCGATCCGCGGCGTCGCGCCGCTGCTCGAGCAGCTGCACCCGGTCGACGAGCCAGGGGCCGAGTCGACCTGCGAGCACCTCGGCAGCCAGCGCAGGCGGGGGTTCAAGGAGCTCCTCGCGCAGGGTGACGTGCGGGTGGAACGGCCGGCCGTCGGGGCGCTCGAACGGGCCGCTGCGCAACCTGGCCCGCAACGCGTGCAGCGGCCCGGTGTCGCCGCCCAGCTCCAGGTGCACGGTCGGCGTGACCGGCGCGAACGTCGAGGCAGGCCCGACCTCGAGCTCGAACGGCTCGCTCGACGACGCCACGGAACGCAGCAACGCACGTCCTTCTGCGAACGCGTCGTCGGTCAGGTTGATCGGCGGGACCAGCGTCAGGTGCGGCGGCAGGACATCCAGCCGCGGGTCGGCGAGCGCTCGACGCAGCGTCTGCACGGACCGGGCCAGCTCGGCCGGGGGCAGCAGGGCGACGGCGACACGACGACGGGGCACGGCGTCACGCTATCGGGGCTGCCCGGACGCGCCGGTGAGCCGCACGAGGTGCGGCTCACTCAGCAGAAGTGCCTGAGAATCGACGGGTCGATCAGGCCGCGGCGACGGAGAGGCGCACGGTCCCGCTGACCAGCACGCCTCGAATCTGCCGGATCGATCAGGCTGCGGCGACGGAGAGGCGCACGGTGGCACGCACCAGCGCGGCTGCTGCCTCGACGTCCTCGGCGTCTGCGGCGATGGCCGCCTCGGCGCGCTCCTTGGCCCGCTGGGCCCGCTCCACGTCGATGGTGTCGGCGAGCTCGCAGACGTCCGACAGGATCGTCACGCGGGTGACGTCACCCTCGGGCGGTGAGACCTCGACGAAGCCCTGGTGGACCGCGATGACCTGCTCGCCCCCTTCGTCGAGCAGCACACGGACCGGATGGGTCGCGAGCACGCCGATGAAGGGGATGTGGCCGGGCAGGAACGCGATGTCGCCGGTCGTCGTGCGGCAGATGACCATCTTGGCCTCGCCGGTGTACGCGACCCGCTCCGGAGAGACGAGTTCGACGACCAGGGACATCAGACCGACTTCTCGAGCTCGGCGGCCTTGCGGATCGCGTCCTCGGCGCCACCGACGTTGAAGAACGCCTGCTCGGGCAGGTGGTCGAGATCGCCGTTGATCAGGGCCTCGAAGGACTCCACGGTGTCCTCGACCGGGGTGAAGATGCCGGGCAGGCCGGTGAAGACCTCGGCCACGAACATCGGCTGGGCGAGGAACTTCTGGATCTTGCGGGCCCGGTCGACGGTGATGCGATCCTCTTCGGACAGCTCGTCGATGCCGAGGATGGCGATGATGTCCTGCAGCTCCTTGTAGCGCTGCAGCATCTCCTGCACCCGGCGGGCGACGGCGTAGTGTCGGTCGCCGACGACCTCGGGCGAGAGGATGGTCGACGACGACGCCAGCGGGTCCACCGCCGGGTAGATGCCGAGCGCCGCGATGTCACGGCTGAGCTCGGTGGTGCCGTCGAAGTGGGTGAAGGCGGTGAACGGCGCCGGGTCGGTGTAGTCGTCCGCCGGCACGTACACGGCCTGCAGCGAGGTGATCGAGCGGCCACCGGTCGAGGTGATGCGCTCCTGGAGCTCGCCCATCTCATCCGCGAGGGTCGGCTGGTAGCCCACGGCCGCCGGCATGCGGCCCAGCAGGGTCGACACCTCGGAACCGGCCTGGGTGAAGCGGAAGATGTTGTCGACGAACAGCAGCACGTCCTGGCCCTGCACGTCACGGAAGTACTCCGCCATCGTCAGCGCGGAGAGCGCCACACGAAGGCGCACACCCGGCGGCTCGTCCATCTGGCCGAAGACCAGGGCGGCCTTGTCGAGCACCGAGCCCGAGCCGGCCAGGGCGGTCTCGCCCATCTCGATGAACAGGTCGGTGCCCTCACGGGTGCGCTCGCCCACACCGGCGAACACGGACACACCACCGAACTGGCTGGCCACACGGTTGATCATCTCGGTGATGAGCACCGTCTTGCCCACGCCGGCACCGCCGAACAGGCCGATCTTGCCGCCCTGCAGGTACGGCGTCAGCAGGTCGATGACCTTGATGCCGGTCGGGAACATCTGCGCCTTGGGCTCGAGCGAGTCGAACGCCGGGGCCGGACGGTGGATCTCCCAGCGGTCCTTGACCTCGATGGTCGGCACGTCGAGCGGCTCGCCGAGCACGTTGAACACGTGACCGAGGGTCGAGTCACCCACGGGCACCGAGATGCCGGCGCCGGTGTTGCGGACCGCGGTGCCACGCACCAGGCCGTCGGTCGGCTTCAGCGAGATGGCACGGACCCGGCTGTCGCCGATCTGCTGCGCGACCTCGGCCACCACGACGATGTCCTCGCCGCCCACGGTGATCGTGAACTCGAGCGCGGTGTTGATCTCGGGGAGGGCGTCGGGCGGGAACTCCACGTCCACCACCGGTCCAGCGATGGCGACGATCTTGCCGTCTGCGAGCTGTGTATCGGTGACCGTCATGAGTATCTCCTGGTCGGTGTCGGTCGAATGCGCCCGTCGGACGCAGCTACGAGTGGGTGGTGGTCGAAACGTGACGTCAGATGACGTGGTCGGGACGCGTGTGCGCCTTCATCCGGCTCCCGAGCGGCGGGAACGGATCGGAGTCGAGGTGGTCGAGCAACAGGTCCTCGGGACCGCTCTTGTCGTCGGCGAGCGCCTCGGCACCGCTGATGATCTCCATGATCTCGGTGGTGATGGCTTCCTGGCGGACCTGGTTCATCTTGCGGGTGTACTTGATGATCAGTTCCTGGGCGTTGTCGGTCGCCGACTTCATGGCCCGCTGGCGCGAGGCGAGCTCCGACGCTGCCGCCTCGAGGAGCGCCGCGTACAGGCGGGACTCGACGTAGCGCGGCAGCAGGGACTCGAGCACTGCGTTCGCGGAGGGCTCGAACTCGAACCCGGCGGTCGCGGCGGCCTCGCCTCCCTCGGCGATCGTCTCGGTGTCCTCGAGCGGCAGGAAGCGCCGCACGACGACCTCCTGCGTGCCCAGCGAGATGAACCGGGTGTACACCAGGTCGATCCGGTCGCAGCCGCCGTTGACGAACAGGTCGGTGACCCGGGCGGCGATGGCCACGGCCTCGTCGTAGGTGGGCCGGTCGGTGAAGCCGCCGTACACGGCGTCGATCGGGTAGTTCCGGAACTTGAAGTAGCCCTCGGCCTTGCGACCGACGGTGACCAGGGCGAACTCCTGGCCCTCGGCGCGAGCCGCCTGGACCTGGCGCTCGGCGGCGCGGATCACGGTGGTGTTGTAGGCACCGGCGAGGCCTCGGTCGGCGGCCAGGACGACGACGCCGACCTTCTTGACCTCACCGACGGGGCGCAGCAGCGGATGGTTCACCTCGGCGCCGGCGGCGGAGAGGTCCTGGATCACCTGGGTGATGCGCTCGGAGTAGGGACGGGCCTCGTTCGCGGCCGTCTGTGCCTTGACCACGCGGGTCGCGGCGATGAGCTCCATGGCCCGAGTGATCTTCTTCGTGTTCTGGACGCTGGCGATCTGCCTGCGCAGTACTCGTTCCTGTGCACCCGGCATGGGGTCTCCCTCGTGAGGTGGGTCGGTCGGACGGGATCAGGCCTCAGGCCTCTTCCCGACTGACCTCTTCCTCGGGCAGGTGGACGGTGCCACGCTGGACGGTCGTGTCGGCCTCGCCCGGAGCCTCGATGCCCGGAGCGCCGGCGGAGCGGTCGGTCGGGACGAACTGCTCGGCGAACGCCTTGATGGCGCCCTCGAAGGCGTCCTCGTCGCCGATCTTGCCGGTCGAGCGGATGGTGTCGAGCTGGTCGCCGTTGCGGGACTGGAACCACTCGAGCAGCTCGGTCTCGAAGCGGGTCACGTCGCCGAGCTCGATGTCGTCGAGGTAGCCGCGGGTGCCGGCGAAGATCACGACGCACTGCTCCTCGACGGGCATCGGCGAGTTGATGCCCTGCTTGAGGAGCTCGGTGAGGCGGTAGCCGCGCTCGAGCTGCGCCTTCGACAGGGCGTCGAGGTCGGAGCCGAACGCTGCGAAGGCCTCGAGCTCACGGAACTGCTGCAGGTCGGACTTCAGCGTGCCCACGGCGGTCTTCATCGCCTTGATCTGTGCGGCCGAACCCACTCGGGACACCGAGATGCCGACGTCCACGGCGGGACGGATGCCCGACTTGAACAGGTCGTCCTGGAGGAAGATCTGACCGTCGGTGATCGAGATCACGTTGGTCGGGATGTAGGCCGAGACGTCGCCCGCCTTGGTCTCGATGATGGGCAGACCCGTCATCGAACCTGCGCCGAGCTCGTCGGACAGCTTCGCGC
>JAEWED010000193.1 GCA_023389745.1 Actinomycetes bacterium
GGCGCGCGGGGCGGCCTCGTGGGTGTTCACCAAAAGCACGGCGCGGGTCATCGCGCCGACGCCGCCGAACTTCGGCGAGAGCCAACCCGCGACCTCGGCCACCTCGTCGGCCACGTCGCTGACGGTCTTGCCGTCGACGAAGCTCACGCCCGCGGCGATGACCGCTGCGCCGGGTCGGACCATGTCGGCGGTGATCATCCCGCCCGCGCCGGCCGCCGCGACGATGACGTCCGCGGTCCGGGTGTACTCACCGATGTCGGCGACGCCGGTGTGCACGACGGTCACCGCCGCGTTGCACTCGGGCCGCTTCAGCGTGAGCAGGTTCGCGAGCGGGCGGCCGATGGTGAGCCCTCGGCCGACGATCACGACGTGCTTGCCCGCGACGGGCACGTCGTAGGCGTTGAGCATGTGCACGATCCCGCGCGGGGTGCAGGCGACCGGCGCGTCCTCGCCCATGACCAACCGCCCGAGGTTGACCGGGTGGAGCCCATCCGCGTCCTTGGCCGGGTCGACCCGCATGAGCGCGGCGCCGTAGTCGAGGCCCTTGGGGAAGGGGTACTGCACGATGAACGCGTCGACCGCAGGGTTGGCGTTGAGCTCGTCGATGGCCGCCTCGACGTCGGCCTGGGTCGCGTCGTTCGGCAGGCGGCGGTCGACCGAGGTCATGCCGATCTCGGCGCAGTCCGCATGCTTCATCGACACGTACTTCGCGCTCGGCCCGTCGTCGCCGACGAGGATCGTGCCGAGGCCCGGGGTGATGCCCCGCTCGGCGAGCGCCGCGATGCGCGCGGACATGTCCTCCTTGAGCGCCGCGGCGAGGGCGTTTCCGTCGAGCGAGATCGCAGTCATGGCCCGAGACTACGTCGCGCCCTCGCCCCACCCCATCCCCGCCCACCACCGCCCTGCCCACCACCGCCTGACCGCTGCCCGGCCCGCGCTCAGAGCACAACCCGGATCGGTTGGGTCCTGAGCGCGGCAGACCGCGCACACGACCCAACCGATCGCGAGTGTGCGCTGTGCGCGCCCGCCCCAGGCCTCGGCGCACGGCCGAGCGGGCCGCGATCCCCGGTGACTCGGCCGGCCATCGGGGCGATGGTGGGCGGCGTGCCCGACCCCCAGATCTCCTCGACACATCGTGAGCACCTGCTCGTCGCACTCGCACGCACGCAGTCCGGCTGCTTCTCCGTGCAGCAGCTCTCCGAGCTGGGCTTCTCCCGCAACACGGTGCGCCACCGAGTCGACAGCGGCCGATGGAAACGACACGCCTACGGGGTGTACGGCCTGGCCGGCTGGTCCAACGACCTCGCCCCGCCGGACAAGTGGGAGCAGAAGCTCTGGGTCGCAGCGCTCCACGCCGGCGAGGCAGGGGTGGTGTTCCGTCGGGCGGCGGGCCGGTGGCTGGGCATGGAGCCGATCGAGGGACGGGCCGTCGAGCTGCTCGTTCCCCTCACGACCGGCAGAGCGCTTCGTGGCTCGACCCGCTATCGGAGCAATTCGCTCACGCCCGACGACGTCACCGTCGAGCGCGGATTGCGGGTCACGACGCCGGCCCGCACCGTGGTCGACCTGGCGGCGGTGATGGGGCCGATCAGGCTCCGCAGGCTGATCGGCAACGCGACGGACGCCGAGGTGCTGGCCCGGTCGGACCTGGACGACGCGCTGTTGCGCGGTGCGATCAGCGGCCGGCGCGGCGCTCTTCGCCTGGCACGGGTGCTCGACGACATGAGTCCCGGCGTCGTGGCGAGTCGCAGCGAGCTCGAGCGCCGTCTCGTCCACGTGGTCGAGCTGTCAGGCCTGCCCGAGCCGGTCTGGGAGTATCCGCTGCCGAACGCCATCGGCTGGACGGGTTTCGTCGACTGCTGCTGGCCCGAGGTGAAGTTCATCGTCGAGGCCGACTCTCGCACCTGGCACGACACCGTGCTCCAAGCGCCGAAGGACGCCGACCGCGACGCCGAGGCCGCCAGGGTCGGCTATCAGACGAGCCGACGCCGATGGCGGCAACTGACCGTCGGGGCGGAGGCGACCGCAGCGCTGCTCCGTGACATCTACGAGGACCGGGCGCGGTTGATGCTGCGCTGAGAGCGCCAGCGCAGAGGCGCTCGCGCAGACCGCGCAGATCGCGCCCGCGCAGAGAGCACACTCGGATTCGCTTGGGTTCTCTGCGCGGCCTACCGCGCACAGCACCCAACGGATCCGGGTTGTGCTCTGAGCGCGGGCGTACTGATGGTTCGGCACACCACCGGCGGCGTCCCAGCACACCACAGCGCGGCGGCGCCGACCTGGCAGCGGGCCCGTCGGCACCGGTCACGTCGCCAGCGACGCCAGCGACGGCTGCGCCGGTCGCGGCGGCGTGGATCGGGGCCGCGAGGGGGTGGTCCGGTAGGTTCGGACCATGTCTCGAACCTCTCGTCACGCCCGACGGAACCGGGCCGCCGGCGCGGCCGCCCTGGCGGCGGTGCTGTTCGCCGCGGGCTGCACCAGCGCCACCTCGGGCGACCTGCTCGTCGCCGACGTGCCCGATCAGAACTCGACGCAGTCGGGCATCCCGATCTGGGGCGTGAGCCCGGGCGATCCGCTCGACGACGACTCGCTGCTGCTCAGCAACGCGCTGTCCCCCGGCGAGATCACGACGGTGCTGCCCGACGGTCAGACGTGGGTGAACACGCTCGGCCGGGCCTGGGGCGGCGGCTCGCTGATCTCGTACGGCGACGGGCAGCAGAGCCTCGTGGTCGCCGGCAACCCCGGCTCGAAGCTCGCCCGCATCGCTGCGTCACCCGACACCACGACCCGGGTGCTGCGCCGCGGCACGTTCGTGCAGACCGCGGACAAATGCGTGCTGGCCACCTCTCCCGACGACGTCGAAGAGGTCGGCGAGGGCAACTGCGCGATCAGCCTCGACGAGCGCTGGGTCGTGTCGTGGCCGATCGACGCGCCGGGGGCTCTGACGATCCGCGACCTGCGCACGGGCTCGACCCGCACCGTCGACGACCTGTCCGTCGTCAGCGCCGCGGTGCTGAGCCACGACAACCGCGTCATGGTGGTCGACCAGTCCGACGACGGCGCGGTCGGCGTCGTGCTCGACGCGACCGACGGCTCCGAGGTCGGCCGCACCGACCTGTACCAGGCGTTGCAGATCGGCCTCGTCGGCACCGAGTCGACCGGTTTCGTGGCGCTCGCCTCGACCCAGTCGGGCAGCGAGCTGCTGCACATCGACACCGAGGCACACGTCGAGACCATCGACGAGGGCTATTACCTGGTGCCCGTCCTGAACGGACACGAGGTCACCTACCTCGACTACGGCCAGGACCTGACGGCCAGCTCGATCAAGCGTTGGTCCCACGACGGGACCGAAGTCCTGCTCGAGGGCTACGTGGGCGCCGGGGCGGTCGATGAGCACCACATCATCGCCACCAAGGAGACCGACGAGGCGATCGAGTTCTACTACCAGCACGGCGGCACCGGTGAGCTCGAGCTCGCCTACACCCTGCCGCTCGGCGAGGGCGCCGACAGCCCGCTCTCGTCCGACGGCGCCGGCGTCAAGGCGCTGCGCACCCTGGTGAAGGGCAAGACGGTGCTGCTGCAGATCAACGGCGAGGGCACCAACAGCTCGTTCGTGCGGATCGACACCCAGGGCGGCCACAGCGACGCGCCGATCGAGGACGCGGCGGGTCTGCTGCTCGAGTCGATCGACAGCGACGGCACCGTGCTGCTCTCGCTCGACGACCGAGCGGTCGACGTCGACCCGGCGAGCGGCATGCCGACCTCGTCGGCGCCGCGACGCATGGTCGTCGTCCGTCCCCATGACGACGAGCCGACCACCCGTGCCGTGCTCGGCCGGACCGGCACGAACCTGATCCACGACGGTGTCATCTACCTGACCGACGCCAGCGACGCGGAGCGGGTCGTGGTCAGCACCGTGCGAGCGACCGGCAAGGACGAGAAGCTGCGCGTGCTCTACGAGAACAAGCAGGTCGCCGGGTCGACCTGGCCCGAGCAGGGCGGCGCGACGCAGTCGCTGCTGATCACGCCTCGCCTGCTGATCGAGCAGCAGCAACAGCAGCTCCAACAGCAGCAGCAGATGCAGCAGCAGATGGAGGCGCTCCAGGGGCAGACCCAGCCGCAGGGCTGACCGACAGCCCCGTCGTGACCTGCCTGCAGTGTCCGACGAGCCGGGCGGTCCGAGTACCGCCTGCCAACCGTGTCAGACCGTCCCGAATCTCTGGACGGTCTGACCGGATGTCACCGAAGCGTCCTGTTTTTCGGGACGGTCTGACGGCCGGCACCGGTACCGTCCCGTTTTTCGGGACGGTCCGGGGAGTTCGGCTCGGAGGTCAGCCAAGGGCCAGGTCGGGCCAGCGGTTGATCCAGGGGTACGCCTCTTCGATCTGCGAGCCGAGGCGGATCAGCAGCGCCTCGTGCCACGGTGCCGCGGCGAACTGCACGCCGACGGGCAGGCCCGACTCCGCCAGGTGCAACGGCAGCGACAGCGCGGGTTGACCCGTCACGTTGTAGATCGCCGTGTACGCCGCCATCGGCGTGGCGTTCAGCACCGGCGCGCCGGGGTTCTCATCGATGCCGTTCCAGATCGCGCCGCACGCCAGCGGCTCGACCCCCATGGTCGGCGTGACCAGCACGTCGAAGTCGCGACCGAGCTGCTCGGTCATCACCCGCGACTGCCGCTGCAGCATCATCTCGGCCTCGGAGAACTCGATCGCGTTCGTCGCGACGGCCTGGTCCCAGTTGGCCCGGTTGTGGGCCTCGATGCGCTCGACGTCGAGGTCCGGTATGCCCGCGGCGATCGTCGACCACACGGTCAGGAAGCCCATCAGGAACTCCCCCGGATCCGGCCACACCGGATCGCTCTCGACGACGTCGTGGCCCAGCTCGGTCAGCCTCGCCGCGGTGATGCGCACCGCCTCGACGCATTCGGGCGCGGCCTCGACGCCGAGCGCGTTGTTCGAGGTCACGCGGATGCGCAGGCGGCCCGGGTCGCACTTCACCTCGCTGACGAACGGCGACTCGGCGGGCGGCGCGACGTTCCAGGCGCCCGGGTCGACCACCGACAGCACGTCGAGCAGCGCCGCGGTGTCGCCGACGGTGCGGGTCACGACACCCGAGGTCGCCGCGGCGGTCATGTACTCGACCCGATCGGTGATCCGGTTGCGGCTCGGCTTGAGCCCGACCAGCCCGTTGCACGACGCGGGGATGCGGATCGAGCCGCCGCCGTCGGAAGCGTGCGCGATCGGCGCCATGCCCGAGGCGACCGCCGCGCCGGCACCGCCCGAGGAACCGCCCGGGGTGTACTCCGGGTTCCACGGGTTCCGGGTCACCCCGAAGCGGTCCGACTCGGTCACCGAGATCGTGCCGAACTCAGGTGTCGTGGTCTTGCCCATCAGCACGAACCCGGCCCGACGGAACCGCTCGGTCACCAGCGAGTCGCGCTCGGCCGGGCGGTCCGGCACACCCTTGGACCCGTAGCTCGTCGGCCAGCCGGCGACGTCGAGCAGGTCCTTGATCGGGATCGGCACGCCGACGAACGGCGCCAGGTCCTCGACCGGCGTGTTGGCGATCACGTCGTCCGCGGCGCGGGCGTCGGCGCGGGCCCGCTCGTCGTCACGCAGTGCGAACGCGTTGAGCGTGCCGTCGAGCGCATCGACGCGACCCAGGTAGTGATCGAGCACCTCCGAGGGACTGATCTCCTTCGCCCGGATGGCAGCGGCGACGGACAGAGCGGAGTCGAAGCGGGTCATGCGCCGACGCTATCCCCCGCGCCCAGGCCGGCGATCTGCGCGCCGTGCTGTCCCGGCGTGACCCGCCCGGCTGCGCCGTCGCCGCCAAGCCTGGCGATCTGCGCGCCGCACGGTCGCAGGGCAGCGCCCCGGCGCGCAGATCGACATTGACGCGCCGCACGGTCGCACGGCGACCGGCCGACGCGCAGACCGAGGGCCGGCCGACGGGCCGGGGCGGGCCAGGCCGACCGACCGACCGGCATCTACGTCAGCCGGGGCGGCGGGTCGATGCCTCGAGGCGGACGTAGGTCAGGTCGTAGGTGCCGTCGGGACGACGCATCTCGTCGAGGCGCTCGGCGATCCGCTCGCGGAACGCGGCACGCTGCGCGGCGTCCATGTCGATCTCGTAGGCCATGGCCGCCTGGGAGTCGATCCAGCCGATCAGCCCGTCACGGTCGAACCGGCGCCGCTGCGCGGTGGTGATGACGTCGTTGTCGGCGACCTCGAAGCCGGCGTCCTCGAGCCGGTCGAAGTACCAGCCGGCATCCGAGAAGCACCACGGGTCGACGGGTCCGCCGACCGAGCTCGAGACGTCGTCGAGGAATCCCTGGACCGTCGCGACGTTGCCGGCGCCACCGCACTCGATGCGCACCCGCCCGCCGGGCCGCAGCACGCCGAGCATTCCCCCGAGGACGCCCGCCTGATCCTCGGCTGGCACCCAGTGCAGCGTGGCCCGGCTGATCACCACGTCGAAGCGCTCGGCCGGGAACGCCCCGGCGACGTCCTGAGCGGCGACGAGCTCGAAGGACTGGTTGCCCAGCGCAACGAGCCGGGCCTGGTCGAGCATCGACGCCTGCGCGTCGATGCCGACGACGGACCCCTCGGGCACCAACGCAGCGACCTTGGCGGTGAAGTCGCCGGATCCGCAGCCGACGTCGAGCACGTGCTCGTCGCCGCGCAGCGGGAGCGGCGCCAGGAACCGGTCGTCGTGCACCCGGTGGTGGGCGGTGTTGCGCGCGTAGCTGGCGCCGTCCCACTCCGGGATCCAGTACTCGGACCCGTCCGAAGCGGTGCCCATATTCTGAGACTCATTTCCTGACATATGGACACCCTACCTGAGATCCCCGCGCGACTCCACGCGGATTCGAAGTGATCCGGGACCTGCCCGGATGTCAGACTCAGCGTCGATGACCAGCGTGCAGCTCCCCACCGGATTCAGCGTCGACGTCGCCAACGTCGGCATCAAGGACGACACCGACGACTTCGTCGTCATCGCGTCCGACCGACCCTGCGCCGCCACGGCCATGTTCACCCGCTCCCGCTTCGCCGGGCCGAGCGTGGTCGTGTCCCGCCGCCACACCGAGGACCACCGCCTGCGGGCGATCGTGGTCGTGTCGAAGAACGCGAACGTCGCCACC
This sequence comes from Actinomycetes bacterium, assembly GCA_023389745.1. Lineage (GTDB taxonomy): Bacteria > Actinomycetota > Acidimicrobiia > Acidimicrobiales > Microtrichaceae > JAFAFN01. Next base: position 7,148 of record JAEWED010000193.1, read on the forward strand.
GGCGCCCAGGGCCTGGCGAACGCCGAGGAGCTCGCCACCGGCGTCGCCGCCGCGCTCGACATCGAGCCGAGCGACGTGCTCGTCGCGTCGACCGGGGTCATCGGCCGGCAGTACCCGATGGACAAGGTGCGGGCCCACCTGGCCGAGCTGCGCTGGCCCTTCACCGGCGACGACCGCCACGACGCACTCGCCGCTGCGACCGGCATCATGACCACCGACACCCACCCCAAGACGGCCGTCGCGTCGCTGCCCGCGGATGCCGGGACCGCGACCGTGGTCGGCATCGCCAAGGGCGTCGGCATGATCGAGCCCGACATGGCGACGATGCTCGCCTTCGTGCTCACCGACGCCGAGGTGCCCGCCCACGAGCTGGACCGCATCACGCGATCCGTCGTCGCCCGCACGTTCAACAGCCTGAGCGTCGACACCGACACCTCGACCTCGGACACCGCGGCGGTGCTCGCCAACGGCGCCGCCGGCGCGGTCGACCTGGCCGAGCTCGAGGCCGCGATCGAGGCGGTCTGCCTGGACCTGACCCGGCAGCTCGCCCGCGACGGCGAGGGTGCCACCAAGTTGCTGGTCGTGCGGGTCCGCGGCGCACGCGACGACGACCAGGCCAAGCGGGTCGCGAAGACCGTCCTGAACTCGCCGCTGGTGAAGACCGCCGTGCACGGCGCGGATCCCAACTGGGGACGTGTGGCGATGGCGATCGGCAAGTGCTCCGACGACACCGACATCGACGAAGCAGCGGTGCGCATCGCGTTCGGCGGCGCCGAGGTCTACCCGGCGCCGATCGGCGACGACGAGCTCGCCGAGCTCGAGGGGTACCTGCGCGGCGACGAGGTCTCGATCGAGGTCGACCTCGGCATCTCCCACGGCGCCTGGACCGTCTACGGCTGCGACCTGTCCGACGGCTACGTGCGCATCAACGCCGACTACACCACCTGACCGGGATATAGGGGTCCTCGTCGACATCTCTTGTCGATGACGACCCCACTCCCAGTGAGCCCAGTTGGGAGTGGGGTCCTCGTCGACATCCCTTGTCGATGACGACCCCTATGTCCCGGATGATCCGGCGGCGCGGCGGCGCGGCAGGGCGTCAGCCGGTGATCTGGTCGATCAGCGCGGGGTCGGCACCCCAGGCGGTCAGGACCTCGGTCGGGTCGAGGTCCTCGAGCGCGGCTCGGGGCGGATCGCTCGGCGTGCGCTCGAAGCGTGGCGCGGGCGCCGGCTGGGGCACGCCCTCGACGTCCGCGAACGACGAGCGCGCCACGGCGTGCGGGTGCGTCGGCGCCTCGCCCATGTGGAGCACGGGGGCGACGCACGCGTCGATGCCCTCGAAGTGGGCCGCCCACTCGTCACGGGTCCGCTGCGAGATGACCCCGCCGATCGCGGTGCGCAGCTCGGGCCAGCGGGCGTGGTCGTTCTGGTCCGGCAACGAGTCGTCGTCGGCCAGTCCGAGACCCTCGAGCAGCTGCGCGTAGAACTGCGGCTCGAGCGCCGCCACCGCGAGCCAACCGCCGTCGGCGCACTCGTACACGTCGTAGAACGGCGCCCCGGAGTCGAGCAGGTTCGTGCCGCGCTCGACGTTCCAGAAACCCGAGCTCCACGCGCCGAACAGCGGCGCCATGAGCAGCGCGGCACCGTCGACCATCGCCGCGTCGACGACCTGGCCGCGGCCGCTCGTCGCACGTTCGACCAGCGCGGCCAGGACACCGGCGGCCAGCAGCATGCCGCCGCCTCCGAAGTCGCCGACCAGGTTCAGCGGCGGGGTCGGCGGCTGGCCCGCTCGACCGATGTGGGCGAGCGCACCCGACAGCGCCAGATAGGTCAGATCGTGTCCCGCCCTCGGCGCCATCGGACCCTGCTGTCCCCAACCGGTCATGCGCCCGTAGACGAGACGCTCGTTCGACGCGAGCAGCTCGTCGGGACCGAGCCCGAGCCGCTCGGCGACCCCCGGACGGAACCCCTCGACGAGCACGTCGGCGGTGTCGGCCAGGCGACGCACCGCGTCGACGCCGCCCTCGTCGCGCAGGTCGATCGTGACGCCGCTGCGGTTGCGGTTGAGCACGTCGTAGGGGTTGCTGCGCGGCTCGCGGCGCAACTCCTTCGGACGGTCGATGCGCAGCACGTCCGCACCCAGGTCGGCGAGCATCATCGCGGCGAACGGGGCCGGCCCGATGCCGGCCAGCTCGACCACCTTCACCCCGTGCAGGGGTCCCCCCATGTCGACACCTCTCCTCGGGCCGGGATCCCCCGGCGAGACCGGCGGCGACCCTAGCGGCCCCGATCCACTCGCAGGAGCGTCGTGTGCGCAACCGCCAGCCGAGCGGTGCCCCAACGCACCGCGGCCGAGCGAACCCCGAGCGCGGTGCGCAACCGCCAGCCGAGCGAACCCCGAGCGCGGTGCGCAACCGCCAGCCGAGCGAACCCCGAGCGCGGTGCGCAACCGCCAGCCGAGCGGCGCCCCGAGCGCGGTGCGCAACCGCCAGCCGAGCGGCGCCCCGAGCGCGGTGCGCAACCGCCAGCCGAGCGGCGCCCCGACACACCACGGTGCGGGCACGAGCCACCCCCGAGAACGCCGACGGGGTGCCGCCGGTGGCGACACCCCGTTCGGGTCGTTCGGTTGTCCGGTGGATCAGCCGGCGTCGGTGACGGTCCAGTTGACCGTGTACGGGCGGATCAGGTTCGGGAAGGCACCCACCCGGAACCAGCTCGCCGTGCTGCTCACCGCAGCGTCGCTGCCGGCACGGTTGATCGAGCCGAAGATCGGAGTGGTCAGGTTGAGGCCCGCACTCTGGTCGACGATCGTGATCTGCCCGCTCCACAGCGGAAGGATCCACGCACGCTGTGCGTTCACCGAGACCCTCGCCGTGCCACCGGACGTACCGGGGATGTCGAGGAAGCCCGAGACCGAGGCGATGCCGAAGGCGTCACGACGCACCGACAGGTTGCCGTTGCCCGAGCCGCCGTTGGTGTAGGCGTGCGACCCGCTGACCACCACGTTGATCGCATCGTTGCTCGGCTGCGGGATCGTGGTGCTCGTGGTGGTCGGCGCCGTGGTCGTGGTCGAGGTCGTGGTGGGCGCGGTCGTCGTGGTCGACGTGGTGGTCGGCGCCGTGGTCGTCGTCGACGTCGTGGTGGGCGCCGTCGTCGTGGTCGACGTGGTGGTCGGCGCGGTCGTCGTCGTCGACGTGGTCGTGGTCGACGTGGTGGTCGGCGCGGTCGTCGTGGTCGACGTGGTGGTCGAGGACGTGCTCGACGTCGTCGAGGAGGTCGACGAGGTCGTGGTCGACGTCGAAGTCGTCGAGGTCGACGAGGTGGTCGACGACGTGCTGCCCGGCAGCAGGGCGAAGGCGCTGGTCACCGACGCGGTGTCGCCGTCGGTGTCGGTCATCGTCAGTCGGGCGAAGTGGTTGCCCGCCGTGGTGAACGTCTTGGTGACGGTGATGCCCGTGGCGGTGGTGCCGTCGCTGAACTCCCACACGTAGGGCGACGGGCCCTTGACGATGGTCGAGTCCGCCGCGCTGAAGGTCACGGTGTAGGGAACGGGGTTGTTCCGCAGCTCGGACACCGCCGGCAGGATGACCGGGTTGACGGCCTTGCCGAGCGCCGGGGTGGTGCGACCCGACACGTAGGCCAGGTTCCGGCCCGCCGGCGAGGGCAGCGCCATCTGCTGGTTGATGTTCGGGGTGACGTCGAAGCCGCCGGCGATCGGGCAGCTGGTCGCCGCGGGGACGGCGAAGGCGTTCTCGACGAGCACCGCGGTGCCGGTCGTCGCGTTGTAGCGCGAGCCGGTGAGCGCGTTGTTCTGACCGATCGCGGGCTTGGTGCCCGTGATGAGGTTCAGGCGGATCGGGCTGGCGGCGGTGCCGATGGTGCAGTTCGAGCTGATGGCGTTGCCGGAGACGGTGCCGCCGATGCGCACGCGGAAGGCCAGGTTGATCACGGCGTCGCCCGTCAGGGGGTCGAGGGTGCCGGTGGCGTCCGCGGTCGGGATGATCGTCGTGGTGACGATGTCGGTGTAGCCGTCGAAGGGGTTCCGGATCGGGATGTAGCCGATCGGGAAGACGATGTTCGCTGCGGGGATGGAGATGACGCCGTTGGCGTTGATCGAGCCGCTGATCGTGACGTCCACCTTCGGCTGGTAGCCGGGGGCGAGCTCGCTGTCGTCGGCGGACTGGGGCTGGCCGGATCCGGCGACGCAGCCGGAGTCGAGGGCGTCGATGCGGCCGTCACCGTCGTTGTCGACGCCGTCGCCGCACTGGGCGTTCACACGGGGAGCCAGGTCGACGTTCACCGTCGAGCCGATCTTGATGGCACCGCCGGTCGAGTTCAGCGTGAACGTGCCCGGATTGGCGACCTTCTGGGCCTCGACCGCTTCGGGCAGGACGGCCAGGCCGATGCCCAGCACACAGATCGCGGCGAGTGCCGCGCCCCACTGACGCTTCATTGAAGATCTCCCCTGGTATCCGTCCACAGCAAGCGGATGACAGAGTCTCCCCGCAAACCTGAACGAACGTCAAGGAGTAGTACCCCCAGGAAGGACCCGGGGTGCGTCGCCCGATGCTCCGAGAACGTGCTCCAGTTCTGCGGTCCAGCTGCCGATGACCAGTCAACGGCGGGAACCGGAGCGTCCCGGGTCTGGGTCTTCACCCGGGTCCGGGACGCACTCCCGACCGCGACACCGTGTGCGACAGGGTGGAGCGACAGCCGGCCGGGCGGGTCAGCGGCGCGACGGTCAGAGGCGGGTTCGGGGCGCCATCTTGGCGGTCATCGCCGGGTCCCGGACCACGACCGGATCGAGGACCGCGTCGATGCGGGCGACCACGTCGTCGTCGAGGGTGAGGTCGAGCGCACCGACGTTGTCCTGGAGCTGCGACGGCTTGGACGCGCCGACGATCGCCGAGGCGACGTTCGGGTTGCGCAGCACCCAGGCCACGGCGAGCTGCGCCATCGACGCGCCGAGGTCGTCGGCGATCGGCTTGAGCTCCTGCACGGCCGTGAGGACCTCGTCGTTCATGAAGCGCTGCACGAAGTCGGCGCCGCCCTTCTCGTCGGTCGCGCGGGACCCCTCGGGGACCGGCTGGCCCGGCAGGTACTTGCCGGTGAGCACGCCCTGCGCGATCGGCGACCACACGATCTGCGACACGCCGACCTCTTCGCTGGCCGGCACGATCTGGTCCTCGATCACGCGCCAGAGCATCGAGTACTGCGGCTGGTTCGACACGAACGGGACGCGCAGCTCCTTGGCGAGCGCGGCGGCCTCACGGATCTGGTCGGCGGTCCACTCCGAGACACCGATGTAGAGCACCTTGCCGGCACGGACCAGGTCGGCGAACGCGACCATCGTCTCCTCGAGGGGTGTCTCGGGGTCGAAGCGGTGCGCCTGGTACAGGTCGAAGTAGTCGACGCCGACGCGGCGCAGCGACGCGTCGCACGACTCCATGATGTGCTTGCGCGACAGGCCCTGGTCGTTGGGGCCTGGACCCGTCGGCCAGAACACCTTGGTGAAGATCTCGAGCGACTCGCGGCGCTGGCCCTCGAGCGCCTTGCCGAGCACGACCTCGGCGCGGGTGCCGGCGTAGACGTCCGCGGTGTCGAAGGTCGTGATGCCCAGATCGAGCGCGGCGTGCACGCAGTCGATCGCGTCCTGGTCGCCGACCTGGGAGCCGTGGGTGATCCAGTTCCCGTAGGAGATGGCACTGATCTTGAGGCCGGACCGGCCGAGGTAACGGAACTCCATGTCGAGCGACGCTACGCCACGCTTGTGGCAGCGTGTCCTCGATGAACGGCACTCCCCCGGAATCGCCCGACGCTGCTGCCACGGTCCCCACGATCGACATCGCACCGCTGCTCGACCCGGCGGCGTCCGAGGCGGCGCGTGACGCCGTCGCGGCGCGCATCGGGGAGGCGAGCGAGCGCTTCGGCTTCCTGCAGATCGTCGGCCACGGCATCGACCCGGCGCTGCGCGCGGATCTGCACCGCGCGGCCGAGCGCTTCTTCGCGCTCGACGACGCCGAGAAGGACGTGGTCGCGATGCGCCACGGCGGGCGGGCCTGGCGTGGCTGGTTCGGCCACGGCGGCGAGCTCACCTCGGGTGTGCCCGACGACAAGGAGGGCTACTACTTCGGCACCGAGCTGGCGGCCGACGACCCCGCAGTGCTCGCCGGGCGGCCGCTGCACGGCCCGAACCTGTTCCCCGAACGGCCGGCCGAGCTCCGGCCGCTGGTGCTCGAGTGGATCGAGCAGGTGACCGCCGTCGGTCAGGTGGTGCTGTCGGGGATCGCCCGGTCCCTGGGGCTCGAGCCGGATTGGTTCGAGCGTTGGACGGCGGACCCGACCGTGCTGTTCCGCATCTTCCACTACCCGCCGCCGCCCGAGGGCTTCGCCGGGAGCTGGGGTGTGGCCGAGCACACGGACTACGGGCTGTTGACGTTGCTGGTGCAGGACGACACCGGCGGGCTCGAGGTGCGGGTCACCGGCGAGGACGGGCAGGGCGAGTGGATCGACGTGCCGCCGGCGCCCGACGCGATCGTGTGCAACCTGGGCGACATGCTCGAGCGCGTGACCGGCGGTCGGTTCCGCTCGACGCCGCACCGGGTGCGGCTGCCGTCGAGCGACCGGTACTCGTTCCCGCTGTTCCTCGACCCGGCGTGGGATGCCGAGGTGACGCCGATCCCGGGGTTCGAGCCGACCGAGCGCGCGCTGGCCGAGGCGGCGGCCGGGCGCTGGGACGGCACCGGCGTGCTCGACGTGAGCGGGCCGTACGGCGACTATCTGGTCTCGAAGGTGTCGAAGGTGTTCCCGGAGCTGTTCCGCGAGGCGCTCTGAGGAGCGCCGGTTCGTCGGCGCCTCTGGCGACCCCTGGTCCGTAGGTGCTCCCAGAACCGAGTTGCGACGAAACAGCTCCCGCGCCACCACAGCGAATTCGTCGCAACTCGGTTCAGGAGCACCACCCAGCCCCCGCCTGCGGCGGCCCGTCCGTCGTGCGCCGAGCGGCCCCAGCCCGCTCAGACAGCGGCGACGTCCACGACGATGCGGGTCGGCCCCGTCAGCGTCGAGACCTTGAACGGCCGCTCGCCGTCGACGCCGATCGCCCAGGTGATCTGCGCCTCGAAGTCACCCGCTCGCACCACCTCGACCACCGGGTTGCCGGGACCCTCGATCCGGTCGGGTCCGTCGTAGGTCATCTCGACCTGCTCGCCGTCGAGCTTCGCCCCCGACGCCGGGCTCACCCGCACCGAGATCGTGTTCGTGCCACCGATCTCGATCGGATCACCCGACCCGTCCTGGGTGAGCGGTCCGTCGAGGTAGCCGATGTCGTAACCGGGCAGCTCACCGTCGAAGGTGAACACGACACGGTCGTACCCGTCGTGGCTGCCGACGGTCACGTCGGTCAGCTGGGCCGGGTCGATCACCGGGTACGGCACGCTGACCGGCGTGGTCCCCGCGCCCTCGAGCCCACCGGGGGTCGACGGCGAGGTGCCCTCGGTCGTCGACGTCGACGAGGTCGACGACGTGGTCGAGCTCGAGGTCGTCGTCTCGTCGTCGCCCGCGTCGTCGGAGTCCCCGCAGGCACCTGCGACCGCGACCAGCGACAGGCACGCCACCGCGGCGCACACCCGGAGCGCTCGGGGCGAGCGGTGAGCAGGAACGGATCGAGGGGAACGTGAGGTCATCCCCCGATGTTGTCAGGTCGATCCGGCCACGTCGCGTCAGCGCAGGACGACAGGGGCGAACCGCGTCAGCGCCGAGCGGACCTCATTCAGCGGCAGCGAGCACCGCGTCGGCCAGCCCCTCGAGCTCGTCGACCACCTGCTCGTGCGCGACCCGTCGCGAGCGCCCGTCCTCGACGATGCGCTCACCACCGACCCACACGTGGCGCACGTCGCCACGACCCGCGGCGTACACCAGCGTCGAGATCGGGTCGTACACCGGGCGGGTGTGGGCCCGGTCCAGGTCGACCGCGACCAGGTCGGCGAGCTTGCCGACCTCGATCGACCCGAGCCGGTCGGACAGACCCAGCGCGGCAGCGCCGTGCAACGTCGCCATGCGCAGCACGGTGTGCGCCGGGGTCGCGGTCGGGTCGCCCGCCACCCCCTTGTGCAGCAGCGCGGCGAGGCGCATGGCCGCGAACATGTCGAGGTCGTTCGAGCTGGCCGCGCCGTCGGTGCCGAGTGCGACGTTCACCCCTGCGGCCAGCAGGTCCGGGACCCGGGCGACGCCCGCGGCGAGCTTCAGGTTCGACGCCGGGCAGTGGGCGACGGTCGCGCCGGTGGACGCGATGCGGGCGATCTCGTCGTCGTCCAGGTGCACGCCGTGGGCGAGCACGGTGAACGGTCCGAGCAGGCCCAGGTCGTCGAGGTGCTCGACGGGTGTGCGACCGCGAGCGGCGCGCACGGTGTCGACCTCGTGCCGGGTCTCGGACGCGTGGATGTGCAGGATCGCGTCGTAGGTCTCGCGCAGCGAGCCGACCATCGAGAGCAGCTCTGGTGAGGCCAGGTAGGTCGAGTGCGGGCCGAGCATCGGCCGCAGCGGGTTGCCGGCGGGTCGGTCGTCGAGCCAGCGCGCCGCCTGGTCGATCCGACGGTCGTCCGGGCCGGGCTGGTCCAACAGGACCGGGCCGCCGAACATGCGCAGGCCGACCTCGTCGGCCGCGGCGATGCCGGCCTCGGCGAAGTAGTACATGTCGAGCGCCGAGGTGACCCCACCGGTCACGCTCTCGAGCGCGGCGGCACGGGTGGCGACGCCGACACGTGCGGCGTCGACGACCTTCGCCTCGGCGGGCAGCAGACGGTCGAGGAAGCTCTGCAGGTCGCGGTCATCGGCGAGCCCCCGGAACATGGTCATGCCGAGGTGGGTGTGGGCGTTGACCAGCCCCGGGATCAGCGCGTGCGGACCGAGCGCGACGTGGGTCGCGTCCGGGTGCTCCGCCACGAGCGCGGCGCGCTCGCCGACCGCGGTGATGCGTCCCTGGGTGACGACGACCGCGCCGTCGTCGACGACCCGGTCGTCGGGATCGACGGTGATCACCCAGTCGGCACTGATGACCGTGTGACTGGGTGAGGTGGCACTGGGCGTGGCACTGGGTGAGTCGCTCGGGGTCTCCATCGGCGGGCGGTCCATCGGTCGACGTTAGCCAGCGGCCTCGGGTGCCCCGGTGCCCCGGCGCCCCCTTGCCGCCTCGCTGCGCGACGCTGGGCGGATGTCCGAGCAGAGCACCTTCGACCGTCTCATCCTCTCGACCGATCCGTCGATGCTCATCGTCACGGCCAACGGCCCCGACGGTCCGGCGGGATGTCTCATCGGGTTCTCGACCCAGGCGAGCATCCAGCCCGAGCGTCACCTGGTGCTGCTCTCGAAGCAGAACCGGACCTACAAGGTGGCGCAGGACTCGCCGGTGCTCGTCGTGCACGTGCTGCGGGAGTCGGACGTCGAGCTGGCCGAGCACTTCGGCGGGACGACCGGGGACGACATCGACAAGTTCGCCGGGATCGACACCGTCGAGGGTCCCGGCGGCGTGCCGATCATCGAAGGGCTCGACTGGTTCGCCGGGCGGGTGCTGCGCCAGTTCGACTGCGGCGACCACGTGGGCTTCCTGCTGGCCGCGCACGACGGCTCCGCGCTGCGGGCCGACGAGCCGCCGCTGGTCCTCGGTGCTGCAGAGCACATCGAGCCCGGCCACTCGGCCTGAGAGAGGGGCAGCCACTCGGCCTGAGAGAGGGGCAGCCACTCGGCCCGAGAGAGGGACAGCCCCCGGTGTTCCCACACCGACGCGCCCGCGACCGTCCCGAAGAACTGGACGGTCTGGCGGGACCGGTCCGACACCGTCCCGAAAAACTGGACGGTTCGGTGACGTTCGGTCACACCGTCCAGTTTTTCGGGACGGTGTGGCGCCGTTCGGTGGCGGGTGCCCTCAGCTCCGCTCGACGTCGTACTCGGTGCCGTCGGCACGTCCGAGTAGGCGTCCGCTGCCCCGCAACCCGGTCACGCCGATGTACACCCGCGGCGGGTCGCCCGCGATCCGGTCGTAGGACACCGAGGTGATCGACTCCTCCTCGAGGTCAACGCCGTCGTAGGTCGCCTCGATCAGCGCGGGGATGCGGTCCCAGGCGATCGCTCCCGGCACGAACGTGACGTCGTCGAACTGCTCGATCTCGTGCACCGAGACCGAGACCGGCGTCGAGGTCCACTCGCCCTCGCGGTAGACCCAGTCGTCCATGTTCTCGGGCCGCTCGGGGTCGCGGATCTGGGCGCGGACCGTGTCCTCGGTGAGGGTCAGCCGGCGCAGCTGGGGCACCTCGCCGAACTGGTCGCGCAGCAGCTTCGGCACCGACGACGCGTCCTCCAGGTAGTCGACCGGCGAGACCCGCGCCGTCGTGTCGGTCCCGCCGGAGCCGTCGGCGCCACCAGCACCACCAGCACCGTCGTCGGCGCTGCAGCCCGCAGCGACCGACGCGGCCAGGCCGACCGCGACCAGCACCACCCTCACCGTTCGCCTCGTCCTCACGTTCGACAGCTTGCCCCCACCGCTAGGGTGCCGGCACCTCGACTCCACCGGGTCGAGACCGTGACCGACGCTCGACCACGCAGCTCGACCACCAGGGGGACACATGGCGGACGACAACGATCCGACCGGCAACCGCTCGACCGAGAATGCGGCGCGCATCGAACGGTTCTGGGAGGACCTGTTCCGCCGCGACTTCGATGCGGTCGGCGCCTGGTTCACCCCGCAGGGCAACTACCGCGACGTGCCCGCGCCGGAAGAGGGCGCCTTCGGCCCCGCCGAGGTCGCCGCACGACTCCGCCTCGGCATCGAGCCGCTCGCGAAGTACGAGCACGTCCCCGGCTGGACGATCATCGCCCAGGGCGACACCGTCGTGACCGAGCACGTCGAGCGCTGGACCTGGGCGAGCGGCGAGACCGTCGACCTGCCCTTCGTGTCGGTCCACGAGTTCGAGGGCGAGCAGGTCAGCCGCTGGTGGGACTACTGGGACATGAGCACCCTGATGAACGCCGCCCCCGAGGAGTGGGTGGTGCACATCATGCAGGGCTACAAGTAGCCGTATGCAGGGCTACAAGTAGCCGTATGCAGGGCTACGAGTAGCCGTATGCAGGGCTACGAGTAGCCGCATGCAGGGCGACGAGTAGCCGCCGGGGCGCTGCCCGGCCGAGTTCAGCCGACCAGGTTCAGTCGAGCGCGTCGAGGTCGGGCACCGGCTCGGTCCCGTCGCACAGCGAGGTGCAGAACTTCTGCAACCGTGCCGCGGTGTCGCTCGGGAGGTCCGGCCGGCAGCGGCCGAGCGCTTCGAGGATGCGCTGGTAGACGGCGAACTCGGACTCGCACGGCGGGCAGTCACCCAGGTGCTCGGCCACCAGCGCGCCCGTCGCCGGGTCGGTGTTGTGGTCGAGGTAGGCCTGGATGAGCTCGTTCGCCTCGGTGCACGACATCTGGCCCGGACCCCCGCAGAGGCCGGAGGCTTCGGACAGCGGCACCAACGGCGGGTTCGCCAACCGGGGCGGGTCGACCGACTCGGGACTCATCGCGCTGCTCCTGAGGTGTCGTCCGCACTGGACCCGCCGTCGCGCTGATCGTCGGCGAGCGGTTCGAGTGCGGTGTCGCGGACAGGCCCGGGACCGAACCCGGCGGGTACGAGCAGGTCCCTGATGCGGCGTCGGGCACGGTGCAATCGGCTCATCACCGTGCCGAGGGGCACGTCGAGCACGTCGGCGGCCTCTTGATAGGTCAGCCCGTCGACGTCGACGAGCTCGACGACCCGGCGGAAGTTCTCGGGCAGCTCGGTGAGCGCCGCGGTGACCGCCGAGTCGAACTCGTGGTCCTCGGCGCGCTTCTCGACCTCGTCGACCTCGGTGCGGGGACCGCGCTCCTCGGCGATGTCGGGATCGGAGAGCAGCTCGGGGCGGCGCCGCCGGTGCCGGTTGCGTTCGGTGTTGCGCAGGATCGTCAACAGCCAGGCCCGTGGGTAGCGGCCGTCGAAGCTGTCGATCGCCTTGTAGGCGCGCAGCAGGCTCTCCTGCACCAGGTCCTCGGCATCGGCGCGGTTGCGGGTGAGCGACATGGCGACACGCCACATCACGTCGACCTCTGGCAGGACCAGCCGGTTGAACACCTGATCACCGGTCTCCCCCTCGAGCACGCGGGACTGCGGAGGGGGTGCCACTGCGACGGTCATGTCATCGGGAACGCCGTCACCTGGCGTGGGATTCCCGGGTTCGCCGTCGACAGTCATCGACATCAACGGTACCCCCACCCGACCCCCGAAGAACTCCTGACGAGGCGTCAGGTAGCCTGTCGGGCACCGACGACACGAGCGCCGCGACCCCGCGAGGCGCCGTCGATCCAGGGGGAACAACGTGACGGACTACAAGCAGCTCTATATCGGCGGCGAGTGGGTCGACCCGGCGGGTCAGGACCGCTTCGAGGTCGTCAACCCGGCGACGCTCGAGGTGATCGGATCGACCCCCGAGGGCACCGAGGCCGACATCGATCGTGCCGTGGCCGCCGCCCGCGCCGCCCTCGACTCGGGCCCGTGGGCGAACAGCACCGCCGCCGAGCGCCTCGAGATCATGCGGTCGCTGCAGGCCAAGCTGCTCGAGGCGGCCGACGAGCTGGCCAACCTGGTGACGGCGGAGGTCGGCGCCACCATCCTCTTCTCGCACTTCGGTCAGATCGGCGCCACGAACATGGTGCTCGACGCCTACGTGAACGTGCTCCAGGACTACCGCTTCGAAGAGGTCCGCCAGGACGTGCTCGGCCCGGCGCTGGTCCGCAAGGAGCCCGTCGGCGTCGTCGCCGGCATCATCCCGTGGAACGTCCCGCTGTTCATCACGATGCTGAAGTTCGCCCCGACGCTCGCGTCGGGCTCCACGATGGTGCTCAAGCCGGCCCCCGACACGCCGCTGTCCGCGTTCCGCTTCGCCGAGCTCGCCGCCGAGGCCGGCGTGCCGGCCGGTGTGCTCAACGTCGTGCCCGCCGACCGTGAGGTCAGCGAGTACCTGGTGCGCCACGCGGGCGTCGACAAGGTCTCGTTCACCGGCTCCACCGCCGCCGGCCGCAAGATCGGCGCGATCTGCGGTGAGCAGCTCAAGCGCTGCACGCTCGAGCTCGGCGGCAAGTCCGCCGCGATCCTGCTCGACGACGTCGACATCGAGGGCGTGGCCGACGAGCTGCTCTCGGCGGGCATCATGAACAACGGTCAGGCGTGTGTCGCGCAGACCCGCATCCTCGCCCCGCAGTCGCGCTACGACGAGATCGTCGGCGTGCTCACCGAGAAGATGGCGTCGCAGAAGACCGGCGACCCCACCGACTTCGAGACGAACGTCGGCCCGCTCATCAACGAGGCGCAGCGTGACCGCGTCGAGGGCTACATCAAGATCGGTGTCGAAGAAGGAGCCCGCGTCGCGACCGGCGGCGGGCGTCCCGACGGCACCGGCGACGGCTTCTTCGTCGAGCCGACCCTGTTCGCCGATGTCACCAACGACATGCGCATCGCCCAGGAGGAGATCTTCGGGCCGGTCGTGTCGGTCATCGCCTACGACGGCGTCGACCAGGCCGTCGAGATCGCGAACGACTCCGACTACGGCCTGTCGGGCTCGGTGTGGGGCGGCGACGTCGACGCAGCCCTCGACGTGGCACGCCGCGTGCGCACCGGCACCTACGCGATCAACGCGTACGGCATGGCGTTCGGCTCGCCCTTCGGCGGCTACAAGAACTCCGGCCTGGGTCGCGAGATGGGCCCCGAGGGCCTCGAGGAGTTCCTCGAGTACAAGACGATCAACCTGCCCGCCGGCACGGAGCCCACGCTCAAGTAC
>JAEWED010000238.1 GCA_023389745.1 Actinomycetes bacterium
GTCCACCGACGGGCCCGGTTCCGCGCCCTCGTCCGCACCCGACGGACCGCCGGAGCGGTCGTGGCTCGCGCTCGACGGCGGCTCGTTCCTGATGGGCTCGGAGGAGACCAAGTACCCGAGCGACGGCGAAGGTCCCGTCCGGTCCGTCACGGTGGCGCCCTTCGAGCTGGCCGCGCACGCCGTGACGAACGACGACTGGGCGGCGTTCGTGCTCTCGACCGGGTTCAGCACCGTGTCGGAGCGGCTGGGGTCCTCGTTCGTGTTCGCTGGACTGCTGCCCGACGACTTCCCGCCGACGCGTGGGGTGGCCGCGGCGCCGTGGTGGCGTCTCGTCGAGGGAGCCTCGTGGGACCACCCCGAAGGTCCGCAGTCCGACCTCGACGGGCGCGGCGACCACCCGGTGGTGCACGTCGCCTGGCTCGATGCGGTCGCGTACTGCGAGTGGGCCGGCGTCCGACTGCCGACCGAGGCCGAGTGGGAGTACGCCGCGCGGGGCGGGCTCGAGCAGCGGCGCTACCCCTGGGGCGACGAGCGCGAGCCGGACGGGCGACACATGATGAACGTCTTCCAGGGCGAGTTCCCGATGGAGGACAGCGGCGAGGACGGCCACGTGGGCACCGCACCCGTCGACGCCTTCGACCCGAACGGGTACGGCGCGTTCAACATGTGCGGCAACGTCTGGGAGTGGTGCTCGGACTGGTTCGGCACCGACCACACCCGCGGACGAGCCACCACCGAGCGAGCCGGCACCGAGCGAGCCGGCGGCCCGACCACGGGCACGCACCGAGTCATGCGCGGCGGCTCGTACCTGTGCCACGAGTCGTACTGCTGGAGGTACCGGGTCTCGGCGCGCAGCGCGAACACTCCCGACAGCGCGGCGGGCAACATCGGGTTCAGGGTCGTCCGCTGAGCCCGACCTCGTCGTCCTCCTCCGAGCGGCGGCTGCCGACCGTGAGCGGCAACACGACCCAGAACAGCGGCAGCGCCGCGGCGACCGGGATCGTGATCAGCAGCGAGGGGATCGTGCCGTAGACGAAGCGGACGACGCACCACAGCGTCGTCGCCATCGCGACCCCGAGGAAGCCCATGCCCAGCACCGTCAGCCGGATGCTCCAGCGGAGGCGACGGACCCGGGCGGTGCGACGGCCGAAGCGGTGGAAGGCCGCCGGCGAGAGCATGCAGATCACCGCCATCATCGAGCAGACCGTGGCGACCCCGAAGATCCCCCGTCCGATCCGGTCGAGCTCGGGGAATCGCGTCGCGAACGGGGCGGTCACCAGGAACGCCACGAGCACCTGGGCGCCCGGCAGCACGACGCGCAGCTCCTGGAGCAACCCGTAGTAGCGGTTGCGCAACTCGGCGCGGTCGCGGACGTCGTCGAGCTCGGACAGGTCACGGTCGTCTCCGACCTGCTCGGCCGCGAGGTCGTCACCTCCCTCGTGCGGATGGCCCGCCCCCTGCTCGGCGTTCACGTGCACGTTCTACCCGCTCCGGGCGATTCTCGACCTGTAGCGTGCGCCGAAGTGGGTGATCAGGAGTCAGCGGACTCTCCCGACGGGGCGGCGACGACGGCGAACGCCGCGCTCACCGACGCCGAGGTGCTCGACGCAGCCCTGGACGCGTTCGCCGAGGAGGGCTTCGCCGGGACCTCGGTGCGCAGCCTGGCGCGCAGCATCGGGGTGCACCACAACCACATCCCGCAGCGGTTCGGCTCCAAGGAGCGGCTCTGGTACGCGGCGGTCGACCACGGGTTCCGGGTCATCCGTCGGGACCTCGTCACGCTGACGCTCATCGACTTCCCCGACGACCTGGCCCGGCTCCGGGCGGGCATCGTGCGCTACGTCGAGATCAACGCCGAGCGTCCGGCCATGCTGCGCATCATCAACCAGGAGGCCGTGCTCGGCGGCGAGCGCCTCGAGTACCTGTTCACCGCGTTCATCGAGCCGGTCCAGGACTTCGGTGGCGGCCTGTTGCGCCGACTCGCGGCCGAGGGCAAGGTCCGCACCGACTCCGCCGGGCTGCTCTACTTCTTCATGACCAACGGGATCGCCGGCCCGATCGTGTTCCCGGGCCTGGCCGAACGGCTGGGGGTGAGCGTCGACGGTCACGACGCCGAGGCCGTGCACGCGCACGCCGAGGTGGCGGTCGGACTGCTCTTCGACGGCCTGGCGATCCAGGAACCACCGGTCTGAGCGGGGCGACCTCGCGGTCGCGGGAACTTGTAACACAGCCGTGACATGGCGGAGCGGCCATCGTCGACATCGAGGGCTAGGTTCGGCCCGGGCCGACCTGAGAGGTGTCACGACATGCACGTTCCCGACCACTTGTTCAACGATCCGACCGAGATCGTCACCGCCGTGGGCGCGACCGCCGTGCTCGCCACAGCAGCGCTGCGACCGCCAGCAGCGCTGCGACCGCCAGCAGCGCTGCGCCCCGTGCGCAACCTGCGGCAGGTCCCGACGCTCGTCGAGCACCCTGAGCGTGTCGGCCCCCAGCTCGCGACCGCAGCGCTGGTGTTCGCACTGCAGATGGTCAACGTGCCGGTCCTGCCCGGCACCAGCGGCCACCTCTTCGGCGGTGCGCTCGCCACCGCCCTGCTCGGCCCGCGCCGGGCGCTGTTCGCCGTGACCGCGGTGCTCGCCAGCCAGGCGCTCTTCTTCGCGGACGGCGGCGTCGGCGCCCTCGGCGTGAACGTGCTGCTCATCTCGATCATCCCGGTGCTGGTCACCGCCGCAGCGATGCGGCTCGTCGCCACCTCCGGACGTATCGACGGTCGCTGGTGGGCGTCGGTCGCCCTCGGTTCGCTCGCCGGTCCGCCGCTCGCGGCCCTCGCGTTCGCCGGCCTGCACGCCGTGGGTGCGACGACCTCGGTGCCCGTCGGCGAGCTGACGTCGTCCATGCTCGCCGTGCACTCGGCGATCGGCGTCGGAGAGCTCGTGGTCACCTTCGCCGCCCTCGGGGCGTTCGTGGCGCTGCGACGCCTCGAGCTGTCGCCGACCGCCGCCATGGCCGCCTGCGCGGCCGGCACCGCCGGTGCGCTCTCGCTGGCCGCGTCGTCGCAGCCCGACGGGCTCGAGCGGGTCGCCGGCGACCTCGGCTTCGCCGTCACCGGCCCCGGTTCGGTCCTGCACGGCAGCCCGCTCGCCGACTACGCGGTGGCCGGCCTCGACGGTTCCCTGTCGGGCTCCATGGCCGGCCTCATCGGGCTCGGGCTGACCGCTGCCGTCGCTGCGGGCCTGGCGCTGCTCGTCCGCCCCGCTCCGATTGCCGCAGAGCTCGGCCGGGACTGAACCGTGCAGCTCTCGCCCCACGAGCAGGAGCGCCTCCTCGTCCACGTGGCCGCGGACGTGGCGACCCGTCGACGGGAACGTGGCCTGCGACTCAACCACCCCGAGGCCGTGGCGATCCTCACCTCGTGGGTGTTCGAGGCCGCGCGTGACGGTCGCACCGTCGCCGAGGTGATGGCGCTGGGACGAGAGGTGCTGACCACCGACGACGTCATGGACGGCATCGACGTGCTGATCGACGAGCTGCAGGTCGAGGCCACGTTCCCCGACGGCACGAAGCTCGTCACGCTGCATGACCCGATCCAGGCGCCGCAGCGCTCGGATGCGCAGGACGCGGCCTCTGCCGCAGCGCCGGGCGTCCGACCCGGCGAGGTCCTCGGCGCGGACGACCCCGTCGTGCTGTTCGAGGGACTCGAGACGATCGACCTGCACGTGCTGAACACGGGCGACCGCCCGGTCCAGGTCGGCTCGCACTTCCACTTCGCCGAGGCGAACGACGCCCTCGAGTTCGACCGGACCGCGGCGGTCGGCTTCCGCCTCGCGGTGCCCGCCGGTACCAGCACCCGCTTCGAGCCCGGGATCCCGATGGACGTGACCCTCGTCCGCTACGGCGGCGAGCGGCGCACCGCCGGGTTCCGACGGCTCCACACCCCCGACCTGCAGTCCCACGACGATCGGAGCACTCCGTGGAGCTGACCAGGCGGCGCTACGCCGACCTCTACGGTCCGACCACCGGCGACCGGATCCGGTTGGCCGACACCGACCTGGTGATCCGCGTCGAGCGCGACCTCTGCGGCGGACCGGGCCTGGCGGGCGACGAAGCCGTCTTCGGCGGCGGCAAGGTCATCCGCGAGTCGATGGGACAGTCGCTGCGCACCAGTGCACAGGGCGCACCGGACCTGGTCATCACCGGTGCGGTCGTCATCGACCACTGGGGTGTCGTCAAGGCCGACATCGGCGTGCGGGACGGCCGGATCGTGGCGCTCGGCAAGGCCGGCAACCCCGACACGATGGACGGCGTGCACCCCGACCTGGTGATCGGTCCGTCGACCGAGATCATCGCGGGCAACGGACGCATCGTGACCGCCGGGGCGATCGACTCCCACGTCCACCTGATCTGCCCGCAGGTGCTCGACACCGCGCTGGCCACCGGCATCACGACGATCATCGGCGGCGGCACGGGTCCGGCCGAGGGCACCAAGGCGACCACGGTCACCGCCGCGCCGTGGTACCTGCAGCAGATGCTCACCGCGATCGACGTGTGGCCGGTGAACGTCGCGCTGCTCGGCAAGGGCAACACGGTGTCGGCGGACGCGATGGTCGAACAGCTCCGTGCCGGGGCGAGCGGCTTCAAGCTGCACGAGGACTGGGGCTCGACCCCCGCCGCGATCGACGCCTGCCTGCGGGTCTGCGACGAGTACGGCGTCCAGGCCGCCCTGCACACCGACACGCTGAACGAGGCGGGCTTCGTCGAGTCGTCCCTGGGAGCGATCGCCGGTCGGTCGATCCACGCCTATCACACCGAGGGTGCCGGCGGCGGCCACGCCCCGGACATCATCACCGTCGCCGGACGGCCGAACGTGCTGCCGTCGTCGACGAACCCGACCCGTCCGCACACCGTCAACACCGTCGACGAGCACCTCGACATGTTGATCGTCTGCCACCACCTGAACCCCTCGGTCCCCGAGGACCTGGCGTTCGCCGAGAGCCGCATCCGCCCCTCGACGATCGCTGCCGAGGACGTGCTGCACGACATGGGCGCGATCTCGATGATCGGTTCGGACTCCCAGGCCATGGGCCGCGTCGGCGAGGTCGTGATCCGGACCTGGCAGACCGCGCACGCGATGAAGCGCCGACTCGGCGCTGCGCCGGGCGACACCGACGACGACAACCAGCGCGTGCGTCGCTACGTGTCGAAGTACACGATCTGCCCGGCGGTCGCTCACGGGCTCGACCGTGAGGTCGGCTCGGTCGAGGTCGGCAAGCTCGCCGACCTGGTCATGTACGACCCCCGCTTCTTCGGCGTGCGACCCCACCTGGTGCTCAAGGGCGGCATGATCGCCTCGGCGCAGATGGGCGACTCGAACGCCTCGATCCCGACGCCGCAGCCCGTGTTCCCCCGCCCGATGTTCGGCGCGGCGGGTCGGGTCGCCGGTGCCACCTCGGTGGCGTTCGTCGCCCCCACCGCGATCGAGCACGGCCTCACCGAGCGCCTCGGGCTCGGGCGGCGCCTGGTGGCGGTCGAGGACTGCCGGTCGGTCACCAAGGCCGACATGGTCAACAACGACGTGTGCCCGGACATCACCGTCGACCCCGACTCCTTCGAGGTGTCGATCGACGGGCAGGTCATCGAGCAGCAGCCCGTCTCGGAGCTGCCGATGGCGCAGCGCTACTTCCTGTTCTGAGACCATGCGGACCTGAGATGACCGTCTCGACGCTGCTCCTGCTCTCCGACGGACGGTTCCCCGACGGGACACACGCCCACAGCCACGGGCTCGAGGCCGCCGTCGCCGCCGGACGAGTGCACGACGCGTCGTCGCTCGAGCGCTACGTCGAGGCCCGGCTGCACACGGTGTGCGTGACCGACGCGGCCGTGGCGGCGCTCGCTGCGAGCGGACACCGCGCCGACCTGCTCGACGCGGAGCTCGCGGCACGCACGCCGAGCGCAGCGGTGCGCGCCACGTCGAGGGCGCTCGGCCGGTCGTTGCTGCGCACCGCGGACCGGCTCTGGCCCGACCACGGCATCGAGCGGATCGACGGTCGTCCACCGATGCAGCCGGTGGTGTTCGGGGCCGTCGCCGGGCACCTGGGGTGCTCGCCGATCGAGACCGCGACCGGCCTGGCCCACGGCGCGGCCGCTGCGTTGACCACCGCTGCGCTGCGCCTGCTGAGCCTCGACCCGTTCTCGGTGGCAGCGGTGCTCGACCGGCTCCGCCCCACCATCGACGCCACCGCCGCTGCCGGCGCGTCGTGCCCGGATCCGACCGCGCTGCCGCACCGGTCCACGCCGTTCGCCGAGCTCGACCCCGAGCTGCAACTCGTCCAGGAACTCCGACTCTTCGGGAGCTGATCGCACATGCACGACATCGGACATGCCCACGAGCACGACACCCATGACGCGGACACCCCCCGCCGCCCCTCGGGCGCCTTCCGGGTGGGCATCGGCGGCCCGGTCGGCACCGGCAAGACGGCGCTGGTGGCGGCGCTGTGCAACCTGCTGGCCGACGACCTGCGCATCGGTGTCGTCACCAACGACATCTACACGACCGAGGACGCCGACACGCTGCGGCGCCGCGGCGTGCTGCCCGAGGACCGGATCGTCGCGGTCCAGACCGGCTGCTGTCCGCACACGGCGATCCGTGACGACATCACCGCGAACCTCGACGCCGTCGAGGACCTCGAGGAGCGCGAGGGTCCCCTCGACCTGGTGCTCGTCGAGAGCGGCGGCGACAACCTGACGCTCACCTTCTCGACCGGCCTGATCGACAAGCAGCTCTTCGTGCTCGACGTCGCCGGCGGCGACAAGGTGCCCCGCAAGGGCGGGCCGGGTGTGACCCGATCCGACCTGCTGGTGATCAACAAGGTCGACATCGCGCACCTGGTGAACGCGGACCTGGGTGTGATGGAGCGCGACTCCAAGGCACAGCGCGGCGAGCTGCCGACCGCGTTCGTGTCGCTCGTCGAACCGGCGGGCGCCGCCCCGATCGCGGAGTGGATCACCGACGAGCTCGACGCCTGGCGAGCCGCGGCGACCGCGTGAGGGCCGACCTCGAGATCCGGCTGCGGGCCAGTTCCGACGGCAGGGCCGACGGCAGGGTCGACGCCAGCGGTCGCCTGGCGGCCGCGCCCCTGTGGTGCCGGTGGGACGGCGAGACGCTCTGGCTGGTCGGCTCGGCCGCGTCGCCGGTCGCCGAGGACGACGTGCGCATCCGTGTCGAGGTCGGCCCCGGCGTGCACGCCACCGTGCGCTCCGTGGCGGCGATGGTGCTCTACGCCGCACGTGGCGACGGCTCGTCGCTGCACACGGAGCTGTCGGTCGCGGCCGGCGCCTCGCTGCGCTGGTCGCCGGAGCCGGTCATCGTCACCGCGCGTGCGGAGCACCGTTCGACGATGCAGGTCGACGTGGGAGCGCGAGCCGAGGTCACCGTCGACGAGATCGTCGTCGACGGTCGCAACGACGACGACCGCGGCGGCCGACTGGTCTCGGAGCTCTCGCTGACCCTGGACGGCGTGACCACGCTGCGGTCCTCGTACGACACCCGCACCCCCGGCTGGAACGCGGGCGGCGGGGTGGCCGGCGCGCGGTGCCTCGGCACACGGCTCGCCGTGCGACACGACGACGCCGAGGCACCGAACGATCCGCCGCCCGGACCGTCATCGGGGCTGCTGCGACCCGAAGCCGGCGGCCTGCTCGCGCTCGCGCTCGGTGGGCGTCCGACCGAGGTGTCCGCCGAGCTCGACCGACTCGTGCCCGCTGCCGGCCGACCCGCCGCCGACCGACCCGCTGCCGACCGACCCGCTGCCGACCGACTGCCTCAGCCGCGCGTCGAGATGCCGCCGTCGACCGGGATGATGGCGCCGGTCAGGTAGCTGCCCGCACGCGACGACAGGAACAGCACCGCACCGACGACGTCGTCAGGTCGGCCGATGCGGCCCATCGGCACGCTCGAGGCCACCAGCTCCTCGCCGCCCTCGGCGTCGAGCAGGAACGCCATCATCTTCGACGGGAAGGGCCCCGGGGCGATCGCGTTCACGTTGACGTGGTCACCGGTGAGCCGGTGGGCGAGCTGACGGGTGACCATGTGGACCGCCGCCTTCGACGCCGCGTACGGGTAGTTCTCGGTCGCCGGCACACGGATGCCGTCGACCGAGCCGATGTTGATCACCCGGGCCGGGTCGTCCTCGCTGGCCGCGGCGCGCAGCAGCGGCAGCAGCCCGGCGGTCAGGCCGAACACCGCCTTGACGTTGGTCGCCATCACCTTGTCCCACGCGTCGTCCGGGAAATCCTCGAGCGGTGCGCCCCAGGTCGCCCCGGCGTTGTTGACCAGCAGGTGCAGTTCGGACTCGCGCTCACCGATCGCGGCGACGAGGCCGTCGACCCCCTCGGCGGTCGACAGATCGGCGGGCACCGAGATGCACTCGCCGTGCTCGCGCAGCGATTCGGCGACCGCATCGCAGACCTCTGCCTTGCGTGACGAGATGTAGACCCGCACTCCCGAGCGGACCAGACCTTCGGCGATCATCAACCCGATGCCACGGCTCCCGCCGGTGACGAGTGCGACCTTGCCCTTGACCGAGAACAGCGATGCGACGTCCATCCCCGGACCCTGCCACAGTCCGGCTCAGGTCGCTGACGTTCCCGCCTCGTGCGGTGCGCGGTGGCGGACGTGGCGCACCCAGCGGCGCACGCGGTCGAGCCCGTGGCGCGACTCCTGGTGCTCCTCGGGATCGTCGGGCGCCGCCCGACCGCTGACGTACATCGCGACGGCCTTGATGGCCCCGAAGGTGGGCACCGCGAAGAGGGCGCCGATGATCCCGGCGACCGAGAAGCCACCGATCGCGGCGAGCATCGTGACCGGCGGGGAGAGGCTCACCGCCTTGCCGACCACGGTCGGGATCAGGATGTGGTTGCTCAGCAGCATGAACGCGAGGAACGCCAGCGACATCACCGCGGTGGCTCCGATGCCCTCGGTCAGGCTCACGACCAGCACCAGGGCGAAGCCCATCAGACCGCCGATCTGGGGGATCAACGCGGTGAGCGCCGTCCACACCCCGAGCACGGGGCTGAGCGGCACGCCGACCACCAACGCCGCCACCGCGACCCACATGCCGTTGAGCGTGGCGATGAGGATCGACCCCGCGAAGTACTTCGCGAGCACCCGGTAGACGATGCGTCCCATCGTGTCGGCGGCGTCTCGGCGGGCGACGGGGATCGCGGTGCGGATGTCGCCGATCAGGCGTGGGCCCTCGAAGAGCACGCCTGCGACGAGGAAGAAGGCCAGCAGGAACGCGGCGACGCCGAAGCCGACGGTGGCCACGATGCCCGAGATGCTCGTGCCGTCGCCCTCGGTCCGCTCCGACAACGACGACAGCGCGTCGGTGAGCTTCGTGGACAGGTCGGCGTCCTTGATCGTGTGGCCGATCAGGGGGAGGTCGTCCAGCGAGCGGATGGTCTCGGGCAGCTGCTGCTCGAGGTTGGCGGACTCCTTGACCAGCTGCGGACCGGCGACCGAGAGGAACAGACCGATCAGGACCGTCGCCACCGAGAGCACCAGGACCGTCGCCCAGCCCCGACCGAGGCGGGTCCGGCGCCTGATGCCGTTGACGACCGGGTCGAGCGCCATGCCGAGGAACAGCGCGACGACGATGATGGCGAACGAGGTCGACGCCATGCGGACCGCGCTCCACAGCAGCGCCAGGGCCAGCAGCGACACGATCCCCACGACGACGCTCTGCCAGGCCAGGTCGACGTGCAGCGTCGCACCGGGTGCGGCATCACGTTCGTCGGCCATCGGGCGAGCTTAGGATCGGCGTGCGCCGGGATCGGGGACGCACTCGCCGATCCGCCCCTGGAGACCGTGCACCTGGAGACTGGGCAGTTGTCGACCACCCTGAGGATCACCCCCACCTCGCTGATCCGAGCGACGCTGATCCTCGCGGGGTCACTCGTCGTCGCGCTCGTCGCGACCCGAGCGACGACCACGTTGTGGTGGTTCGCCCAGGCGACCGTGTTCGCCGCGCTCGCCTTTCCGCTCGTCGAACGACTCGGCCGGCACATGCCGAAGTTCGTCGCCGTGCTCGTGCTCACGGGCGTCCTCGCAGCCGCGGTGGGCGTGCTCGGTGCCGTCGCGTTCACCGAGCTGCGCGCCGAGGCCGACCGCTTCGAGACCGCCGTGCCCGCCGCCGTGCACCGCCTGGAGCAGGTCGACGGCATCGGCACCCTGATGAAGGACCTCAACGTCGGGCACCAGATCGAGCGGTTCGCGGCGGAGACGGCGGAGCGCATCCGCTTCCAGAACGCAGATCTGCCCGGCGTGGCGTCCAAGGTCGGCGGCAGCGCGTCGGCCACCTTCATCGTCTGGATCCTCACCGTGATGCTCGTCTTCACGGGACCGTCGATGGTGCGTGGACTCATCGGGCTCGCGCCCGTTCGGTTGCGCGACGAGGTCGATCGGATCGCACGGGCGGCGTACGTGCGTGCCGCGGGGTACATCGGAGCGATGGCGGTGCGGGCCGTCGTCGTGCTCGTGGTGGCCTACACGCTGGCGACCTCGCTTCGCCTCGACATGCCGGGGCTGCTCGCCGTCATCGCCGCGCTGGTGTCGTTCGTGCCCTACGTCGGCATCCTCGCGGGCAGCCTGCCGATCGCGCTCATGGCGTTGCTCGACGGCCCCGCCTACTCGATCGGCGTGCTGATCGGCGCACTCGTGCTGCAGGTCGTCGAGGTCTTCCTGGTGCAGCGGCGCATCGACGACCGCACCGTGAACCTGGGGCTGTTCCTCACGCTCGCGGCCGCGATGATCGGCTTCAGCTTCCGGGGACCGGGCGGGTTGATCACCGCGATCTCGGTGGTGGCGATGATCGTCGCGGTCGTGAACGACACCGCTGCGGTGCGGGCACTGCGGACGGCAGCGCGACCGGCCCCGACCGACGCCGCCGAAGAACCAGCAAAATAACTTTTCGTCGATCTTCTGCTCCTTCGGCATCCCTGGCCGATGGAGCGGGGTGAGACGTCGCCCGACGAGCTTCCCCCGCTCCGGATCGAGGGCGTCGCGTGGACAGCGCGGCGCCGGCCTGCTCGAGGTGCTGATCGCGTCCGCCCTCATGGCACCGCTGATCCTGGCCGCCGCGGTCGGGCTGATGACCGGCATGCGTGCGAGCGCGAACGCCGAGCTCACCCAGCGCATCGGCGTCGAGCTGACCACCGCGACCGAGAACGTCAAGGCCATGGCGTACCTGCCGTGCGGCTCACCGGAGGAGTACCGCTCGGCATACGACCGATTCGTCGCGGACCACCCGTCCCGCATCGTCGAGGACCCGGGCACGAGCGGAGCGCGGATCATCGAGGTGCACTACTGGGACGAGGCCTCGGCGAGCTACGTCGCGACGTGTTCCGAGGACGGCGGCGCCCAGCGCGTCACGATCGCTGTCGCGGTCGACGGCCGCACCTCGCAGGCCGACATCGTCACCCGGGCGCCGTCGCCCGCTCGATCGCTCGAGCTGCGGCGATGACACGGCCCACCGCCGGCGACCAGCGCGGCATGACCCTGATCGAGACGATGCTGGCCCTCGGCCTCAGCGTGATGCTGGTGCTCCCGATGATGGGCTGGGCACAGGTCGCGATGCACCAGCAGGTGTCGATCCGGGAGCGCAACCTGGCGGGCGCGTCGCTCGGGGCGCTGCGGACGCACTTCCTCCGCGACGTCGCGACCGCCCATCGCGCCGAGGTCGGCGGCGTCGGCATCGCCGACTGCACGCCCGGCACCCGCGGCGGTGGCACCTCACGCGGCAAGGGTGCGACGCCGCTGTTCGCGCTGACACGCGACGATCAGCGCATCGTGTACTCGATCGGCCCGACCGACGAGGCCGACGCGGGCCTGTGGCGACGGGTCTGCGAGCGGACCGGTGACCGCGAGGTCGCTGCGTCGGTCCTGGTCGACGAGGTCAATGCGGCGCTGACCGATGCGTCGTGCGATTCGAGCCATCCGCAGCAGGTGCTCGGGCTGGGCCGCGGCGAGGAACCGGGCGTGCTCGCCACCGGCGACGACCGGGCCGCGTCGGCCGCCGCGTCCGGTTGCCGACGTGTGCAGCTGCGTGTGACCACCCCCGAGCTCGACCAGGTCGTCCTGAGCGCCACCGTGCGGTCCGGCGGCGAGACCATCGACGACGAGCAGCTCCTGCCGGACGTCGTGATCGGCGCCGATCCGCAAAGTGGTGCGGCTCCGCTCCAGGTCCGGTTCACCTCGAAGGGGTCCTCGGACCCACGGGGCGGCACGCTCACGTTCGAGTGGGACTTCGGCGACGGGACGACCTCGGCCGAGGACGCCCCGGTGCACGTCTACGACCGACCCGGCACCTTCACCGCGGTGCTGACGGCGACCAACGAGCTCGGCGGCTCCGCCAGCGCATCGGTCCCGATCACCGTGACGAACCGACCACCGGTCGCGGTGATCTCGGCGCCCCCGAACGACACCGCGGTCGCACGCGGCGAGCTCGTCTCGTTCTCGTCGACCGGCAGCAACGACGACGCCGACGCCGTTCGGGGCGGCCGCATCGTGTCGTGGACCTGGAACTTCGGCGACGGCACGACATCGACGCTCCCGACGCCGACCAAGGCCTACGACCGGTTGCGGCCCGAGGGCTACGTCGTCACCCTGACCGTCACCGACGGCGACGGTTCCACGGCGACCGCCCTGACGCTGATCCGGGTGCTCAACACGGTCCCGACGGTGCAGATCGTCGCGGATCGCACGGCGGGCAGCTCGCCCCTGGCGGTCCAGCTCGCTGCAATCGTGAGCGACGAGTCGGCCATGGCCGTCAACCCGCCACTGACGTACGCGTGGGACCTCGGCAACGGCACCACCTCGAACCTCGCCACTCCCCCGTCGGTCACCTACACCGGCGCCGGCAGCCGCACGGTGCGCCTGACCGTCACCGACGACGCCGGCGCCACGGCGAGCGCCACCCAGGTGATCACGGTCAGCGCGCCCGCGGGTGTGCCCGCCCCGTCGAACCTGCGCATGACCAACAGCGGCGTCGAACAGGGCAAGCGGTTCGCAGAGTTCGCGTGGGACCGCGTCGAGGCCGCGCGCGGCTACGAGGTCAGGCTGCAGTGCGTCGGCTGCTCCGACAGCGCGACGGGCCAGGAGACCGGCACCACCGTGCGCATCCGCAACCTCTCGGCCGCCCGGAACACGTACACCGCGCAGGTCAGGTCCCGCGATGCCGCGGGCAACTGGGGGCCGTGGTCCGCCTCGATCACGGTGCGACCATGATCGCCCGGCTGCTCGCGGACCGTTGGGCGCGGCGTGGCCAGGGCGGCTTCGCGCTGATGACCGGCCTGGCGATCTGGGCCGGGGTCAGCGGCATCACGATGGTCGCGCTGCTCAACATGACCATGACCAGCTCGCGCATCGCCGCGTCCCAGGCCGCCGCGGCCGCGCAGTTCCGCGCCGTCGACGCCGCCATGGAGACCGCCGTGAACCAGGTCAGCCGCGACCCCGACGCGCTGATCGGCGCGGCGACGGGCCGCGGTGACGACTCCTGCGTCGAGCCGCTCGGGGCGAAGGGCTCCGAGGGGCTCGCCTATCGCGACCAGGACGTCGTCGTCACCGTCACCGCGCGGTGCATCGGCTCCCGGACCTCCGGGGTGAAGCAGTCGGTCCGCACCGTGGTCCTGGACGCCGTGCTGACGCTGCCCGACGGCACGCGGCGGGCCGCCGGCACCGCCCGGTTCCGCGTCAGCGACGCTCGGGGCAACGGATCCTCGGTCGTGATCGACGACTGGTCGGTGACACCGGAGCGGCCCTACGTGCCGTCGGCGACCACGACCACGTCGACCACCACGACGGTGAAGCCCACCACGACCACGGTCAAGCCCACGACCACGACCTCGACCACCACCACGGTCAAGCCCACGACCACCACGACCACCCAGCCCGCTGCTCCGTCGCCCGCGACGTGGTCGATGCGGATCACCTCGGACTGGACCACCGGCTACTGCGTCGAGGTCACCGTCACGAACCCCACGTCGTCGCCGCTCACCTGGATCGTCGACACGCCCGTCGAGGGCCAGATCTACACCTTCTGGAACGGCGAGCACACCCGCTCGGGCAACACGCTGCGCGTGCGCGGGGTCGACTGGAACCGGACGATCAACGCTGGGGCGAGCACCGGATTCGGGTTCTGCAGCAACCGCTGACACAGCGAGCGCGAACGACCGGGCGGCAATCGGCCAGACTCTCCCTACGCACCACCGCTGTCACAGCACCCGCCACGACACTCGCCAGACCACTCTCCCGGGGGACCACCACATGGGCACCAACCAGCGTTCGCAGATCACGATGAGCGACGACGAGATCGCGACCTACCTCGACCGGCAGCGATCGGCCACGGTCGCCACCATCGGCCCGTCGGGCCTGCCGCACCTGGTGGCCATGTGGTACGCCGTCGTCGACGGTCAGATCTGGTTCGAGACCAAGGCCCGCTCGCAGAAGGCGGTCAACCTGCGGCGTGACCCGCGCATGACGTTCATGGTCGAGGACGGCCACACCTACGACACGCTGCGCGGCGTGTCCTTCGAGGGCACCGCCGTCATCTCCGAGGACCCCGACGACCTGTGGAAGGTCGGCGTCAGCGTCTGGGAGCGCTACAACGGCCCGTACACCGACGACGTGAAGCCGTTGGTCGAGTTCATGCTGCAGAAGCGCGTCGCCGTGCGCCTCGACGTGGACCGCGTCCGCTCCTGGGACCACCGCAAGCTCGGCATGGACCCGATCCCCCTCGGCGGCAGCACCGCCGAGTTCATCTGAGCGAGCGGGTGGACGAGCCGATCGACGCGCCGGCACCGAGCGGCTGGGAGCTCGCCTACGAGCTCCTGCTCGGCCTGCTCGCGGTCGTCACCGTCGCCACCCTCTTCGTCAGCGGCCCCTGGGCGGCGGTCGTCAACTGGTCGATCTACGCCATCTTCGTCGCCGACTTCGTCGTCCGCCTGAGTCGCGACCCCGAGCCGCGCACCTTCCCCCGCCGGAACTGGCTCGACCTGGTCGCGCTCATCCCCTTCGAGCTGTTCCGCCCGTTCCGCACGATCCGCCTCCTTCGGTTGGTGCGCCTGCTGCGCGCCTTCCGGCTGCTGCACAGGGTCGGGCCGACCACACGCGGGGTGCTGCGTCAGAACGGTCTGGGCTACGTGCTGGTCTTCACCGCGGTGCTCATCGTCGCGGGTGGCACCGGCGTCGCGCTGCTCGAGGAGGGGATCGACAGCTGGGGCGACGGCATGTGGTGGGCGCTCGTGACCACCACGACCGTCGGCTATGGCGACATCGCACCGGTGGACGTGCCGGGCCGGCTCATCGCGGTGGTGCTCATGGTCGCCGGCATCGGCACCCTCGGCATGATCACCGGCTCGATCGCGACGTACTTCACGACCCTCGGCGACGAGCGGCTTCCCACCGACGTCCGCTACGTGCGCCAGCGCCTGGCGCAGTGGTCGGCGATGAGCCACTCCGAGCGTCTCCGCCTGGCCCGGCTGCTCGACCACATCGTCGAGGACGAGGAGCACACGGCCGCAGCGGCGACCGCCGTCACCGACGCCGTCGTCGACGAGGGGCGGTCAGACGCGACGACGACGTGAGCCCGCGACGCGTGGGCCGTCGGAGTAGTGCTTGCCGTCGTAGTAGCCCGGTCCGGTGTCGGGGCGGCCACGTCGCGACGTCCAACGCCAGGTCAGCGACACCCGCGAGTTCGACGTCGAGTGCGCAGGGACGGCGTGCAGCCAGTCGCGCTGGCACCGTCCGCCCATCACCAGCAGGTCACCGTGACCCGGGTGCAGCACGACGTCCTCGGAGCTGTCGGCGCGCGCCTCGGGGTCGGTCCAGGACCGGCGCGGCCGCAGCCTGAACGGCCGTCGCTCGCCGACCACGAGGATCGCGATCATCGTCTCGTCCAGCCAGCGCATCTGACGGTCAGAGTGCAGGCCCTGGAAGTCCTCGCCGTCGCGGTAGTGGATCGCAGCGACGCCGCTGAAGCGCACCCGGTAAGCGGACTCCAGGTGCATGCCGGTCTGGCGCAACGTCGTGTGGGAGTCGGCACGGATCATCGCGCCGAGTCGCCGCTCCTCGACGTAGCGGTCGAAGCGCCACACGTCGCTCGCGTACCAGTCGGTCGTCGTGAGCACGTGGTCGAGCAGCCCCTCGGGATCCCGGGCGAACGCCGGGCGCAGGTCCACCCAGGAGCTGCCGTCGCCCAGCGGTGTCCTCGTCACCGGTGCGGACCGGTCGATCTCGAGCTCGGGCCTGTCGCCCACACGGTCGCCACTCACACGGTCGCCACTCACACGGTCGCCACTCACACGTTCGACGGTACCGGGCTGTCCGCGGCCGGTCCGAGCGGGCGACGCGCGATCCGACGCGCCGCGGCGCCGCCCTCGCTACGCTCCACGAACACTCGTGTTCGTAGATGGGGGAACGATGCGATCAGGTCCCAGCACCAGCACCACTCGGATCGACCGTCGGCCGCTCGCCGGCACGGTGTTCGTCACGGTCGTCGTCGCCCTGCTCGCCGCCTGCGCCCCGCCACCGTTCGACCCCGGTCCATCCGACGGGTTCCCCTACTCGGTCGCCCTGCAGCGCAACCTGGTGATCCGCCTCGACGACGGCCGTGAGCTACGAGCGGATGTGTACTCCCCCGCCGACCCGGAGACCGGCGAGCCCGCCGAGGGTCCGTTCCCTGTGATCGTGGGCTTCACCCCGTACGGCAAGTCGGGCGCCGTCGAGGGCGACATGCCCGGCGGCAACGGGCTCAACCTGGACCTGGTGCGCCACGGCTACCTGGGCGCGGTCGTCGACGTGCCCGGCACGGGCGGCTCGACCGGCCGCTTCGACCTGTTCGACCCCGCCGAGGCGACCGCCGGCGCGCAGGTCGTCGACTGGGCGGCCGCGCTGCCCCGGTCCGACGGCAACGTCGGCATGGTCGGCGTGTCGTACCTGGCGATCGTGCAGCTGTTCACCGCGGCGCAGGTCGGGCCCGGCTCGCCGTTGAAGGCGATCTTCCCGATCTCGGCGACGGCCGACCCGTACCGCGACCTGTTCGTCAGCGGCGGTGCGCTCAACGTGCTGTCACCGCTCGGCCTGCTGTTCGGTTACGGGGTCACCCGTTCCACGACGCCATTCACCGAGCGCGCGGATGACCCGGCCGCCGCACTCGAGTTGGCGCTCGCGAACCTGGACCAGATGTCCCGCTTCGAGGGCGTCATGGCCGAGCACATGTTCACCAACGGCGAACGTCGCTACGACGGCGAGTTCTGGGCGCAGCGACGCCCGGCGGACCTGCTCGACCGCATCGTCGACAACGGCGTCGCCGTGCACCTGGTCGGCGGGCTCTACGACGTGTTCCAGCGCGGGGTGCCGCTGCTTTACAGCGGCCTGCAGAACGCCGCGGCGGGCCGACCGCTCGACGCGCCGATGACCCCGGACCAGCCGGTCGACGCCCGATACCAGCTGACCTTCGGCCCGTGGCACCACGGCAACCTGGGCAGCGGCACCGACTTCACCGCGACGCAGCTGCGCTGGTTCGACCGCTGGCTCAAGGACATCGACAACGGCGTCGACCGCGAGGCTCGACCCGTGCACGTCATCGAGCCCGGCGGGGACGAGTACCGGGTCGCCGCCTACCCGGCGGAGTCGTCCGAGGTGAGCCGACGATGGCTGCGCAGCGATGGCGCGTTGACCGACGACGGTCCTGCCGGGCCGGAGTCGCCGACCGAACTCGTGTTCACCGGGTTCGGCGCGGGCTGCTCGCAGTCGACGGTGCAGTTCTCGGCCGGGTTGTTCGAGAAGGACTGCCCGAACGTGCACCGCCGGGCGCCGGTCGAGCTGGGTGTGGTGTCGTTCACCAGCGAGGTGCTCGCCGAGCCGCTCCGGCTCGCCGGCCCGATCGGGCTGTCGGTGTCGCTGACCTCGAGCGCACCCGACTCGCTGCTCGCCGTGACCGTCGAGGACGTCGCACCCGACGGCACCTCGAGCGACATCACCGGCGGCGCCCAGCTCGGCAGCCTACGAGCGCTCGACGTCGACCGGTCCTGGCCGAGCGGCGCGGGACCCACCGGCTACGTCAGGCCGTACCTGCCGCTCACACCCGGCTCGATCGAACCCATGCCGATCGGTCAGGCCGTGCGGCAGGACATCGAGATCCGACCGGCGTTCGCGACGGTCCCTGCGGGGCACCGACTCCGGATCCGGGTCGCCACCTCGGACACCCCGCATCTGATCCCGCTCGCCGACATGGCGAACCTGTGGGGCGGCACCTACCGGATCGGGCACTCCGCCGACTCACCGTCGTTCGTGGACCTCACGGTCCTGCCGGACTGAGCTCGGCGGCCGACGGACACCGTGACACTGGCAGGCCCGCGAGTGGCAGACGGCCCGGTCGGAGGGCGCTTCCGAGGAAGCGCGAGCACCGGTGAGCGCGAGTGCCGGGTGCACTCCCGCGCCGAGTTGGAACGAAAGCGAGCGCTCGAACCACCCGCGTTTCGTCGCGACTCGGTTTCACGACACACCCCGCGGACCGGCGCGCGCTGACGCTCGACGACGCCGCTGCCTCGGCACTCGGTGAGGGCTTCACGTGGGCGCCGTCCGAGATCGGCTTCGCGGCCTCAGCACGGATCAAGTCCGGCTGCCCCTGGAGCGAACGGACCGGCGCCCATGATCGCCGCGTCATCCGGTCGGGACCGTCAGCTGGACCACGACGGGAAGGTGGTCCGACGCGCTCGTCGCCTCCACCCGAGCGTTCTGCATCCGAAGGTCCGAGGTCACCAGCAC